>JAUZOQ010000016.1 GCA_030706385.1 Bacteroidota bacterium | reverse complement strand
GAAAAGGCTTTTGGTTTGGCAGACAAGGAGCTTAATGTAAAGAACAAGCTTCAAAGCGTATATCAGATTGCATCGTTAACAAAGCAGTTTACTGCCTGCGCTATTCTTCTTCTGGCAGAAGATGGGAAGTTAAGCCTGAACGACAAGCTAGATAAGTTTTTCCCTGACTTTCCAAAGGGTGATAGTATTACGATTCACATGCTGCTTAGTCATACATCGGGTCTAAAGACAACAGGAGAGTTAGATGGCTTTGTTGAAGCATTGAAGATAAGAGAAGATTCAATGCTTGCTTTGATCAAAAGGCAACCTTTGGACTTTTCGCCAGGTACTAATTTTCATTATAGCAATCTCGGTTATTTTCTGTTAGGTATGATTATTGAAAAGGTGACCGCCCAGTCATACAGCGATTATATGCTCCATCATATCTTTTTAAAAGCCGGATTGAATAACACCTTTGTCAGCAATTGGGATACGATCTTGGTAAATAGAACGAGAGGGTATGAAAAAACCGCATCTGGATGGCGTAACAACAGCCATTACTCGATGGAGGGCCCCTTTAGTGCAGGTGCCATCGTATCCACAGTTGAAGATCTGAATAAGTGGAACACTGCATTGCTGTCGAATAAGATTATCTCAGCAGCTTCAATAAAATTAATGACAACTCCAAATCTGAATACATACGGATATGGATTACTTATTGACACTTTTATGAATCATTATCAGATATGGCATAATGGACAGTTACGGGGCTTTATTTCCTACTTGGGGAGCTTCCCACAAGACTCTGTTACTATAGTAGTACTTTCCAATAACGAAAGTAACTCCACGAATATTGCTAATGTTCTTGCCGCTATTGTTTTTGGAAAGGATATTGTACCGCCATATCGCCATGTTGAATCAAAAATAGATACAGCCATAATGGCTAAATATGTTGGTCAATATGAATTGAGTGCGAATGACAAAATTGAAATCATTAAAACGGGTGATAAGCTGTATCGACAAAAGGCAGGTTCTCATATCGAACTAAAACCCGAATCAACAACAAAATTCTTTTATGGAGATGGAAGTGACAGGCAGATCGAGTTTGAAGTCAATAAATCAGGAAAGATAGAGACCGTGTTTTTTATTTCCGGTGGATTCAAAAATGCAATGAAGCGAGTTTTTCAATGAGGGTTGAGGGTATCCTTTGATTTAGTATCTCCCCGAAGGTGACATCTGATTGAATCAGAGTCCGAAAGTCCCTAGCAACTGTACCGATGGCCGGACTTGAACCGGCACGGGGTTTACACCCCAACGGATTTTAAGTCCGTTGCGTCTACCATTCCGCCACATCGGCTTGTTGGAGCGGGGGTACAACTTCGGATGGGCTGGTGATGTTCCTGAAAAATTATTCTTAGTTCAGGTCGAAGAGCAGAATATGGGAGTTCTCTTTTGCATCGATCACAAGCTGGCTTTCATCGGTTATCGCAACGGCATCTCCGGTACCGATCTCGATCCCATTAGCCGACAACTTTCCCGAAACTGCCTGCACCCACAATGCCCGTCCCGGCGCCACTTCATAGCTCAGACTTTTCCCGCTGTCGAGCAACGAGGCAAAGAGCTTTGCATCCTGGCCGATCGTCACCGATCCCTCGGCCCCATCGGGTGAGGCAACCAGACGCAGTTGATTTTTCTTCTCCGAATCTTCGAATCGCTTCTGCTCATACGTAGGCGTCACATTCCGTTGCTTCGGCATGATCCAGATCTGGTAGAGATATAATTCTTCATCTAGCGGATTGATCTCGCTATGAAAAATGCCGGTTCCGGCACTCATACGCTGCACATCTCCGGGCTTGATGATGCCGGAATTCCCCATGCTATCGCTATGCTGAACGGCACCGGAAAGGACGTAGGTAATGATCTCCATATCGCGGTGCGGATGCATTCCGAATCCTTGATTCGCTGCAATGCGGTCCTCATTCATCACGCGGAGTGTACGGAAATGCACCCACTCTTCGTCGAAATAGTCGGCAAAAGAAAAGGTGTGGTATGTATTAAGCCATCCCTGCTGGATGTGGCCGCGTTCATCGGATCTGCGAATCGTAATCATGGGTGTTCTTAAAAGAAATTGTGATCTGCAACTATACGTGCTAATACGTAACAAGTTGCCGAACGGAAATGTCGAAGCGAGGAAGGCTATGAAATTAGCCTCATAGATAGAGAAATGCCTGACGGTAGTAGCAGTGGGTCGCTACTTCGGTCAGGCATTCCCGAGAAATTTGTGCCTGCAGAAGGTCACTCTCTCTAAGCATTGCTTTTGCAGGCGCTTGTTTACGTTCTACGTTTGACTGCGAACGTCTACGTATATAAGAACTTGCCTGCCCTGATTTTGTTACACTCTGCCGTAATATTATTCGGAAAATCCATCCTACAAGTGATCGTACTATGAAAAAGCATTTGTTTTTAGGTCTCTTTCTGTCAATTTCATTCTTCGCCACCGGCTGCAAGAAGGAAGCGGAGCCACCCAAACAAAATCCTCCACAAAACACCACGCAGCCTGCGCCGCTCTATAGTTATGAAGTGGTCAATACCTGGCACCACGATCCGGATGCATTCACACAGGGTTTGCAATATCTCGATGGCGAACTCTATGAAAGCACCGGCCTGAATAACCACTCTTCTCTGCGCCGGGTGGAGCTCACTACAGGCAAGGTTCTGCAAAAGATCGATATCCCCGGAGAATACTTCGCCGAGGGAATGACGATCCTCGGAGGAAAGATCTACCAACTCACTTATCAGACTCATATCGGCTTCATCTATGATCAGAAAACATTCAAGCAGCTCGGCTCCTGGCATTACGAGGGAGAAGGCTGGGGACTGACCAACGACGGAACCTACCTCATCATGAGCAATGGCTCCAACAAGATCAGCTTCCTCGACCCAAGCTCGCTGGCCATCGTAAAGACTTTGGAGATCTTCGATGAAGGATTCCGTGTAGAAGATATCAATGAACTTGAATACATCAAAGGTGAGATCTACGCAAATATCTGGCGCACCGATTCTGTCGTGCGCATCGACCCGGTGACCGGCAAAGTGCTGGGATGGATCAATCTTGCAGGACTGCTCATGCCGCAGGAGCGTACCGAGAATGTCGATGTTCTCAACGGTATTGCCTACGATGAAAAAGGCGACCGCATCTTCGTCACCGGAAAGCAATGGCCGAAATTATTTGAGATCAAGATCGTCAAGAAGTCAGGGGCTGCACAATAATGGCTCTTTCTCAATATTTTTCTCTCTCGTTCAACGTCTCCCTCGAATACGAAGAAAACCTCAAAGGATATTTCCTGATGAATTATGACGTGCAGGGATTTGAAGAATCCTCCACGGGCTTATTAACTGTCTATCTCTTACGCTCGGATTGGAATGAGAGCGAGATGCTCAAGCTGAAAGAATATCTCGCTGACCTTCCAAAGAAAGAAATATCCTTTACCGAATCCGAAGAGATCGAAGACAAGGATTGGAATGCGGCATGGGAGGCAGAGATCGAACCCATACAGATCTCCAAGGATCTGGTGATAACTCCCAGCTGGAAGTTAGACGAAGCTAAGTCGCTTCCACATACTTACCTGCTTGTCATAGATCCGAAAATGAGTTTCGGAACAGGCCATCATGAAACGACGAGGCTCTGCCTCGCAGCCATCGAGTCGCTTGAATGCCGTAGCAAGAGTATTCTTGATATTGGAACAGGTACCGGAGCTCTTGCAATGTATGCCCTTCTTCGCGGAGCAAGCAATGCAGTAGGGATCGATACCGACGAATGGTCATACAAGAATGTCATCGAAAATCGTGAACGCAACGGATTCTCTAACGAGCAATTTGATGTGCGACACGGAGATCTTGCATCAACCGTTAAGCCTCCTGAACATTTCGAGATAATCCTTGCCAATATTCATAGGAACATCCTCTTAGCGATTGCCGGTGAAATTAAAAGTCATCATACGAATGGCGGAGACTTAGTCCTTTCCGGAATTCTTGAATACGATGCTGAAGAAGTCCTCGATGTCTATAATGCCGAAGGCTATTCACTCGTTAACCGGATGCAAGAAAATGAATGGATCGCTCTCCATCTGAAATTGCAGTCAGAATGAGACAGGCTTCGATCGATATCGGCACAAATACTTGCCTTCTGTTGATCGCAGAATCCGATCGTATCGGTCAGATGAAATGTGTTGCCGATGTCCATTCCATAGCCAGGCTCGGAGCCGGAGTCGATGAAACAAAACGTATTCAGCCGGAAGCGTATGAACGACTTCGGAACATCCTGACTCAGTATCAGGGTGTCCTGAAAGCAGAACAAATCGATGCTGTAGCAGCGATCGGCACAAGCGCCTTGCGCGATGCCACCAATCGGGATGAGATCGTTGAAAGGATCCGCGATGAGTTCACACTTGATGTTGAGATCTTAAGCGGTGCCGACGAATCGAAGTGGAGCTATCGCGGCGCAATGTGCGGGCTCAGACGCGACGACTTGCAAGGAGCAATCGGCTCGCTTGATATCGGCGGTGGAAGCACAGAACTTGCTGCAGGATCGAAAGGTGAGTATGCAGCCGGCATTAGCATGAATATCGGCGCAGTTCGTATCACGGAAAGATATCTGTCTTCGATCAATGATGCCTCTATCACCAGTGCAAGAGAATTCATAGAATCGGAAATTACTCGTGGCTTCAAGAATCCTCTCCAGCTCGATAAACTGATCGCCGTTGCAGGCACTCCGACTTCACTTGCCGCCATGAAACTGAATCTTGCTTCTTTCGACCCACACAAGGTGAACGGCGCGAAGCTGACTACAGATGATCTTGCAATCATCATGACGGAGCTTCTTGCTCTAAAGCCATCGGAAATAACGGAAAAATATCCTGCAGTTCATTCTTCCCGAGCAGATATTCTTCCGGCCGGTGCAATGATCCTTCAGGAGATCATGAAGTATCTCGGCTTGGATGAAGTTTCTGTCAGCACCTGCGGATTGCGATACGGAATCATGATCAGGGAATTCGAACGAAGAATGCAGTCAACTTCCGACCAGTGGCTCGTCAATCCCGGATGATCTTTTGCAGGACTTCGATGAAGCGGTCTATTTCCTCAGTCCGATTAAGATGTGAAAAGGAGACGCGAACGGATTTCGAAGCGATCTCATTTCCTTTTCCCATTGCAGCAAGAACATGCGAAGGCTGAAGGCTGCCTGAAGTACACGCTGCTCCGTTGCTGACAGCAATACCTTCCATATCAAACCTGATAAGCAGTGCCTCGCTATCGAGCCGCTTCAAGACATCGGCGGTGAATGAAATATTGAGTATTCCGTCCACTCCATCCTTCGGCGAGTTAAAGCTCACTTCCGGCAACGCTGCTAGTCGCTTGATCGCATACTCCTGAACCATGCGAACCTGTTCTCTCGAAGCTTGCTTTGCCGATTCCATCTGCCGGACTGCTTCTCCAAATCCCACTGCCAGTGCCACGCTTTCCGTGCCGCCGCGACGGTTGCGCTCCTGCGATCCGCCATGAAGCAGCGGCTCGAGCTTTACGCCGCGCCGAATGAAGAGCGCACCGATCCCCTTCGGGCCGTGGATCTTATGTGCTGAAAGTGAGAGCAGATCGACTCCAAGCTCTTTGACATCGATATCCATTCTTCCCAATCCCTGAACTGCATCGGTATGGATGATCGCATTCGGAGATGCGCTCCGAACTCGCCCCGCCAGTCCTTTTACAGGATTAATCGATCCTACTTCATTATTGACTAACATGAAAGAAGCAAACGTCAGATCTTTTCCGAACTGGCTTGCGATGCCTTCAACTTCGACTACTCCATCTCCGCCTACCTTGCTTCGAAGTATCTTCACTCCGAGCGACTCCAGGAAATCCATTGGTTCAAGGATGGCGTAGTGCTCGGCTTCCGATGTGATGGCCGATAGCTCATCGAAGTGCTTTCCACTTTTCACTGCAGCAAAGATCGATCCTTTAATGGCATGATTGTTCGCTTCTGTTCCGCCGGAAGTAAAGACTATTTCGGCCGGATCGGCGCCGATCGCCGATGCAATAGAATTGCGAGAGTCTTCTAAGGCCAGCCGCGCCTCCCGTCCGAGAGAATGAATACTCGAAGCATTGCCGAATTTCTCCCCAAGGTACGGTTTCATTGCCTCGGCAACGAGGGGATCAAGAGGTGTTGTGGCGCTATTGTCAAGATAGATCATGCGGGATGGAAACGTCCCGGATGTCATTGCCGCTCCCGAAAAAAGGAAAACCCCTCACGCAGATCGATCTGCCTGAGGAGTTTTGAGTCGGAAATAGTTAACTCATTGTTCTTCTTTCTTACTTCACATTCGGTCTTGCCGGCTTATTTCCGCGCCGGCCCTTGAAAGGGTGGTTATCCTTCCACTGCTCGCGACGCTGGCGGATCTTTTCGCGGACTCGTTGATTGAATTCCTTCTCGAATACGATAAGCCGTGCCCGCTGACGCGGAGTCAGAACGGATTTCAAACTATTATCGAGTTTTTCGTATCGGTCCTGGATCTGTTGATTGAGAGCTTTAATACTCTGCAGCGTCGGATCGACATCGGCATCTTTATAATCGCCTTGTGTAAGTTGCAGCAGCTTGATCTCTTGCTGTTGACGCTGCTTGATGAGTTCGATCATGTCTTTTTCGGCCGGATCGTATTGCTCGAAGAATTTTTTTGAAGTCTCATCGTCGAGATTTAATACTTCGCGCAATTTCTGGTGCTTGACTTCCAGGACTTTCTGCATTAATTGTTTCACTCGTTCCGGATCCGGTTTGCGGCGCTCGGGCGGCACCTCCTGCGAAAATGCAGGCAGGGCAAAGCTTAACAAGAGGATTGCAGTCATCGTCTTGATGCTTCCGGAAATGTTCTGTATCATGTTCGGCATATTCTTCTTACCCCGTTTCTTCTTCTCTGGAAATTATTTCATAGATTGCGCCACAGCCAAAACCGATTCAAGTTCGGATTCGGAAAGGCTTTCGTAATTCACCGGTTCATCGGTATCGCTTGTCAGGATCTCATCCATCGCCGCAAAATCGGCTGACTTATTCGCTGCATCGACAACAGAATTCGCTTTCGGCTTGACTGCCAGATTCTGATCTCTATGCACTTTCGGTTTCGCAATAACTGTCGGCGCAGGAGCAGGATTCTCTTTCGGAGCAGGTGCTACTTCAGGCTGTGCGGCCATATGTTGCTGCACGACGGGTACCTGGGCGATCTGCTGCTGGGGAGCAGGCTGCATAAGCATAACGGCAACGATTATGGCAGCTAGCCCTGCTCCGAGTGAAAGATAGCGAACTGGAGATGAGGAAAGCCATGACCAGATTGTTGCAGTGATACTCTTTTTCTCAGTCTTCTCTTCGATCCTCTCCATCACGCGAACTCTGAAATTCGCAAAATACCTTTCATCCGGCTCGTTTTGGGAATACGGAATTCCTAAAGCGCGGATCTCCTCTTCCAGCGCTTTCAATTCCTTTTCGTTATAGATCTCTTCGTTCATTCTTCTTTCCCTGCTTTCTCCAATGCTTCCCAATTCACGTTGCCTCTTCGCTGAATAAATTCTCCGATCTTTTTGACGGCATGAAAGTAATTTGCTTTCAATCCGCCAACACTTGTTCCTAAGATCTGCGACATCTCTTCATACGGCATTTCGTCGTAGAACCGGAGCAGAAATACTTCCCGCTGTTTAGGCGGCACGGTGGCGATCGCTTCTTCGATCAGCGCCGTCATCTCCTGCCGCTCGATTCGCTCGTGCGGCGAATGATCTTCGGTCTCCAGTGTATTTTCAATTTCTTCAAGCCCGACATTCTTCCGGACTTTCTTGCGGCGCATCTTGTAGATCACGGCATTCATCATGATGCGATAGATCCAGGTATAAAGTTTTGCGTCCCCGCGAAACGTATGCAATGCCTCATACACTTTGACGAACGTCTCCTGCGCTATTTCATCGGCTTCATCATGATCGCCGTTGACCAGTTTCCGTGCCGAGTAGTAGATGCGCCTTTGATAGCGCTCAACGATCATCGTAAAACTGACGCGTTTCTCGCCGTCACGAAAACGTGCTGCAAGTTCTTCGTCGCTCAGATGCGCATATTCTTCTCGTAAATCCATCGGGGGATGTTAATCCTCTTTTTTTCTTTTGCTATGCGCGTCCGCCAAACGCCTCTTCTACCTTATTAGAGTCCAAATCGCAGATAAAGTTTAATACGAGATCCTGATTAATGCTCTCTAATTATGAATTCTTTAACTCTATATAAAACAATAACTTACTCGAAAATATCCTCCGGAGCCTCTGCTGCCTCTTCGTGGCGCTTGCCAAGCAGGGCGCTCTGGAAGCGTTCGAAGGCCCTTTGGGCAACAACATCCTTTTTGCCCTCGAAGAGGACGATAAGATTCCGGATCATCCTCAGCAGGATCATTCGCGACGACGCCGGGCGGATAAACGATTCGTAATAAGGCAGACCGGAAGTGTAGAGAAATTTCTTGATGTCTTTTTCGCGAAGGATGATGCCGTCGTTATAAGCATCGATGAACAGCGGCTCACCGGGAATTCCGTCGTAGCGGATCAGGAAATGTCCCGGAGTCGAAACTCCGGTAAACGGAAGGCCAAGCCGGTGGCCGGCAACGAGAACATAGATCACTGCAAGTGAGATCGGAATTCCGATGCGCCGATCGAGAACTTGATTGATGTAGCTGTTATCGGCTTCTAAAAAATGTTCGTGATTGCCTTTGAAGCCCCGCGTCTTGAAAAAGAATTCGTTGACGGCTGCCAGGACTTCATCGGGAGAGAGTATCCCTTTGATCCTGTCGTGCATCATTCCGGCAAGCGCATCGAGTTCGGCTTTGTAGTACTCCTGATCAAGCCGGGGATAGCCGTAGCGGGCAATGAGGAATACGCCTTCTTCAAGAGCACCGCGTTTTTTTTCTTCAAGCTTGAAACGAAGGTTGGCAAATTCCTCGATAAGGACGGACTCATTAAATTCAAGTGCTATAGTGGTCGCTCGTTGTTTGGCAAGTTCGTCGCCGGAGAGATCGATGAATTCGAGCAGAGGATGGAGCATCGAAGAGCCGCGGGCGCGAAGCCGATCTTCGACGGCAGTAGCTATGCGGACGTCCGGATCGTCAAGAAGTGAAACCAGCGAAAGGAATTCACCGTCCGGATCGGTTGCGAATTTCTGAATCTTCGGGGGAAATCCCGATTCCTCTGAATTCATGTGTGCGTGTGTGTGCTATAGTGACATCCTGGAAGAAATAACTCTCAGTTTTTTAACGCCGAGCAGGGCAAGAATGACTCCCGCGATTTAGACGAAGGGCAGTAGTTACCGGAGGATAGTTAGAGATTCTCCGCTGATAGCGGGTTAGATTTACCGGGATTCCGGCAAATTCTTCCAGGAGAGTCAAAATCTCGCATTTTGGGCTATTTTTCGCATGCAACTTTGACCTGCCTGAGGTGTTATTTTACTAGAGATTTCTCTTTCTGGGCGCAAGCCTATGCGAACAATGGCTGAGTTACACGAGCCGATGCAAATGGAACCGAATTTCACAAGCGACAAGGACCGCGAGCGCGCTTATGAGATCGAGCTATTTCGCGCCTTCATGGCGGGAAAGCGTGAGGCGTTCACCGAACTCTACTTGCGTTTCCGGCAGAGAGTCTTTAGTTATTGCCTGAGGATGCTCGGCAATAGCGCCGAGGCCGAAGATATGTATCAGGAAGTCTTTATCCGCGTCTTCCAGCGTGCGCATCAATTTGCCGAAGATAAAAGCCTTGCAGGTTGGATCTTCACGATCGCGCATAATCTCTGCCTCAATCGGATCAGAGACCGTAGAACGTTCGATAATATCGAAGATCTGCGCTACATCGCATCTCCTTCCGTCGAGTATGGAGATGATTGGGCGATGCGGATCCAGACCGCACTGGAACAAGTGCCGCCGGAGAATCGCGAGCCGTTCTTGCTTTTTGAGTATCAGGGCCTGAGTTATCAGGAGATTGCCGATGTCATGAAGCTCACCGTTCCTGCCGTTAAGAGCAGGATCTACCGTTCGCGCGAACAGCTGAGGCTGTTGCTTGAACCGTATTATAAAGACGAGGGGTAGCCGTTAGTTCGCTGCAGAAGTTGCGAAGAGAACCCCCGGAAGATTTTAGAATGAAGAAAGAGAGAAGATAGCGATATGAGCATGAACACAGAACTCTTACAATTTTTGGACGGCACCTTGGCGCCGGACCGGGAAGCGGAGCTATTGCACCGCCTTTCCGTCTCGCCCGAGCGCCGCGAGCTTCTGCGCAGTTATTTCAAGCAGCAAGAGCTGTTCCAACGCGACCGCAATTCGATTGCCGTCCCTTATGCTGCCGAGCAGAAACTCTGGGCTCAGCTTGGCGAGATGATGCCTCCCGTTATGCAGAATGCTGCAGCGCCTTCGGCTGCCATCCTCGAATCCGCTGCTACGACATCTCGTACCGGTCTATTCAGTTCAGCTTTTTCCGTTGCCTCCGTTGCAGTGATCTGTTTGCTTATCGGTCTTGGTGCCGGTTTCTTTGCCGGCAAGAATTCGAATTCGTCTAATGCCATTGCAGAGAATGGAATGGCAAGATCTACGGCATTGACTCCCACGGCACAAATGCCTGCTGCTATCGCCGGAAACACCGAGTCCAATTCGGCGACGACGCAAACATTACGGAATTCCTCAGCGAAGCATCACTCCCCATTCAATGCGGCGCACCTGACATCCATGCAAAACTCCGGAGCGCCCCTTGTAAGTGAGATCAGTGCCGAAGCCAGTTCGAATGTTGCAAATGGCGATCTTGAAGTAAGCAATGCGAAGCCTGAGCCCGTGAATGCATTTGCCGATATCTCTTCAGTAACTCCGAAGCTTATTGCTCAACCGAAGGATCTTGCATCGATCGGCGAGCAGGATAGATTCCATGCGCTTACTCCTTTCGATCGTGAGGAATCCAATCCGCAGAAGAGTTTTATTCAGAAATGGGAATTCTACTTCAACGAAGGCATCGGCAAGCAATTTCCGAATAACTCAGCTACGAATGTTTCGATGCCCGTCGTAACGAACTCGTCGGTTTCCGCACTCTTTCAGCCTTTTGCCAATGAGACGAGTTTCATTTCGAAGGTCTGGGGCGGCGCAACATTCGGAACGGCAAATGTAACGATGAAGAAATTCCGCATTGCACAAAAGGATGCGCTCGATCCGAAAAAGGGATATGAGATGGTTGCCGACCTGGTCCATGTGCAAACTACTTATGGCGGCGCCTTGTTACAATACCGCATTCCCGCATGGAAGAAACTGGCGCTGACCATTACCGGAACGGCAGCAGGTTCATCGGCTGGAATGATCCTTGGCGGCGAGATCGGCGCTCATTACGATGCGACAAGCGATGTCGGAATTTCAGTAGGACTTCGCGGTACGCATCTGAGTTATAACATCGATGCCGAGCAGCAGCAAGTGATCGCTCAGGGTGTATCTTCATTCGGAATACCGGCAGCGACACAAACGACTCAGCCAAGCTATAATTTTGAGATCAATTCGGGAATATATTTCCATTTCTAATGGAGGTGTGATATGAAAAATCCGATTTCACTGGCGATCATTACGTTTCTCTCCACTCTTCTCGGTGCATGTGCATCGCCGAACGATCCTGCGCAGCTTCCATCCAATGCGAACGATTATTTCTTCCAGCAGAATCTCACGTTCCAATATACCTACTCACAGGATAATGCATCGGTGATCGATACTTCGACCTATCAGGTAAGCCAGGTCGATAATTCATACAACAGCTATCTCAAGCTTGCGAATAAGGATCAGTCGAATGCCGGAGTACTCTACTACTTCAAGAACGTCCAGGCTCCCGATGGATCTGCGATCTGCCTTCTGGCAAACTCTCCGACCGATCAGGGTTATGTAGCGCTGAAGGGCAAACTAGAGATCGGAGCATCGTGGTTTGCCGATACGGCACAAAATATTCAGGCAACGGTCGTCGGAAAATATGAAGAGTACTATCTTCCCGGCCGAGAGGTGCATTACAACGATGTTGTTGTTGTAAAATATGCTGATAACAGAACTTCAAGTGATAATTACGTCGTCCGCTACTTCGCTAGGTATTATGGTCTGATCTTGCAGCGCACGATCACCGGCCCTACTTCAGAGAGCTCCGATCTTCAGCTGATCTCGTTTCAGGGATCGGTTACCAGTTCAAATCCCGATACTCATCACGACCGGTGGTCGAATTCCAACGGAAGATACCAGGCCCAGATCAGGCAAGCCGATCCATCGGATAAATAAGTGCCGGTTCCGGCCTTGGCTATCTGACTTCTACGTGCATCTCCTTTATTATTAATGGCTTCATGTTAATCGCCTCACTGGCCGATGAAGTTTGAGCCTATCAAATCAGCACTAAAACCGTTCAAATTTTGTAGATAAGATAGATCTCTCGGGGTCTGACTTTTATTCTAGGGCTACGACAATGAAAACGAAGCGTCCTATATTTTTTGCGATATTCTTTCTCGTATCCGGCATTGCGATCTTCCTTTTCGCCAAACCGAAAGCCGAAGACATGAAGCATGCCGAGTTCAGCGACGATAAACCGGCTCCGGAATTCACGCTTAAAGATGTGAACGGGAAGACTGTCAGTCTTTCCGATTACAGGGGGAAGATCGTCGTATTGAATTTCTGGGCTACATGGTGCGGGCCCTGCCGTAAGGAGATTCCGGATTTCATCGAATTACAAAATACCTATGGCAAAGACGGCTTGCAGTTCATCGGTATCGCTTTGGATCAGGAAGGCGTTGAAAAGGTAAAGCCGTTTAACGATAAATACAAGATCTCCTATCCGATTCTCATCGGTAACAATGACATTGCCGATAAATACGGCGGGATGAATGCCATTCCCGTAACTTTTCTCATCGATCGCAAAGGGCTGATACGCGCTCACTACATCGGCATGCGGCAAAAAGCCGATCTCGAATCGATGGCCCTTGCTTTGATGCGCGAAAAGTGATGATTAGTCGTTCGTCTGAAGTCGGTATCGGACAAGGACGAATGATCTCGAACCTTGAATGAAATATAGCGGCAAGAATCTATTCGATAAATTTGGCATTGCTTTGCGTAGTGCCGGGTGGCGCCGCTCTAAAGGCGCACGCCTGGTTATTGCCGTCGTCCTCACGCTTCTTCTCGCTGTACTTTTCCCGCAAGCACAATCGCCGCAAAATGTAACGGGATACTCCGTCGGTTCGCTTTGGACGAGTGCCGATGTGACTGCTCCATTTTCCTTCCGATTGCTGAAGGATAATCAGCGTTACCGCGGAGATGTCTCAAAGGCATTGGAAAATTTCTATCCTGTTTTCGTCATCGATTCCTCAGCAGGCCGACGATCCTTGGATTCTCTTCACAATACGCTTGCAAAATTTTCCGATCTTGCAGGACGCTCGGGAAGTCCGCCCGCAGCCGATTCGCTCGATAAACTCTCTTCTTCGCTCGGCCTCTCCAATGGAGAAGCCGGAGCACTTGCGTCGTATCTCAATGCGCACGACAGGCCGCTGACCGGCAAGCAGCCTGGCGAAACTGCGAATACACCGATCGAGAATGCAGCAATGAAGTTGCTGGCGCATTCGTATGTTGTTGGCTCAGTTCCATCGGCATACTCATCGAGTTCCGATCAGAAGATCGCAGTCCGC
Organism: Bacteroidota bacterium; assembly: GCA_030706385.1. GTDB lineage: Bacteria > Bacteroidota > Ignavibacteria > Palsa-1295 > Palsa-1295 > PALSA-1296. The sequence continues at coordinate 32,723 of JAUZOQ010000016.1, read as the reverse complement.
AAACGCGCAAGCGAAGAACAGATCGTCTATCTCCATGATGCGCTCACAACCGATGGCGCGAAGAATGCACTGCTTCAAGCGATCGAAAGGGATATACGCGCGCCGCAGGATGCGAAGATCGCACTTGCAAAGATCGCTGCCGCGACACTAATCCCGAATCTTACTTATAGCGCCGAGCAGACCGATGAAAGCAAGAAGTCCATCATCGATCGCGTTCCGAAAACTGATGGCGTCATTTTGGAAGGTCAGAAGATCATTGCCAAAGGAGAAGTCATCACTCCGGCTGCAAAGTCAGCATTGGAATCTCTTGCGCAGGCGCGCATCGATTTGGGAGGCCCGGGCGCTATTGTCGCGCGCGCTGTTGGCACGATCGGCCATGTGGCCATCATCGTTCTGCTTTTTGTGCTCTATGTAAAATTCATCAGGCGCAGGATCTATAAGGATAATGCGCAGCTTCTGCTGATCTCCGTCATACTCATCTTTCCGGCTCTGATGGCGTATGTCTCTGTCGGCATTCATACATCGTTTCCTTTGGAGTATTTCATTCTGATACCCGTGACTTCTATGTTACTGACGGTGCTGTTCGATTCGCGTACGGGTTTCTATGGAACGGTGATAACGGCGCTTCTTGTAGCGGGTATCCGAGGCAATGACTATAATGTCGCACTTGCAGGCCTCTCTGCGGGCGCCTTCGCGGCATATACGGTACGTGATCTGCGGAGCCGCTCCCAATTATTCAAAAGTATTGGATATATTTTTCTTGGATATTTCATTGCCATCACTGCACTTGCCTTCGAGCGCGGTGCGCCGCTGAAAGATATTGCACTCGAACTTGCTGCTGCGGCTGGAAATGCGCTGATCTCGCCCGTGCTGACTTTGGGACTGGTATTTGTTGTCGAAGCGATCTTCGATACGATGAGCGATCTGCGGCTAGCCGATTTCAATGACATCAATCATCCCCTGCTCCGCCGGCTTGCGCTTGAAGCTCCGGGTACGTATCATCACACGATGCTCGTCTCGCAACTTGCCGAGAATGCCGCTCTTGCGATCGGAGCGAATTCATTGCTTGCGAAGGTTGGAGCAATGTTTCATGATGTCGGAAAGATCGCAAGTCCGGCTGATTTTATCGAGAATCAAAGTCATGAGAATATTCACGATTCGATCTCCTCGGCCGAAAGCGCAGCGCGCGTTCGCGCACACGTAACTGCAGGCATTGCCTTGGCACGCGAAGAGAAACTACCCGAGAAGATCATTGATTTTATTCCGATGCATCACGGAACGCTGCGCATTTCCTTCTTCTATCAGAAGGCCCTAAGCCTTGTGGCAGCAGGCGGAACACTCGACGATACACTTTACCGCTATCCCGGACCAAAACCGAATACGAAAGAAACTGCCGTCGTAATGCTTGCCGATGCATCGGAAGCCGTAGCAAGAACTTTGCTCATGCGAGTTGACGAGCCAACCGTCGAACTCATTGAAGCAGACCTGGCTGCACTTTTTCGCGAACGAATTGCCGATGGCCAACTCGATGAATGCGATCTTACGTTGCATGACCTCGTCATCATTCGAAATGTATTTGCGCGTTTGCTGATCGGCTCGTTCCATAGCCGTATCTCCTATCCGCAACCACCGCAGCAATCTCTTACCTATCGTGGAGAAAGCGAAGCAGCAAAGGTCGCTTGAGCGTAATTACCTGAGCTATCTGCGGCTTGAACGCGGGCTCAGCGATAACTCGCTCGATGCATATAAGCGCGATCTCGAGAAACTCTCTTCCTATCTTTCTTCGAAGCAGAAAGATTTCGGAATTGCGAAGACCACCGATCTTCAGCAATTTATCAAAGCGCTTTCCGAAGCCGGGCTTGAGCGCTCCAGCATTGCCCGCATCATTTCTGCCATTCGGGGCTTCTACAAATTCCTGCTCGTCGAACGCATTCTCGATTTCGATCCGACCGAATCGCTAGAACTCAAAACACCGAAGCGGCAGCCGCCTGAAATTTTGACAGTCAGGGAAATCGAATCGATTCTTTCGAAACCCGATCTTACTTCCAAAAAGGGAATTCGCGACAAAGCCATCTTAGAATTCCTTTATGCTACAGGCGCACGCGTATCGGAGCTGACGACTCTGACCGTCTCTCAACTATTTCTTCGCGATGGGTTGGTGCGGCTTTTCGGTAAGGGCAAAAAAGAACGGATCGTCCCCATCGGCAAAGCGGCGATCGGAATACTGGATGAATATCTGGATAAGGTCCGGCCACTTTTCCTGAAGAAATCGAAAATGACAGATGCGATCTTCCTCAGTCAGGAGAGGGGAACAGGTCTTTCGAGAATGGCTGTGTGGAATATCATTCAGGAATATACAAAGGCTGCCAAGATCGAAAAGCGGATCACTCCGCACACATTCCGGCACTCCTTTGCAACGCACCTGCTCGAGGGCGGTGCCGATCTACGCATTGTGCAGGAATTGCTCGGGCATGCCGATATTTCGACAACGGAGATCTATACGCACATCGACCGGAGCTACTTGCTTGAAGTGCATCGCCGTTTCCATCCGCGCGGATAGGAAATTGCCCTACTTTTGTTGAACTTGCTGCATCAAACAAGTGTAATACTTTTTCGCTTTTGGAGTTGTTAGTAACGTTGCTTAATAGCTCTTGGCCGCCTCCGGATTTGACGGGGCGATTGACGAATAACTCAGCTCATGACAAAATTTTCTGGATTTGTATTTCTTGGCATTCTACTGCTCTCCCGCAGCATCTTCGCGCAGCCTGCTACATCACTTTCGACCGATGAGAATTCGGGCAGGGCGCAGCTATACAATCTTCTGAAGATCGTCCCCACTCCGCGTGCAGCGGCAATGGGAAATTCTTTTGTGGCGATCAAGAACGATCCGAATACGATCTTCAGCAATCCCGCCGCCCTTTCATCGCAGACTCCACGGGATTCCGTTGCTCCGGGTACGGACCTTTCGCTTTCTGTGAGTGCGCTCGGAGTCGGGATCACGCAAGGCTCGATCGCATTTTCCGCACCTGCTCCCGAAGCATTGGGCCAGAAGAGCTGGGTCGGAGTTGGCATTCTTTATAATAGTTACGGCACATTCAAGGGCGCCGATAATCTCGGGCAACTCACTAACGATTTTACGGCCGGAGATTTTGTCCTCTCCGTAGCATATTCCGGCATCATTCCCGAAAAACCATTTCACTACGGTGTTGCTTTGAAGTTTATTTCGTCGAGCCTTGTTTCGGGCTCCTATAGTTCATCCGGTCTTGCTGCCGATCTCGGAGTATTTTATGAAAGCGTGCCGCTGCTCCTGACCGTAGGCCTCTCGGCAACGAACATCGGAAAGCAATTGAGCTATTATGATGGAACAAAGGAGCCGCTGCCTTTCAATTTGCAGTTAGGCCTTTCGAAAAAACTCGAACGCCTGCCTCTTACCGTTCATCTGGATTTTCATAACCTGACAAGAGACCGCGAGGGACGTAATTTCTTCTATGCGCTCAATGATTTTTCCATAGGCGGAGAGTTTATTGTTGCTAAAGTCATGCGGCTCAGGTTCGGCTACGAGAATCAGGATCGCCGCGACCTGCAAGTGCCGGAAGGCCTGGGCTTAGGAGGATTCTCCGTCGGCCTCGGGCTGGCAACTAAAAAGCTCCAACTCGACTATTCCCTAAGCATTATGGGCCCGGTAAAGGCCGATATTCACCGCTTCGGAGGAACATACCTGTTCTAAATCCGTAGAATAGGAACCTTGTACGGGAAAGGCGAGTTTTCCCGTCCCAATTACAATGATCGCGGGGTGGAGCAGTGGTAGCTCGTCGGGCTCATAACCCGAAGGTCGTAGGTTCAAATCCTGCCCCCGCTACGAAAGAAAACCGAATGTCATGTTCGGTTTTTTGTTATACGCTTGTCAACTTTCGGAGTCGAAAGTGGAGTCCGCCATGATCCGATGGCTCGTCGGCCCGAATTCAGGGCAAAAGCTCGTTTCTTCCCACCTCCCTCAAGAGATCTTGCTCATCCGAATTTATTAGCCGATAGATACGTCGTTATCTGCCAACACTGCATTTTGTAAAACCCAAATTACTTGGTTCATTTTTCACGGGCCGGCAAAGATTGCAGCAGGGATATCTCTGGCATTCATCTGAAAAAAAGTCCTCCCAAGAACTATTTGGACTGAATAAGGTCTCATCTCTCCGAATTCGCTAGAGCGTGATTTATGACCTGCACCTTATCACATCATGACGGTACTTATTATTAAAGGGGTACCCTCTCATGTATGATGGCAAACAAAAAGCACAAAGATCCTCCAATGTCCTGTCCATACTAGCATTTCTTATCTGCTTATCGGCTATTCTCCTATCATTCTTTCGAATTACGTATCATATATTTTCTCATAGCGATGGATACCTCGAGATACCGGAAGATGATTTCTTCTATTATTTCATAACTGCAAAACATATCCTCCACGAAGGTATAAGCACATTCGATGGAAGAACTTTAACGAATGGATATCATCCTTTATGGATGCTCGTTGTCATACTCGTTGAAGAGCTTTCTTGCGGCAGCGAAACCGTTTTTTTTCTCTTCTACGCCATTATCTGCTCTCTCTCATCTTTTATTACCTACCGGCTCACCGTATCGATAATGCATAAAGCATTCGCTTATTCCTGGATAATACATTGCTCAACGATTGTCACAAGTCTCATGTCAACCTGGATTATTTTTTCCGGAATGGAAGTAACCCTTACTATTCCTCTTTATCTTTTACTTATTCTAAAAGTTCAAGAGTTTAGCGACGGCGTTCTTACAAAGAAGCATGTCTTTGTTTTCGGCTTCTTAGCTTCTTTAGTAATACTGAGCCGGTTGGATGCGATCATCGATATCTCATTTTTTACCACCTATTTATTCATCAGTTCGCGTGGATCGATACGGCAGAAACTGAAACTACTACCCTATTTATTCATTGCAGGATCGCTCTTGCTGTTGTATTTTGCGTCGAATTACGTCCTTTTCGGTTCATTCGCAACGATATCAGCGCAGGCCAAACAGTTGAAATCAACAGGGGGCATTGGATTCTCTGTTCTTGGCGAACTCAGATCCTCACGTAATAGCTTTATCTCTGTGTGGATATTCCCACCCGCTGTTATCCTCCATACGATTTTTAAAACCGTCTTCGGCCATTGCAAGCGATTGTTGTTAATGTTAACACTCCTGGTCCCCTTTATTCATCTCATAATCTTCCGTACCTTTTCGGATTGGTATCTCTTTGCATGGTATACCTATGCGTTTCATATTGGCAATGGAATCGCGTTAGCTTCAATTCTTTTCCTCATCTCAAGAAAAATCCCGCGGCGTTTTACGAGTAGTTTGGGGTATATCTCCGTTCTTGCAGTTTCACTAATTATCTTAGTCCCGGTATTCAAACGCACGGTAGAGGAAACCGTTAAGTGGAATCCCCATCCCGGCTCCATCTATGCCCATGCCAGGAAAATAAAAGCGTTTACCGATTCGCATCCTGGCATTTATGCAATGGGAGATAGGGCAGGGCTTACTGCATATATCACACATAAATCCATGGTACAGATAGAGGGAATAATGGCCGACCGAAGAATGATCAAGCATATCGCAGCGGAGGATAATCTTTGTGAAGTACTGAAAGAGTATAATGTGGATTATGTCATCTTCTCCACTTATACTCCAATGCCGCAAAACAATTGCACCTATTCAATTGAAGTACCCTTCGAGATGCAGTCCGGAGTAAAATCAAAAAAAATGAAAGGCTCATTCTCCGAAAAACCTGTCTTTTACTACGAATCACCAAATGATCCGAGAATGCCCGTTGTCATCTATACCTATATATTTAAGATATCATATGTTATCGGACATGTTGCACCGGAAGTGTAACTTTTGTCCATCCCCAGAGTTATTGCCTCTTTATCGATGTTCCCAAATATCATGAGCTTTTTTCCGGTATCGCATTCCAATCTTTCCGCCAAATATTTGGGCGAATACCTTCAAAACAATTTTGATTTCCATGGAAAGGTGAAGTGTAGTATTGTTCGTAGCGGTATTAACGACTCCTATCTTGTCGAGGATGATCGTAATAGATATATCTTCCGTGTCTACAGTCTCAACTGGCGATCCGAAGAAGAAATCCGCGAAGAAATTCGTCTCCTGAATTTGCTCAAGGACAATAGGATCTCGGTTTCATATCCCATCCCGGATTTTAACAAAAACTACATCCACACTTTTGATGCTCCGGAAGGTGAGCGATTCGGAGTAATGTTTTCATATGCTGAAGGTGAAAAGTTATTGAATTATTCGAATGAGTTACATTATAAGGCTGGTAAATTAATGGCTCAATTTCATGCCGTCACCAACAATCTGTCAATTCACCGTACAACATATAATGCTGAAAAGCTGCTCATTACATCGTTCGAGCAAATTGGCAAATTTCTATCCAGCCAAACGGATGAATGGAAATATTTGAAATCGCTTCAACAACTGTTATTACAGGAATTCCAACAAATAAAAAGAGATCAACTCCGGTTTGGCATCGTACATCTTGACATATGGTCTGACAATTTCAACATCGATAGAAATGGGGTTATTACAATATTTGATTTCGACTTTTGCGGCAATGGATGGTTATGCCTCGATATCGCATACTACACGATCCAGCTATATAATATGGAACGATATGATGTGGCAATCGCAGGAGCAAAACTCGGACATTTCATTTCCGGATATGAGAGCATCACAACATTAACCGATGAAGAAAAAAGGATCTTGCCAATGTTGGGCACTGCATTAAATTTTTTCTACCTGGGCACACAATGTTATCGATTTGAAAATTGGTCAAATAGCTTTCTCAATGAAGCTCATATAAAACGCTACATCAACGGAGTCGTGAAGAGATACCATGATATTCATCGGTTGTCGGAGGAGTAAGACATCATTGACTCGGGCTTGAAGAGGTGTTCACGTATATTTGCACCTCCATATTCGATCACATCTCCGACACATGACGACGCGCTGCTTCTCAGTCTTATACGTTCTTTGCCTTCTATGGACTCATGCCCTGGCCCAACCCACAGCCGATAACTTCAAGACGATCGATGACTCCATCGAAGCGCTCATGCCCGAATGGCATATTCCCGGCTGCACAGTCGCCATTGTGTATAAGGATTCGATCGTTCATGCGAAAGCCTTCGGCTCACGCGATCTCGGCCGCCATCTTCCGGTGACAACGGAAACAGTTTTCAGGATAGGCTCACTAACAAAATCATTCACTGCTCTATCGTGCGCTATACTTCAGGACCGAAAGAAGCTCGATCTCGATAAACCGATCCATTCCTACTTCAAAGATTTCCTCATGTATAACGATGAACTTACTGGCGGGACGACGACACGAGATCTCCTATCTCACCGAACGGGCCTGCCTCGCTACGATAAGCTAACCGACTACAACTCATTCTCCACTCAGGACGTCTACCACCGCCTACGATATTTGGAGCCGACAAAGTCATTCCGATCCGCATTTCAATATACAAACCTGATGTATGAGATGGCGGGACTCATACTTGAGAAGCGCAGCGGCGAATCCTGGAGCGGATTTATCGAACACAATATCACTTCGCCGCTCGGTATGACGCATACCTATTTCGATCTTCGTCACTACGAAGCCTCGACTGATCGTGCGATGCCATATGACTTCGACGATTCCATCATCGCTACCGATAATTCTATAGATGATAAGGATGAGACAAATGCTGCGGGTTCGATCTCAAGCACGATTGGAGATATGTCAAAGTATGCGATCGCACTTCTTCACGAAGGTAGATTTGCCGGAAAAAACATCATTCCCAAAAGTGCCATCGTCGAATGTTTTACACCGAATATTTTTACCGGCGGATTGAAATATCCTGAAATATTTTATGAATCCTACGGCCTCGGCTGGTTCTTGAATTCATATAAGGGCCACTTGCGGATCAACCATGAAGGTAATTATGACGGCTTTTCAGCATCGGTCTGCTTACTACCGCAGGACACTTTTGCCATTGTTATCCTGACAAACATGCATCAGACGGGCTTTGTCTATGTTTCCAGAAATCTTATCATTGATCGTATGCTTGGCAAAGAAATCACGGACTGGAATTCCAGGATTCATGGCAATGCTGAAAAGAAAGAGACCGAGGACAGCCTGAAAGATACCCGTGTGACTCCATCGAAAGCAAAGGGTAACACGGTAGAACTAAGCCGATATTCGGGCACCTACACCAATCCCGCCTTCGGTAAAATCGTGATTACTGCTACCCACGGAGGGCTTCAGTATGACCTTAATGGTATTGAGACCGGAGTACTAAGTGCTTGTGGCGAACATCGGTTCGTTGCCGATCTGCGATATGACGAAGGCATGGTATTTACATTCATTCAAAATGCAGACAAACGAATCTCAGCACTGACTCTTCCTCTGGAGGAGGCTTTGGGCCATGATATCGGGTTCATTCGCAGCAAGTAGTCGTCCGGACCTAAGCAAGTCCCCGTCTTCATTGGAACGCAACCTGGCGAAATCGTGAATCCATTCTCAAAAAAACCTGGTACTTATGAAAAATATTACGTGTTTGAATAGTCTTCGCGTACAATAGTTTTAGCACTCCCTCCGCCCCCTGATTTATTGGACCGGAAGAACTCCCCTTCGATCGTACTGTTGCTCTTTCACTAATCATAGAGAATCATGAAGCACTTCACAAGATATTTCACAATCATTTTGTCGCTCACGCTTTTCAGTATTTCCTTGCCGGCTAAAAAAGCATCTGCGCAAGGCGCTGAAGTGAGTTTTCAAATTTTTTACAACGATCTCAGCCCCTACGGACATTGGGTGGATTTCCCGGAGGAGGGATACGTTTGGGTGCCCGAAGTCGATGCTGGCTTTTCGCCCTATGGATCAAATGGCTATTGGGTGTATACCGATTACGGATGGATGTGGGTATCGGATTACCCATGGGGATGGGCGCCCTTTCATTATGGAAGATGGGACTTCGACGATGAATATGGATGGTACTGGGTTCCGGATTATGAGTGGGCTCCGGCCTGGGTTGCATGGTGCAGGGCTCCGGGCTATTATGGCTGGGCTCCGCTTCGCCCGGGAATCGAGATCAATGCAGCGATCACCAGTGGATATTATGTGCCGCCGGAACATTGGCACTATGTGCCAGAGGGAGATCTCGGCCGCCGAGATCTCAGCAGACACTTTGTCCCTCGAGCGGAAAATTTAAACCATCTTAGAAATTCCACTATGGTCAATCGCACAATGGTTGATAACTCTCGGCATACGACATTCATGGGCGGTCCGCCGCGCGAAGAAGTGACGAAAGCAACCGGCGCAGCTGTGCCACAATACAAGGTTGCCGAACGATCGGCGCCGGGACAATCTGTGAATAAGGATCAGGTGGCGATCTATCGGCCCGTCGTCAAGAAAGTGACTGCGGATAACCAACGACCTGCACCTCCGAAAGTAACGGATCTGCGCGATATCAAGCCGCTCGGAGCCAGGACACCCTCACCGGGCGCCGCAAGAACACAACCGGCTCCGGCCCGACAGGCACAGCCGCCAAAAACTCCGGCAGCAAATACTCCGCCACAAACCCGGCAAAATCCTCAGAGAACTCCGCCGATGGCACCACCACCGGCGAGAACTGCTCCGCCGGAAACCCGTCAGAATCCTGCACAGCAACCGGCACCAAAGGTGAACACTCCGCCGCCCACTCCGCCTGCAACACCTCAGCCGAGGTTGCGTCGGCCGCAATATGCGCCACCGCAATATAATTCGCCCAAGCCGAATCCGCCTTCTCCGCCGCCAGCCCGACAGGCCACACCACCTCAAACACCAAGGCAGCAGATGCCACCGTCACGGCCGGCGCCTCAGCCAAAGGGACAAGGCAACCCTCATAAAGATGTTCCGCAGAGCGAACAACCACTGCCTCAGCAGAATTAGAAAGCGCACGAATCAAGAATTAATTATTGGAAACAAATTGGATCGGTCCTTCAAGGACCGGTCCGATTTTTATTTTCAGGCCGATGTCACATCGTGGGTAAATTTTGTGTCTTAGTGCTGAACGGCATTTGGTGGTGCAGTTTTATGAGAGATGATTGGGTTACCAATGATCGATCATATAGTGAAGTTGTGATCCCTTGTTGGGGTGGTCATTAGGAAACAGAATATAACGTTGGATATCTTCTGGTTCTGCTTATCACGTTACGGGCGATCTCTTGTTGGAAGAGGTCTTCTACTGAGATCATTGGTGGGACAGTGATCTTTTGATGTCCGTCATACAATGCTTTCTCCGATCGGAGAAGCTATCTACGCTCAGAACAGTGTATGGGAGCACTAGTCTGATTCATTCTTCTGAATTCTAAAACGAGTCGTTGGGGACTTGGAACCGGGAAGATATTACCGCTTGGTACTATTTTCCGGGCACGTGCGCTCGCTTACACATTACATACACTCATGAAAAAAACATACCTATTGTATCTCTTTGCACTGATGTTGCTGGCGCTTGTTCCGGCTGCGCATGCGCAGTATTCCTGCGCAAGCTACGTCGTCAAAGTGGATGGCACTCCGTGGTCGTCCATTTCCGGGATAGGCTCGGATGTCAGTGAAATGACTCCGAATGCGACATTCGTCAACGGTCCGCTCTCGAATGAGATCACGGTACCGTTCAGCTTTCGGTACATCAATATCGTCACCAACAAGATCAAAATAACCGTCTCCGGTTCGGTAATCGTTGGCGGCGATGGTCAGGTGCCAACCGGAGCGACCAACAGCAACGATCATCTCGGTGGCTGCTATAGCGATTTCTTTTCGACTTCGGGACAGTTCGTTACCGGGCAGCAGAACTTCGGCAATCCCGTCTTTGCCGTTGCATTCCCGAACGAAACGATCCATGCATGGTCGGGATATGAAACCAATATTGTCGGGCAAACAAAATTCACAACACTTGCCAGGGGCACGGCGCCGAACCGCACGTTCGTTGTTGAAACCCAGGTAAAGCAAGGCATTAACCAGAATGTGACCGGAAGCTGGCAGGTTGTCCTCTATGAAGCAACAGCATTCATTTCGAAGATCGCCATCAATTTCGGACCGCGTTCGAATGCGAACAATTGGTTCGATGATGGATTCAGTATCGCCACAGGTTTGAAGGATTTCGGCGGCAACGGCGGATTCCTTTCTGTCGATGCATCGAGCAATCCCGGAGTTGGTAATGCACCAAATTTTAGTACGAGCGTATGCTTTGATAATGAGTACCAAGCATTGCCGACATGGAATTACGTTTTTGCAATTCTTTATGATGAGAATCTTGCATTCACGAATCCGAATGTACAGCCGGCAGATGCTTCGATCCTTCTGATCAATCAGCCGCTCACGCCTTCGATCAGAGTATCGAACGAAGGCAGACTCGGTTTCACGGCCGTCAATTTGAAGCTCGTGATCACGCGTCAGGGAGATCTGAACAATCCACTTTATACGAATACGGTCGATCTCAGCGCCGGTCAAATTCCTAATCCGTTCGGCGGAGTTAGCCCTCAGATTAGTTTTCCGACCAATACAACCTATACTCCGACGCAATACGGCCTCTATACAATGACCTGGACCGTCAACTCGTCAACGCCAACGGACCAGTATCCGCCGGATAATACGTTTGTGTCGCAGTTCATTATCAGTCCGCCGAATAACGTAGCCTCTCTCAAATCTCTATCTCCGCTTACTGGTGTCAGAACTCCGATCAATATTCCGACTCCGATATCATTTGAATATCGCAACCTCGGAGTTAATAACCAAACAGGCGTACCGGTTTCGGTCTACGTTAAGAACCCACAAGGAACAGTTGTCTATCGCGATACACAGATCCTCAATAACTGGACAAGCAGCCAGATCCGTGATACCGATTTCAAGGATTTCACTCCGACACAAAATGGAACATACACAATTTGCGGAGTAACGTTACTTGGAAGTGACCAAAATGCGTTCGATGATACGGCATGTACCACATTCCTCGTTCGTTACGAGGCCGATGTTGCAGCGATCTCCGTTTTCAATCCTGACGATCAGGAAGAGAAACCCGAGAAGAAGCAGTTCAAGCCGGGTGCATACTTCCAGTCCGTCGGCGTACGCGATCTTTTCGACGTACCTGTTCGCTGTCAGATCATGCGCTGTTCCGATAATGCATTGGTCTTCCAGTCCGATACGATCATGCCGGAGTTGAACGTCGATGCCGGCGCAGTAAAGATGTTCTTCCCCGCCAAGGCAGGCATATACGATATTGCCAATCTCGCTCCGGGCTGTTACAAACTTTGCGCTATTGCCCGTGAAGGCGATGATGGCGATCGTACCAACGATACGGCATGCACGTTCTTCGCCATCATCCCACGCCTGAAAGGCGATATCGAAGTCGGTGTAGGCCGCCGCTTCCAGACGATCTCTGCCGCAACGGATTCAATGCGTTTCCGCGGAATCGGTGATGATCTGAACCTCATCCTTACCGATGCTACATATACAGAGAACGGCAATACGACCGTATCGTCTCTCAATGCAGCAGTAGAGTTCAGAGATATTCTAGGAACAGGGCCTCAAGTAGTGAACGGCATTCAGAAGAACGTATGGGTAACATGGAAGCCGAAAAAAGGCGTTAGCCCAGTCATCACATTCACCGGTTCGAAACAGATATGTTTCAACTACTCCTATAAGTCAGCCAACTATATGAGATGGGATGGTAACAATCAGTTTAGTCCGACTGCTGATCTGGCCATACCTGAACCTGCTAAGCGCGGCATTACCATCGTCAACAATTCAACGAGCCCCGGTGTCGTCTTCGAAATCGAATTTGGAAGACATGATCTTTCTTTCAGAAACTTGAAGTTACGGAATAATGGCAATCTGACAAGTCCGCTTTCCATGGTGGTGCGTCTAGCGAACATCTACACACAGCAGTCGTTCTTAAGCGGCGTGATCGATACGTCGTCGGAGTATAACATTACGATCGACAACAACGAGATCGGCAATGCGAACACGGCGATCTCCGATATCGGCACAGTACCTCTGTTCGACATCAACCAGGCTCTATTCTTCGACCGTCGCAACCACGACAACCGTATCACGCGTAACACGATCGGCACTTCAGTCTTCCCGATCGGCGGCATCGGCGTGAACGTCGGTAACGAAGACGGTCTGTATCTGGGTCATAACGAGATCAGCTGGGTCCAGGGCTATGCAAGCTCGAGCTATGGCGGCGCGATCGCCGTCAATTCGGGTAACAGTGTGAACCTGTGGATCGATGCGAACAAGATCCATAATATCAAGTCGTCATCACCGATCGCGAACACGCTGGTAGGAATCGATATCCAGCAGGCCGCGACAAAATACACGCAGGGTTCGGGCCCGAACCGGAAGATTTCCATCCTTCCGACTGGCACGCGGAATCGTATCACCAATAACATGATCTACGATTTCCGTTCCACGAACCTTCCTTTGACGACAGTTGTACCGATCAGTCTTTCGACAGCAGCGGCCAGCTACTTCGTCAATAATGACTCGATCTTCAACAACTCGTTATCGGTCAAGGACGCACCGGCACTGATCACGATGACACGTGAAGGCCATCCGTTCATCTGGAACAACGTACTTCAGAACCTGAACAACTCGATCAACGCCACGGCCGTCCTTTATAACCTGACGGTACCGCGTCCGATGCTGAGCAATATCAATTCGAACTATAACGACGTTGATTTCCGCAATGCCTCGCTCTTCGCCTCGGTCAATGAATACGACAGTGCAACGGGGACGTTCATCCAGACGCGGAACATCAAGAACCTCAACGAATGGCGTACGCTGACGCAGCAGGATATCTCCTCCGTCGTAGGCGATCCGATGTTCGGTGCAGACTCGCTGCACTTACCGGCAGCGACGACCTATATCTTCAGCCCGGCCTCGAACGCAGGCGCCTGGTTGAGCACGGGAACGCAGCTCATGGATTACGACGGCAAGCAGCGCTTAGTAGCCAACGGCACTCCGGATATCGGAGCTGACGAGTTCGAAGGCTTCCAGTACACGAACGACCTGGCAGTACAGGTGATCACCAAACCGGCCGGTATTACCGATAACGCAGGCGTGATCAACGTGACGGCAGAGAATCCTCTTGCGATCCAGGCGATCGTACGGAATCTCGGTTCGATCCAGGCATTCAACCGTAGCGTTCACTCGAAGGTCGAAGTCTCGACCGATAACGGCGTAACCTGGAACATCTATCCGGCCGTCAATGCAACGAGCACGATCAGCGGCCTGCATTTCGATGTAGCCGAGACGAAGACACTGGACTTCCAGGGACCGAACATTCTCAACGAAGCGGGTAAACTCTTCCGCGTCACGGTGAATGTCGATCCTGATCAGAACAACGGCAACAACAGCCTGAGCAAAGTCTTCAAGCTTTTGGTCAAACGTGCAGCGGTTCTCTTAAGCTATGAGAACTCGACGGCCCAGGGACAGAAGAACAAGGACTCTCTGGCAGCAGCCTTGCAGCGTTTGGGCGTACCGTACGATTCGCTGAACCGCGTCAGCTACGGCACAGGCCCGATCGATTACACTCCATGGTGGACATTGATCTGGTCGACAGGCAGCCCGGCAACAGCGTATAACGGCGCACTCGGCGTCGGCGCCGTCAGCCTGAAGGAAGAAGAAGAGATCATCAACTTCTTCAGAGCAGGCCAGACCTATGCGAAGAAATCGTTCGTGATCGCCGGTGAGAACATCGCCAAGTATAACGACACGACATCGGTATTCCGTCAGAACAACAACGTGATCACCGATAACGAGTTAATGTCAAGCTGGCTGCATACGCAGTTCGTAGCTCGCTGGCCTGGTTTGAACTGGCCGGTAGCTTTACCGGTACAGTACCGCGGCTTGCTCAACGGAGTCGGTAACTACTTCCGCTTCCCCGACAGCATTCTCTCGGTTTCATCGGCAGCAGGCGGCGGACCGAACGTGATCAAGGTGAACCCGGCAACGGGCACGGTAGGCGATAACGTCTCACGTGTAGCCTACACGTATGCGATCCATCCTTCGACTCCGCTCGATAGCGGTGCAGGTACGGCCTGGACGGGTTCGACGTTCAACGTCGTCTTCTATCCGTTCGACTGGTCGGATCCTCTGCAGACATCCGGTACGATGGACGGACAGGCCTTACCGGTCAACGTCAGCGGAACGACCCGTTTCTTACGCGGCGCTCTTGATTTCATCCAGAGCTTCCGTGGAACGGTACTTCCGGTCGAGTTCGTCAATGTCAGCGGTAAAGCGCTCAACACGGGTAACGAGATCAGCTGGTCGGTCGCAGCTCAGAAGAGCGTCGACCACTACGAGATTGAGATGCTTGATGGTACGAACTGGAACTGGGTAGGCCAGACGAAGGCTTCCTCGGCAACGGCATACAGCTTCCTGCATTCATCGCAGGCAGCCATGGAGACCGGAAAGACGTTCACCTATCGTATCGTTTCCGTCGATCTTGACGGATCGCGTACGACGAGCATGACGACATCGTTCGGACGTGCAGAGATCGGTTCGGAGTTCGCTCTTGAGCAGAACTTCCCGAATCCGTTCTATCCTTCGACGATGTTCAACTTCACCCTGCCGGAGAACGGAACGGTATCGCTCCGCATCCTCGACATCACGGGTAAGGTCGTCGCAACACCGGTTAACGGAGCAGACTACAGCGCAGGTAAAGCTCAGATCAAGTTCGACGCGTCGAACCTGGCCAACGGAACCTACGTCTATGAACTCTCCTTCGTAAACAGCAACGGTGAAGTCAGCAAGTTGAGTAGAAAAATGACGCTCACTAAGTAATCTTTGAAGGGTCGCGTAGGGCCTTTTGAAGATAACACCACAGACCGTCTTGCTACCCAACATGGCAGGACGGTTTGCATTTCATGACAAAAAAAAAGCCGGATCTCGATCCGGCTTTATTTTATCCGCAAATGTTTTTCTTATTCGATCTTCACCAACTCTACATCGAAGATCAACGTAGCATTCGGCGGAATGCTGCCATCGGGTGTTCCATTGGCACCATAGCCCAGATCGCTGGGGACGATGAGTTTACGTTTGCCGCCAACTTTCATCGAGATCATCCCTTCATCCCAGCCTTTAATAACTTTACCGACTCCGATCGGAGTAACGAACGGCTGGACGTGGCCTTTGCTCG
Source organism: Bacteroidota bacterium (assembly GCA_030706385.1). GTDB lineage: Bacteria > Bacteroidota > Ignavibacteria > Palsa-1295 > Palsa-1295 > PALSA-1296. The sequence goes on along the minus strand of JAUZOQ010000016.1, from coordinate 16,482 downwards.
GATCGACATTCGAATCGAAAATTTTTCCGTCGGTGAGCTTGCCCGTATAATTTACTGTGATGTTCTGCCCGACCTTCGGCGTCGGCCCCTTGCCGACCTTAACATCGATGTACATCAGGCCGGAAGCGGTGACTGTCGTATCGCCATGTTTTCCGGGAGTGGGTTTCGGTTTTCCGATCTCAATAGTCTGGACGGGTGGTGGTTCGGGTGCGCCGGGATTCGCGATAGGCGGCAAAGTATCCGGGCCGCCGGCTTTAGATGAATCGGATTTGCCGCAGCCGGAAAGCGCGAACAGGAGCAGAGAAGCAGATGCGAAATATGTGAATTTCATTGGTTAGATATTGATGAATAACATTGCACGTTTCAAATTCTTGATCGCAGAAGAAAGACATACCCTTTTTCTGCAATGACGTTCCCTATATACCGCTTGCCTTCATTTTCCGTTCCCGCTCCGCCTCTTCCCAAAGGCCCATATAGCTATTGTGCCGCCATTCGGGAATTAGGCCATCGTCGACAGCTTCGATGACGGCACAGCCGGGTTCATGAATGTGCATGCAGTTCGTCATGGCGCAGTCTTCCTGGAGTTTCAGGAAATCGGTGAAATGAAATTTGATGATATCCGGATCGAGATCGAAATGGAAGAACTCTCTGATTCCCGGAGTATCGACAATAAAACTATTCGGATGTTCTGCGATCGGAACGAGTGCAGCATTCGTCGTCGTATGCATTCCGCGCTGCTCTCGGCGAGTAAGCTCCTTGGTTCTTGCAACATCTCTACCGACAAGGCTATTGACAAGCGAGGACTTCCCTACTCCGGATTTTCCTGCAAAGACAGCAGTCTTATTTTCAAATATTTTTCCCAACTCGAGCACTCCCTCTGCCGTCACGATCGAAGTACGGATGACTCGGTATCCGATCGATCGGTAATAGCCGAGAGCTTCTTCTATGAAAGGCTTCCGGGGGTTACTATCGAGTTCATCAACTTTATTCAGTACGATCAGTATTTCCAATCCCCCCTCATGACCTGCAATAATATATTTATCCAGAATACCATTTTGGAACGGCGGATCTCCGGCGCTCATGACGATGGCGAGAATATCGATATTCGCTGCGATGACCTGTTCAAAGCTATCGCGGCGTTTATGGGCCCTGCGTGAGAGTTTTGTTCGCCGTGGCAGTACTTCGCGAATGACGGCAATATCTTGCTCGGCCGGTTCAAAGAGGACTTCATCACCAACTGTCACAAGAGTGGAGTTTGTATTCGCAGACCGCGTACTCTTAAAGGAGCGTGCGCGGACTTCATTGCCGCTTTCATCCATAACAATAAAATTTGCACCTTCCGAGGTAATGACGCGTGCCTTGAGACCTGCTCCTACGGTAATATCGGCCAACACTTTCGTTGAATGTCGCTCGCGATGCTTCACGACCTTCTTGCGAGTGCGGTCTTCGTGCGAACGGCGGATGCGCTCGGAAAAAAGATGATCCTCGGATGAGGTTTTGCTCAAGTGTTACTTAATATAGGATAATACTTTCGTCATAACACCGGAACCGCTCCGAAGCGTTACATAATAGAGGCCGGTTGAGAGGTTCTCCGGTGAGAACGAGAAATAATTTTCTCCTTGTGCGGATTTTCCGCTGAAGAGTGTTCGGATCTTTCTTCCGAGAGCATCGAAAATTGCAAGGTCGACTTCAGCGCATTCTGCACTGCTATACGAAATTGTCGTTTTCTCTTTTACTGGATTCGGAGATATCTCCAACGAAAAGTTGCCGCCACCTTGCTTTACTCCTGCTACTCCGCTTTTGTTTAGAGGGAGAACTGCAGTATATGTATCGAGATCTCCATCATTTGTCCTGCCATCGTTCCAGACCGGATAAACAGCCGATCGCGTGGCAGTGATCGCAATGTAGTCGGCGATCGATAGCGATATCTGCTCTCGTGCGATAAACGGATTTGTCGCCTGATCACTGATCCGATGGTTCTCGAAGGTGAAGCCGCCATCGTAGGAAATGGCACAGTAGGTATTGACAAAAAGATTATTCGGATCGTCGCGCCGATCGTAGTATGCAATAGCGATTACGCCATCCGGATTCACCACCAGCGCCGGACTCAGTTGATCTTTTCCATTTCCTGCAGGATCATCATTAACGCGGATAGGAGCACTCCAGCTCTCGCCATCGTCGGTCGAACGTTGCAGGAAGATATCGAGATCGCTCTTGCCATCGGCTGAAGATGGACGCGCATAACAGACATACATCCATCCGCGACGCGGGCTGCTGGAGGTATCGATTACTATTCGCGGCGTCGGCCCTATACGCGAAGCCAACGGAAATCCGACTCTCGGAAAACCATTGACAGTGTCGGTATAACTAGCCGCGGCGATAAGTTTATCTCCGCTCCATGAGTCTCCGCCATCGGTTGACTTATTGAAATATAATCCTCCCTTAATATTGACGATATCATCGATACCAAGATAGGAAACGTATACCTTCCCATTCAACCCGACTGCAATATGCGGTATCTGGACAAGTTGAAATGCACTGACATTCTTTTCTGCCGAGAAAGTTTGCGATCCGGCTCTGCGATAATGAAGTTTTATTCCACCAGGGAAGAATGAACCCGTCTGTTGACCGACGACTGCAGCGTACAACGTATTATAGTATGGGCTGCCGGCAACAAGATCACTGGAGAGAACGGGCTCATCGGGATAACTGGGATCGGTCTGAAAAATTATACCATCGGGCTTCCAGGTCTTTCCTTTATCGGTCGATTTATGAATCTGCAATGAGAGATTTCCCGAGCCGACACCTAAGAGCCCACAGAGATAGGCATTCCCATTTCCATCGAATGTCAACCACGGATCGCCGTAGGAAGAGTTGCCCGAATTCTGCTGGATAGATGCCCGCACCCAGGTTTGACCTGCATCGGTTGAAGTATAGACTCCGTTCGATGCGAAAAAATCATAGTCGATCTCGGCGATAATGATATTTGCCAAATCCAAAGGGTTAATGGCAACAGCACATTCGGTCTGCGCGTTGGGCGACTTCGTCACCTGAATATTTGGAAAGCCCGTAACCGATTGCGGTGGAAGTCCCGGATTCTCAAAATGAATTGCATCAGGAGAAAATTCATGGGAATTCCATGGCCCAGTCCATACTTCCGTATGCTCAGTTTCCTGAGCAAGTAGTGAAGGCGCAGCAAGAAGAAAAGTCAGAAGAAGGTAAAACTTCATAAGCGTTCTGAAATGGAAAATCCGATGCTCCTGTAAACCCAAAACTGTTTTGAAAGTTACAAAAAAAGGGCGGCAAAAATGCCGCCCCCTTCATAAAGCCGAATTCTGAGAATTTCTCAGAAATGCTGAAGTTTTATCGACTTCACGCTTCCATCCGAAGCCGAGAATCTGCCAAAGAACTCGCCATGTGGTAACTCGCCTCCCTGCAGAGTGATCGTATGCTCGCCTTCATTATAGATCGTATTCCCTCCATCGAAGACTTTCCTGCCGAGCAGATTGAAAACTTCGAAATGTAACGTCATTGTCTTGATGCATGATAAGGAAATTGTCGTCTCCGAAATGAAGGGATTGGGCGCGGTAGTGACAATTCTACAGCCCGCGGAATTATCCGTTGCATGTACTCCCAGATCAGAGAGAGGTCGCTTCCACACAAGGCTATCCGTACCTGCAAACAGGAAGCCATTGGAAACGAGAAGACACTGCACTGACTCTGAGCCCAACGATTCGTTGAACTCTCTCCAGTTCGCTCCGTTATCCGATGAATAGAGGACGCCCGATCTCGAAGAGCCCGCAAAAAGATACTTTCCGCTTCGGGCGAAGGAAGTGACGGCCAATACATTCGCACCTGCATGTGCTTGCGACCAATGATTGCCCATATCCGTCGATCGGAATATTCCCTGATCCTCCGTTCCGGCAATAAGAGTATCTTCAACAGCAACCAGTGCCGTCACATCGAGAGTATCGGCCGGGTGGACTGAAATCCAGTTGCCGCCACCATCGGCAGAACGCAACAGAATTCCATCAAGATACGGACCGCTAGCGAAAAGCATGCTCCCGATAGTAGCGAGAGCAGTCACATTAACAGAGTATAATTCTGAAGAATCGAGGAGGCAGACTTTCCAACTCAAGCCTAGATCGGTCGAGCGCTCGAGATGCTCTGCGTCAGATGAAATGATCGTGTTACCAAAGATCCAAAGTCCTGTGGATTGAGAGCCAGGCTGCGTTATCCATAATTCTCCATTGTCGGTCGAACGGGCAAGAACGTAATTTCCAGTTCGGACAAGCAAGCTATCAAAAGTGACAAATCCGGAAGTAAAATCATCTCCAATACCTACATTCTTGGGTATCCAAGAAATACCGTCATCGGTTGTTCTATAAACTCCTTTATCTGACCCGGCAAAAATAGCGTTGCCGCTTTGCGTAAGATTTAATGCGACGTTCGCAATCCCGCCCTTCATCCGCACCCACGAGCGGCCTGAATCAGCCGAGCGATAGAGCCAATCGGTATAGGTACCGGCAAATAGATAACCGGAGTTCGCTATTATGGATTGAATGTTTAGATCATTCAGCCCGGAATCCGATTTTACCCAATGCAAACCATTATCGAACGAGCGAAAGATGCCATCATAAGTGCTTACGATCAGGATATTTCCGAAACGAATAATATCGGTTACACGCAATGAATCGTCTGCCAATTCCCATGACCGCCCTGCATTGGTCGAGCGATAGAGGCCATCCGTTCCTCCGCAGTAGAGAGTATCTCCGATTGATCTTATAACCGTAATAGATTTATTCCTTGTCAACGTATCCGGTTGTGACCAGGAATGTCCGAAATCAGTAGTTCTGAATATTCCTTTTTCGTTGCCGGCAAGGATCACAGTATCATTTGCATAAAGAGAATATCCGCCGCTCGGATACGTCGTATCGGAGCGAGACCAGGTATTGCCATTATCGGCCGAGTAATAGATCCAACCGCTTTGCTCGCCAAAAATATATTTTGCCGTCTGGCTCATGGCAAAAAACGGAATGCCCAGCGCGCTGCAATATGTCCAATCCTTTCCGTTATTGGTGGAGCGGAATGTTCCGTTTATTGTAGCTGCGAAGATCGCAGTTCCATGCTTTAAGAGAGTTGTTGTCCTTAATGAATCGAAAGGAGTTTCGATCTTCGACCAATTTATTCCGTGGTCAATAGAGGTAAATATCCCGCCACCAAATCCCGCTGCAGCAATGAGCGTATCGCCACATGCAACAAAAGAGTGCACATAGCCATAGAGCGGACCATTTGTCTGCACCCACTGTCCCCGAGGCGCACTGCAAAAGCCCGCAATAAGGATAAATGTGACAAGGATCTTCCCTGCAGTATTCTTATACCTATTAGCACTACCCATATATATAAGACAACTGAGAATGCATTTGGTTACAAGAGATCAGAAAATACTTCCCGAAAATGAAAAAGGGCGGCAAAAATGCCGCCCTAAATATTCGCAAAATAATGGCTTATGTTAAATTATTGCATGAGCTCCAATTGGCGCTTGAGTTCATTGACACGATGTGCGAAGGTTGGATCGTGCCGCATATCGTCAATGATCGTCTGCTGCGCATGGATAACGGTGGAGTGATCGCGGCCGCCAAAGTGAAGGCCGATCGTATTGAGCGTGCTGGCCGTAAGCTCTTTGCAGAGATACATTGCGACCTGCCGGGCCTGTACGACTTCCTGCTTGCGCGTTTTATCGCGAAGTAATTGCTCTTCGATACTGAAGAATTTTGCCGTGTATTTCTGGATCGTTTCGACCGATAGTACCGGAGCCGAGCGGCGTGCAACTTTGCGCAGAACTTCTCTGGCGAGTTCGACACTGGGCTCCTTGCCTTCAAGTGAGATCGTTGCTTCCAGCGAGATCAGACATCCTTCAAGTTCGCGGATATTCGTCGTCACATTCGATGCGATGAACTCCAGGACTTCATCGGAAATATCGAATCCGTCGCGGATCGCTTTATGACGGAGGATAGCGATACGCATTTCCAGATCGGGTGCTCCGATATCGGCCGTCAATCCCCATTGCAAGCGATTAAGGAGGCGGTCATCTATATCTTTCAACTCTTTCGGCGGACGGTCGCAGGTCAGGATGATCTGCTTGCCGTTCTCCCGCAATTCGTTGAAGGTATGGAAGAATGAATCCTGCGTCCGCTCTTTGCCGGCAAAGAACTGCACATCGTCGATGATGAGCATATCGATGGAGCGGTAGAGATTATTGAAATCATTGATACGGTCCGATTGGACTGCATCGACGAATTCTTTCGTAAAACGTTCGCTTGAGGTATAGAGCACACGCAGTTCCGGGAATTTATTCAGCGAGTAATTGCCGATAGCCTGAATAAGATGGGTCTTGCCTAAGCCGACATTTCCGTAGATGACGAGCGGATTATATCTTGTGCCTCCGGGATTATTCGCCACAGCCATTGAGGCTGCAAAGGCAAGTTTATTGGCTTCGCCGCGAATAAAGGTATCGAATTCATAGCCGGGATTGATATTGGGGTCAACGGGCGGTTTCGGCGCAAGGGCCATGCCACGGACACCGGACCTGTTCTCCCTGACCTGCGCCGCAGAGACATTGATCCGATTTACAGGGGGCTGTATTTCGGCTGCGGCGGCCTGCGGAGCAGGCACGGCTTGTGGGGTCGGAACTTGCTGGATATATGCTGCAGGTTCGAGTAGTGTTTCGACACCTTCGACCTCGGCTGCATGCTCGAATGCGAATCCGGCCTGCGGGCCGAGCAGTTCGATGAGCGCAGATTCGATCAGCTGTTGGTAATGCTGTAGGATCCATTCGGATATGAATCCGCTCGGAGCCAGAAGGGTTAACGTTGTGCCCTCAAGTGATTTGGGCACCAGTGGCTCGAACCACGTCGTATAGCTTTGTGGCGAGATCTGCCCCTTGATCTTCTCGAGGCTTCGTTGCCAGATCGCCACTGCCGCAGATCGTAAGTCATCTGTCGGAATGGGTTCTGTCTGATCTGTTTCCTGTTCCGGGAATATTCCTCCGGCTGCTAAAGACATTTCAAAAATTTGATCCTGCAAGTTCGAGGCCTGTGCCATCCCTTGCTTACGTTCTTGTTCTATTAACACGCTGTATTACGGGTGTAAAAAGAAATAACTGAATAAGAGTTTCACTTTAATAAATCAACGGAGTCAGCCTTCGACTGACAAAAAAAAGTGAAAATAAAAGTTCTGAAAAGAGAAATATCGGAAATGATGGCCTGCCCAAATTTAGATTCTCATACTACGCAAAAGAGTAATTCACATCGCAAACCCCTAAAAGAAATGGATCACAAAAGTTATCCACAATCAGCACACATCGTTCTCTATCATTCCGTACTTACTATAATACGAAAATTTTTTTCTCTCTTCGGAAAAAACGAAATTTATTTCCCATGCGAGAGAGATCCGAGGATTATCTTCTTCGACGCTCCAGTAGTTTTCGGAAGATGAATGTGACTTCCATCAAGAAACGCTTTCGCGAATAATGCAAAAGCGAGCGCTTCTTTTGCTTGCGATGGAATTCCAACTTCGTCGGAAATTCTGAACTTGATATGCGGAAGAAGATCTCCGATCCGTTTACATAAGAAAATATTCTTCACTCCTCCGCCGGAAGCAATGATCTCCGTCGGATGTGCTTTCAAACTCTCTTGTGGCAACAACTCAAAAGCTTGAGCGATCGACTGAGCCGTCAACTCTGTTGCAACCCGCAATGCATCCTGAGGCGAAAGTGAGTTTTCAGTAATCAGGGATCGGATGCGTTCAACGAAGGTCTTACCGAACAGCTCCCTGCCTGTCGATTTCGGCGGCGGCTCGCTAAAATATTGATTTGAAAGAAGTTGGGTTAAGAGTCCTTCGTCAAGCCTTCCCCCTTCGGCTAAAGCTCCGCCCTCATCGTAATCCTTTCCGAAATATTCGCGGGCAAGCGCATCGAGGATCATGTTACCCGGCCCTGTATCGAATGCCAAAACATCTTCTTCTCTGCACTTTGCAGGTAGATAGGTCAGATTTGCAATTCCTCCGATGTTGAGCACGATCCTGTTATGAGATTCACTTCGCAGAAACCGGTAGTCGAACATGGGAACAAGCGGTGCGCCTTCTCCGCCTAAAGTGATATCGGCGCTCCGGAAATCACTGATCACATCGATTCCCGTTAATGCTGCAAGAGCGGGACCGGAGCCAAGTTGGAATGTAGCGCCAGCTGCAGGCAGAGATCCGGAAATTTTTAATGGTTTTGGCAGATGTCGGATCGTCTGGCCATGCAATCCGATAGCGCGAATATCATCGGCAGAAAGTCCGGCCTTTCGCAAAGCCGAGTCAACGGCATCGGCATATGCTTGCGCAAGGATGAAATGCATACGAACGAAGAGATCGATATCGATCTTCTCTTGTGAAGCAAGATCCATTAGTAATGGCCGAAGATCGGAGGGAATGGGTGCCGAGTACTCGCTCGTAACTTCAGGCTCGTCTCCGAATCGTGCGATAACGACATCGATGGCATCCATACTCGTACCCGTCATGATGCCTATATAATACGGTGAGAATAAACGCATGAAGTTATTTCGTGTCTTCAGGAAAGGGAGCAGATTGTCCCTGCTTCAGAATTTCAGGATTGACGCGGTGATGCGTAAGTTGCACGATAAGAACAAAAAGAGCGCTCAGGATCACGAAGACTCCGATACGCACTGCCCAGGAATCTCCCTTAATGAGTGCGCGAATTCCGAAGGTCTTATCCTCCCTGCCGAAACTTGCGTAGCGTCTGCGTAGTAGAGCCATAGAGTAGTTATTAGTCGCTAGCAGAGATGGCAAATAGCAATGAACACCGACTATTTTCCAATTACCTGTCGCGCAATGACGATCTTCTGAATATGTGAAGTCCCTTCATAGATCTGCAAACCTTTGATATCGCGCAGATATCGCTCTACCGGATATTCATTTGAATAACCGCGGCCTCCGTGAAGAAGGACTGCTTCGTTCGCTGCCTTCACAGCGGCTTCGGTTGCATGAAGCTTTGCCATCGAAGTTTCCAGCGTACAGGCAACACCCTGATCTTTTTTCCAGGCCGCATTATAGACGAGGTATCGCGATGCCTCTAGAGATGTCTTCATATCGGCGATAACGGCTTGCACCATTTCGAAATCTCCTATTCGGCTGCCGAATTGCTTGCGGCTGCGCGCAAAATCGACACAGGCATCGAGACAGGCTCGATGCACTCCGAGTGCTCCGGCAGCAACGCCAAGCCTTCCATGATCGAGCGCTGACATTGCCACTTTGAATCCATGATACTCTCCGCCTAAAACACGGTTTGCTGGCACAAAACAATCTTTAAGAACGATATGCGCATGATCGCTTGCCCGATGCCCAAGTTCTTTGCCCGGCATCTTCTTTCGCGTAAAGCCTTTTGTCTTCGTATCGACAAGGAATGCCGTGATCGCTGTATGCGGTTTCGTCCCCTCGATTTGTGGCAGCTTTGCAAATACGATTGCAAGACCTGCAAGATTGGCATTCGTGATCCAAATCTTTTCACCCGTTAAAAGGTATCCGTCTTTCGTCTTCTCAGCTTGAGTCTTGATGCTTGCTGCATCGCTTCCGGCCTCGGGCTCGGTAAGAGCGTAGCAGCCGATCATTTTTGCAGAAGCAAGCTGCGGAAGCAACTCATTCTTCTGGTCCGACGAACCCCACTGCTCAATGCATTTCATTACAAGCGAAGTGTGAACCGTCATAAAGCCGCGAACGCTTGAGCACGCTCTTCCAAGCTCTGCATAGATAAGTGCGAGGGAAAGGCTATCCATGCCGCTTCCGCCGAATTCTTTCGATAAGGAACCTCCGAGAAGGCCGAGGGCAGCCATCTGCTCGACGATCGAATCCGGCATCGAGCCATTTTCGTCCATCGCCCGGGCAATAGGCGCAACAACATCTTGCGCGAATGTGCGCGCAGTGGATTGCCAGTGAAGCTGATCGGGACTAAAAGTAAAATTCATCGGGAATGAACGACGGCAATGCCTTCGATCTCGAGCAAGGCATCGTCTTCAAAGAGTGAGGAAACTTCAACTAAGGTCATCGCAGGAAAATATTTTCCGAAATACTGTGCATACACTTTTCCGATCTCCCTCATTTTTGCAGCATAATCCTTCTTGTTGCGAACAAAGATGGTAAGCTTGGTGATATCGGTCATTTCCCCTCCGCCAGCGATCATCACTGCCTCAAGGTTATGAAGAACTTGGTCGAACTGCTTGACCAGATCACCTTTATGAATGATATGTCCCGTTGCATCGAAGGCGACCTGCCCGGCAAGATAGATCGTTTTGCCGCCACCTGAAGCGACGGCATGGCTATAACCAATCGGAGCAACAAGTTCAGCCGGAGTGATGATGGTATTCAATACTGAAAGAGTAATTTATGGAGATGGTGTACTTGTACGATCCGAAACTACGACTTTAGAATGCCGGAGAATTCGTGCCAGGCCTTGGCGAAGCGCTTGGCTCATCGAATTCCGGTACATAGAGCAGATTATCGAATCTGCCGACATTTCCGCGGAATGCAACACGCGAGACTCCAATCGGTCCGTTACGCTGCTTGCCGATGATGATCTCTGCCGTTCCTTCAGTTGGTTTTCCATCTTCATATTGCTCGATACCATAGGTTTCGGGGCGATAGATGAAGAGCACAAGATCCGCATCCTGCTCGATCGCGCCCGATTCGCGAAGATCCGATAGCATCGGTTTCTTATCGGCTCTGGCTTCGAGACTTCTATTCAACTGGCTGAGTGCGATAACAGGCACATTCAACTCTTTTGCAAGCGCTTTGAGTGAACGCGAGATCGTGGAAATTTCTCGCTCACGCGAATCCATGTGACGCGAAACTTCCATAAGCTGTAAGTAATCGACGATCACTAAGCCAATGTTTTCCGTCGCCTTCAGCCTGCGGCATTTTGCACGCAGTTCAAGCGGCGTGATGGCAGCCGTATCGTCAATAAAGATCGGAGCTTCATGAAGCTTGCCGATGGAATGCGACACTTTGCGCCAGTCATCGGCCGAAAGCCTTCCCTTACGTGCATCCTGCATGTTGACTTGCGCTTCGCTGCAAAGCAGGCGAAGAACAAGTTGCTGCGCTCCCATTTCGAGTGAGAAGACTGCTACGGGTACTCGAAGTTCTTTTACCGGATTCAGAGCGGCATTGCGTGCAATCGTCAATGCCAGCGCAGTCTTTCCCTGCGAGGGTCGCGCTGCAAGCACGATGAGATCGGTTTTTTGCCAGCCGCTGGTGAGTTCATCCAGATCGTCAAGACCTGCAGGTACTCCGGTTACACCGGAATGATTATTATGGATTCGCTCGAGATAATCGATCGTATCATGCGCCAGCTTATCCATGCGAAGGAAGCTTTTGCGATGACGTGTTTCCGAAAGCTTGAAGAGGCTGGACTCGGCCTGATCGAGAAGCTCGAAAGTATCATCTTCGCCCAGAAAAGCACGAAGCTTCATTTCTTCGCATGTGCGGATGAGCTCGCGGGCAAGATATTTTTCGAGGATAAGCCGGGCATGGGCTTCGACGTTCGCCGTTGTTACGACTTTCGAGGTAAGCTCGACAAGATATGCCGGACCGCCGGCTTCTTCGAGCGCGCCATCGAGCCGAAGACGACTCGTTACCGAAAGAAGATCGATGGGTTCGCTCTTCGTATCGAGCGCAAGAATTGCCCGATAGATCGCCGTATGAGCTTCGCGGTAGAAAGGGCTATCTTCAAGAGTACGGTCACCCAAGACTTCCATGACGCGATTAGCAGCAGTCTTATCGATCATCATCGCTCCAAGGATCGACTGCTCGATCTCCAGGGCCTGCGGCGGCACAAGTCCGGTGCCGGCTACGCGATCATAGAGTTCGCTGAAACTGCGAAGATAGGTCCGGCTTGTTCTGGAACCGGCCGCTTCTTTTGCCTGAATGGGAATTACGCTCAAAGGTTTCTATCGGTTGAAAGGGTGCAAAAGTACAACATGACGGGGCAAAAACAATTCACAACTCACTAACAACTTTTCCAAGTGGATAAGTTGATAAGAAATTAGCTAATGATCTGCATTCATCTTTCTAAAAACAAAAGGCGCAGCAAATGCTGCGCCTTCTTGAATTTCGAAAGTATTTCGAATTACTTCGTGACCGTCATCGTCTTCTCGAAAGTCTTTCCGCCGGCCGTCATCGTATAGATGTAGGCACCAGGAGAAAGCTTCGATGCATCGAACTTCACCGTATAGCTTCCGGCATCCTTCATCCCATCGAAGATATGCGCGACTTCACGACCAAGCACATCGTGAACGGTGATCGAAACCGGAGTACGCTCGCTAACGGAGAAACCGATCGTCGTCCGTCCTGCAACAGGATTCGGATAGTTCTGTTCAAGCGAGAAGCTCGGAGCTGAACCCGGCTCAACAGCACTGACGATCGATCCGATCAGTGGCAACTGCTGTGCCTGGAGAATACTGCCCAATGTCGAGGAGCCCTTCAGGATATGTGCAATAAAGGTAATATTACAGTTCGTTGCATCGAGAATTGTTGTCGGAACCGTAAGATCGACTGTGACTGCGACCTTATCGCCTGGAACAACGATATTCCCATCAACCATTGAGGTTGCAGGCAATGAAGTTTTCATTCCGAGTTCATTCGGATATACTTGGCGAACGATATCATTCCAGGTATAATCGATCCAATACGGAGGTGGTGTCCGATAATCTTCTTGTTGTCCGTCGACGGCATCTTCCGTTACGACAGTCGTTAGTCTGACAGTCGCACCCGTTTCATTGACCATGGCAAGCGAGCGCTCCAATAGCACAACTGCATGCACCTTTCCACTTGCCTGATCGAAGGAATAGCTCAGCACATTCAGCGAAACCGGTGCGACCGGGCTCTGCTGGAACACAGTCTGAACATAATTCTGCCATACACCGCGATTAGTCATCTGGTATGGCTCGCCTGGGAAGAACCAACGCTGGATCGCAGCATTTGGGTATCCCTGAATTCCGAGCCTATTGACCAAGGACTGGCCGGCTGTGATCATCATCGGTTCGTTAGAAGAACCGCCATGATACTCGAGGGCAATAAAGTTATCACCGTATGTCTGTTTGATGTTATCGGCAATTTCAGCTCCTTGCGGGCAATATCCGCACCAATCTCCAGTACCCTCTTCAAGAACGGCAACGGTCGGCTGAGTCTGAATGCTTGCCGGAAGTACATAAAGTTTGACACTAATTAATGTCGTAGCATGTGCCGGATCGTTCGTCGTAACTGTTACTGTCGACTTGTACAGACCCGGGCTCAGTGTACCAGATGAAAGTGTCAGAGTATACGAACCGGATTGTAGCGGATCAATCGTAACTTTCGTTGCCTCTGAATTCAGCCATGATTTCGAGCTATCGGGAAATGAGATATTGACATCGAGAGCTGCAACGCCGAGATTTTGGACAGCATACGTTACGCTGCGTGACTGGTTCGGGCTGAGATTGATGAATGCAGCATCCGAAGTCATGATCGCTTCAGGAAGTTTTGCCGTAGATACCGTGAATTTGAAAGCACGTTTATTTGCATAACCGCCTGCGAAGTAGAGATCGTTGCCACTGCCAAAAAGCTGGCCGGCATTGTATGTTGGTATAGGAAGGCCATAGGAAGTCGTCCATGTATCCGAACTCTCATCATAGGTGTAGGTATTGGAGTATCCGGCAGGAGAAGCCTGGCCCACGCCTCCGGTGAAGACAAGCGTGCCATTTGCAACACCTGCAGAAGGTCTTGTCAGTGCACTCGGAACGCTTGCCCTTTCATCCCAAGTGATCGTCGTACCGTTGATCGTTCCTCTGAACGCTTTGTCCAGGTAGCCATTGGCATCATTGCCTCCCATAACGTAGATCGTACCGTTCAAGACTGCACTGGCGGCGAAGCGCGTGGTGTATGGTACTTTTGAAGCAGATCTTGTCCAGGTATCGGCAGACGGATCATAGATCTGGATGACATTCGAATCCTTGACCGTGCTCACCGTCGATGTTGCACCGCCGATCGCATAAATTTTCCCGCCAACTTGTGCACCTGCAAAAAAAGCAACTTTTGAAGGGATAGCGGCTTTCGGAGTAAAGGTTACAGCAGTAGGATCGAACTCATACGTAGTATTATCCACTACAAAATTTCCTCCGCTTAGAATCATGCCTCCGACAATATAGATCTTGCCGTTTGCCGCTGCAGCATATCCTCCAAACTTGCCCTTCGGCATAGGGACTGAGAGGGTCTTCCAATTTGCGTCGCCGGAAGTATAGGTGTAGACTGTCGTCGATGCAGCAGCGTCGACGCCGCCAAATACATAGAACGTGCCGTTTAGCTCGGCTGTCATCGGCCAATTAAGCACGGCCGGTAATGCAGGAAGTTCAGCCCACTGTGCATGTGATATCCCTACGGTGAAGGTTAGCAGCAGTGTAATCAGTAGAAATAGGCGTTTCATTTTGTTATGGTGAATTGATGAAAATAGTAGAACTTGAACACACAACATCCTTGTATTTGGGCGGCATTCAGGAAGATAGCCGTGCAAATGCAATTTCAGAGCACAAATATAACCCATATTCCCGAAAGTGGTTTCCGAAAAAAGATGAATACTCGGTGCCCCTAATAATAGAAGACACATCCCTATGCTAGTTTGTGACGCCACTAGCAAGGAACAAATGGGCCGGAACATCGTATTTGTATCTTTGTAGCAAATACGACCACCGTTTCCCAAATGAAAATTCTCTATCCGTATCTCAGGCAGTATAAAAAACTTATCGGGCTGGCCCTTTTTCTGGCCGCTGTCAATCAGGTTTTCAGCCTTCTCGATCCCGTCGTATTTCGTCATGTGATCGATGACTATGCTACCAAACCCGGCCAGTACACTGAAGGCCAGTTCTTTGCTGGCGTACTTAAATTACTGGCTTTGGCAGTTGGAGTCGCTTTTGTATCGCGTGTTGCGAAAAATTTTCAGGATTATTTCGTCAATGTGATCACCAATCGCATGGGCGCTCAAGTCTATACCGAAGGTCTCGAGCATTCGCTGCAGCTTCCATATTCAGTCTTCGAGGATCAGCGCAGCGGTGAGACGCTTGGCAAATTGCAGAAAGTGCGTCTCGATATAGAGCGCGTCATTCAGATGGGCATTAGCTTTGTCTTTACAACGCTCATCGGAGTGATATTCGTAACGATCTATGCATTCACGATCAATTGGCTTGTTGCTCCGGTGTATTTTGCTACGATTCCTATCATCGGATATCTCAGTTCATTTTTAAGCAGGAAGATCAAGAAAGTACAGAAGACGATCGTTGCCGAGACCACTGCCCTTGCCGGATCAACGACGGAATCGCTTCGGAATATCGAACTTGTTAAGAGTCTTGGCCTTGCCGACCAGGAGATCGGACGGCTTAATGCAACAACGGGAAAGATTCTTCAGCTAGAACTGAAGAAAGTAAAATATATCCGAAGCCTGAGTTTTATTCAGGGCACGACGATCAATTTCCTTCGTACCAGCATTTCCTTTCTGATGCTCTATCTTATCTTCAAGCAGAGCATTACGTTCGGCCAGTATTTTTCACTCTACATTTATTCATTCTTTATCTTCGGGCCGTTACAGGAACTGGGCAATTTCATCAATATCTATCGCGAGTCCGAAGCATCGCTCGATAATTTTGCCGGAATTATGGCCATGCCGGCAGAAGAGAAGCCTGCAGATGCTGTTTCGGTCAAAGATATTCGCAACCTCTCCTTCAAGCATGTAAGTTTTCAGCATCAATCGGCAACGACGAAGGCCTTGCAGGACGTTTCCTTCAGCGTCGATCGTGGAGAGACGATCGCATTTGTCGGTCCCTCCGGTTCAGGCAAAACAACACTCGTAAAATTGCTCGTCGGTTTGTACCGTCCTCAATCAGGTGAGGTGCAATGTAACGGAGTTGCAACCGATAAACTCAATCTCGATGAACTGCGTAATCGCATCGGCTTTGTTACTCAGGACACACAGCTTTTTTCTGGATCGATCCGGGAGAATTTGCTTTTTGTTCGGCCTGAAGCAAGCGATGACGACTGTATGCGAGTTCTTCATCAGGCAGCGTGCGACAGCCTTCTTGCCCGTGCCTCGAACGGACTCGACACGGTGATCGGCGAAGGCGGAGTGAAAGTATCCGGCGGCGAGAAGCAGCGTCTCTCTATCGCGCGTGCACTCCTTCGCAATCCCCAACTCCTTGTTTTCGATGAAGCAACATCATCGCTCGATTCGATCACTGAAGAAGAAATATCGAAAACGATCCGCGATGTTTCGACGCAGTCCGATCAGATCACGATCCTGATTGCGCACCGACTTTCGACAGTTCTTCATGCCGATCAGATCTATGTTTTGGAACGCGGCCACATTGTAGAATCCGGAAAACATCAGGACTTGCTTGCCGAGAAAGG
>JAUZOQ010000159.1 GCA_030706385.1 Bacteroidota bacterium | reverse complement strand
TTCTTTCGTGAAGAAGGCAGAAGAACTCGGCACGGGATTACCGGTTGAATCGAAAGAAGAACTTACCGGAAGGCCGACGTTAATACCGATCAGAAAGCTCTTGAAGCGAACACTTGGCTGGATCGAAAAGTAATTCAGCGTAATCGTCTCATTCGGCGATGACTGGTTCTGAATCTTGAAGAACATACCACGCGATTCATATCCGAGCCCAAGTGCAAAACCGATATCTCGGTTTGCTGCAACCGTAGCCATTGCTCCGAATGTATAAGCGGGACGAATATCGGTTTTCGAACCGTCTGGTATAGAGCCATTAAAGATGCATGCTCCGCCTGTTCCGAACAAGCCGAATTCATACATCTTGTATGGGAGCGTATCCTGCGTTTGTGCATGGAGACTGTTGGCAATTAGAGAAGTGCAAAGAACGACTGCTACAAAGAGGGAAAGCTTCAGTGATCGCATGATTGTAGTAAGGGGATAAATGTAAATTAACCTGTAAACCCAGTGATTACGATGCAAATATAAGCAATAAAGGCCGGATCAATCGCTAATGGTCAGAATTCCGCTTTTGCCACGAACGGCGCTTCCTTCAAGCGAAAGTTCGCTGATATGACCGTCGGAGGCAACGGAAAAATTCACTTCGACAAATTCACCACTCTGCGTCTTGAGCCTGATCGGCAACCTGCTGACCTTTTTCAGACCGTATGCTGCGATCGCCGTACTCATGCAGCCTGTTCCGCAGGCAAGGGTCTCGCCTTCAACTCCTCGTTCATAGGTCCGGATACGAATGTATTCGCCTTCATCATCCTTCATAACTTGCGCAAAGCTTGCATTCACTCCGAGCGGTTCGAAATCCTTGTGAAGGCGCACTGCCTGTCCGTACGTATTGATATCAAAATCCTCAATGCTCTTGCCCTTGAATGCTTCGACTTCATCGAAGAAGATTATTCCGTGCTGCGAGCCGAGATCGACATAGCTGCAGTTCACGAGTTCACCACCCAATGCGAGTTTGAACTTTAGCTTGATCTTTTTTGGATCGTTATAATAGACTTTCAGCGTCGATTCCGTCGGACGTTCGGCGCGGACGAGTTCGCCGAGAACTTCAAAGTTCGTATCTGCCGAGGCAATGACTCCGAAATCCAGAGCTGCCTGAACTGCACAGCGTGCTCCGTTGCCGCAGAGCGCACCGAAGCTTCCATCGGGATTATAAAAATTCATCATGAACGGAGCCCTGCCGCTGCGGCCGAGCACGATCAAGCCGTCCGAGCCGATCGGCCCTTTACGATTAGCAACGGTCTGCGCCAATGCTTTCAGCTTCACTTTGCCGAAAACCGTCGGATTCGTAAAAGCATCGACGATCACGAATAAGTTACCGGCTCCGGAATACATTGTAAAAGGAATTTCCGCCATATTTGCAATCAACATATTTGAATTCCCGCGCGTGCCTGAATGTGAGTATTCTCTGTGCAGAGATAATCCTCTTCTATATTTGCATTCTCTCGTCCTGTAGCACAAGGCAGAGACTGACCTGAAAATCTATTCCCCATGACTGAAATACGACAGCCGAAAATAAATCTCCAATATATCGCCACGATCTGCATTGCCGTATTCCTCACCTTTGTAAGCCATGAATTCGTCCACTACCTTACCGGCGAGATCCTTGGCAATACGATGACAATGAATCTCAATGAAGCCTATCCGGTAAGCGGAAGCTACCTGCAGGATTGGCATTTCTCTGTGGTGACTGCAACAGCGCCTCTATTTACCATACTGCAGGCCGTCGTCTTCTTTGCAATCCTTCGGCGAAAAAATCTGCCGATGCTCTTTCCTTTTTTGTTTACTCCCGTACTGCTGCGTTGCCTGGCTATGGGTTTATCGATCAGCAATCCCAATGACGAAGCGCGCTTAAGCCGGGATGCCGGGCTCTCCCTCTGGACACTTCCCGCCATCGTATGTCTCTTCCTGATCTATTTACTCTATCGGATTATCAAAGTAAACGGCTATGAGAAAAAATTCGTGATCTGGAGCCTTGTGCTTGGCCTTACTTTCATCTCCATACTCATTCTTGCAAACCAGTATTTTCTAAGGTAACGGATTATCTCCGGCGGAGCATCGTATCCGGAAGTACAGACGAATTCTCCTTGTTTAGCGTTTGGAATATACTAACATACATTTTCATAGTGATACAGAGGATTCTCGGATTCGTCATTCTTTGCTTGATCGGCACGATTGCCCGGGCGCAGCTTCCGCAGACGGGATGGAAGCAAGCCGAGGTCGAGCGATTCATGAAAGGAAAATACCAGTACTTTTTTGCCGATGCCGCCTATAGCGAAGAGGATGGAAGGACGGAGATCTTCCGCTATGCGCCCGTAACGCTTTACGGAATCGAAGGGAAATTATCCGTGATGTTTAACCGCGATTCGACTGTCGCCTCAGTGGAATGGCTGCGCGGCCAGTCGCAGGTTGCCGAACCGAAGGAATGGATTCCGCGAAAGGACCGCACTCTCGTGGAGTCGAAAATTCCGGCAAGCGCTGCTGCCTATTTTGCCGATGAGATCTCGAAGCTGCGCGGAAAGCCCGCCGTACGGAACGAGAAGAACGACGAACTCGAATACGGAGTTATCGCAAAAAAATACACACGGTACTCCTGGCAAAACGGAGATGAACTAGCCCAACTCAATATTACACCCGATAGCTCCGTCTCCTATTTCTATGCGAAGATCAGGATGGAGAATGCGAAATAACATACTCACAATATGAAGAACCTACTCATCCTTGCATCGCTCATCTGCTTTTGTGCTAATGCACGTGCTCAGCTTCCGGAGCCCGGCTGGTCGAAGCGGACGGCCGATGAATTTATGAAAGGGAAATATGCCGCTGCGAGAATCGATACGCTGGATAATGGCAGAAACAAGGCCACGGTGTTCAGCTACGCGCCCGTACGCTTTTACGGCGTCGATGGCACACTTGATCTTTTGTATTTCGAAAATGATAAGTTCAGCGGTGTTGTCGAGTGGTACTGCGGCCCCGGCATATACCCGAAGGAATTGCCCGTGCCGGATACGAATATCGCAGCGCGCCTTCTCGCAAAACCGACGCGAATGGAGATCAAACGTCTTGCCGATTCTATATCGCTGGAGAAAGGAAAACCCGCAACGTTCGACTGGGGCAACGATCCTCTTGATAACGGCTTACCGCCCGAAGGAAAATACACCTTCTACAGATGGGAAATACCTCATCATCACTGCAGCCTTGAAGTGAATGACGAAGGCGGTATCAAATATCTCGACAGCAAATACTAACTCTCCGGAACGCGTAATTTAATGATTTCTATG
>JAUZOQ010000158.1 GCA_030706385.1 Bacteroidota bacterium | reverse complement strand
AGCATTTGATGGTACGAACGTCACAATTACTCCGAACGAAACGACAACAGGTGGTCATATCGGAGCGCATTCAGGTGCAGGTGCCAATGGATCTCCGCGCCCATATTCGGTTCAGCTCAGAAGGGGACAATGCTATTGGGTCAAGGGCGATGGTACCGATAACGGTAATGATATGTCGGGATCGATCGTCACTGCGGATAAGCCGATCGCTGTTCTCGGCGGTCATGAGAACGCATTCTTCGGAGATGCCGGGGCCCGCGTACTTGAAGGCCGAGATTTTATGGTCGAGCAAGTTATACCTTCCGAATACTGGGATTCGACAGGCTACGTTTCGATGCCGCTGAAAGACGGCGCAGGTACGCAAGGCGGAGATCCGGGTTACGGTGAGAATTATCGCGTCTACACTGACGATCCTCGTGGTGCGAGTGTCGTTATGAGCGATTGCAACGTTGCCGAGAATGCGATGACGACTGCAAGGCTTGCAGATCCGACACCCGAGAATAATACCGGTTGTCCGGTAGAATTTCATACGAAAGATGGGCATAAGTTCGGAGTCATGATGTACGATCTTCGCGACCAAGGTACAGGCGGCCCGCCCCATCCATGCGAAAGCATGATGAGTATTGTGCCTATGTCTCGCTGGAGAACGTCTTTCCTTTTCTATGTGCCTGCAAACACGTTCGAGATCTTGCAGAACTACTACATCAATATCATTGCCGAACGCAATGACATTGATAAAGGATATATTAAGTACTCCTTTAACGGTTCGAGTACACTTAATAGATTAACCGGACTCGGCAGCCAGGGAAGCTACAAACAAATCCCGAACCATCCCGAACTCGAGGGAGCCCGATTCAGCGTTTCCCCAGGAGCGTACTACTTTACAAATACCCGCCCGGATTCGTTGATCCCCGATCCTCTTGTCCCCGTCGACACAATGTTGCGCGGTTCGTTCATGATGTACCACTACGGTATGCGCGCCATCGATCCCGATCATGATCTTGGCGATTTCTGCGGAGATGATTTCTTCTTCTCTTACGCACTTCCGATCGGAATGACCGTTAGCGCCGGCGGCGGCGATCCGCATGTGCAAGTCGATACACTTTGCTCTTCATGGCATATCTGCGTTACCGATACTGGTGATATAACGATCAGAAGCGTCACGTTGCTTGACGATCCGAACGGAAATTATTATCGCCCGGGCAAGCAATATGTGAATGTTCACTTCGATCCGGCCCTTGATCCTGATGATAAGAAGGAGATCGATTTCACCGGTGATAACAAGAAGGAATGCTTTGACGTAATCGTATCCAATCCATTGGATACTGCCTATGCTCCTTTGTATATTGTCGATAGTAAAGGCAGCCATGTCGTTGTCGAAATGCGATATAAGGCTCCTTCGATCACGCTGACGAAACTTCCGGATCATCCGGCCAATCTCGACACGCTCCTGTTCCCGATTATGGCGGTCGGAACACAGATGTGCGATACGCTCATTTACATTAACACCGCAGCGAAGGGCGGCAAGGCTTTCAGCGTTTCGAGCGCTGACTTGATCAAACATGATCCGCATGTTTCTCTCGGCTGGACGAGCCCGACACTTCCGGCAAATCTGCAGGCAGGTGACACACTCAAAGTTCAGGTCTGCTTCGATGCAAAGGATACGGTCCTTGGTAACGATTCCGTTATCTTGAAGACCGATTGCTTCAAGGCTCCGCTTCCAGTCGTTGGCAAAGGCGGCACTCCGCTTATTTATGCAACAGATATCGATTTTGGAAACGTGAGTGTTAATAGTACCTCATGTCTGCCGCTTACTGTTGAGAATCGCGGAAACCTGCCGTTCTTGTTAACGAAGCAATATCTCCTGCACGACAAGAATCTTTTCTCGATCGATCCAGCAAGCGATGCAAAGCTTCCAATTCTAATCCCTCCCGGACGCGCCGTAACTCTCACTTTTTGCTATAGCCCAAAGAGCGTGGATGCCGGTGATTCGACAAGTGTCGACTGGAATACTAATATTGCTGAGCCGTACACTGATCAGATCAAGTCCTGGTCATTCCTTCGCGGCAAGCCGGTAAAACCGGGCGTTGTCTGGGATCGTCTCACGCAACTTGATTCAGTGATATGCGATGATTCGGTGGTTGTAAGAGTCTATCTGCTCAATTCCAGCAATAGGAAGACGACGGTCACATCCGTATTCTTTGATGGCAAGGATGCTGCTCAATATCATATTCTTGCAAATCAACTCGGGAAGAGTCCGCTTGGAAATTTCAGCCTAGACATTAAAGATACGATTTGGGTGGACATCGTATTCAAAGCTGACCTTTCGCTCGGCTATGCCGATCGCCACGCAAGAATCGTTGCAGCCTATGAAGGAGTCAACGAGAGTGACTCAACGGCTATTGATTTAACCGGCAAGGTCCTGCATGCAGTCCTTGTGAATAATCCGACGACACTCGATCTCGGATTTATTACTCGCGGTGTGGCGACTTCAGGATTCGTAACGATCATCAATACCGGTGATGCGCCGTACGTGATCAAGAATGCTGACTTCCCGAATCCGCCTATCAAGGGGATCTTACTCAACGGTAAGCCACTTGCTCCTGGCGATACGATCTTCAGAGGTGATACGATTTCTCTGGAGATTAATGTGCAGCTCGATAGCTTCACCGATACAACGGTTGAGTATCATCTTAATAGCGATAAGATCTGCAGCACCGATACGGGTAGAGTGCATATGGCTGCAAGTAATCTAAAAGTGCTGAGCACGGATTTCCCGGCTCCGCCGACCTTCGTTGGAGGATGTAAATTATTCGACAGTACAGTGACAGCCACGAACCTTGGTTCTGTGCAGGTAAATTTGGAGTCGATCGATATCATCTCAACTCCTGCTACTCCGAATGCCGGAGAGTTCGATCTGATCGATGCTACCGGAAATCTTGTCAAAACTTACACATTCCCCGGAACAGGGAAGGTGCTCAATCACTTACAGAGTGTATCTGTAGGGATGCGTTACCATCCTACGATTCAGGGACCGGTATCTGCAACCATTCGCTACAATTGGGATAGTGCCGGCGTGAAATTCACGACCACCAATATTGCAACCGGAAATGGAGTCCAACTCAATACAACGCTTTCAGCGGTTCAGCCAAGCGGACAGCCGTATACGGCAACGACACAGTCGACATTCACGGTGCCGATCTCTCTTGCAAATACTCCGCTGCCTCTGACTGCTGATGTCAAGCGTGTTACATTCCGCCTGACTTATCGCAGGGATGTCGTTGACTACGATCCGGTCAATAGGCCGGCAACTCCGGGTGCCGGGTATCAATTTGTTACCCCGCCTGTCGTTAACGAGTTGCCCAGCGGAGACGAGACAATAGATTTCAATGTTTCGAATCCGAATGCAGTATTCTCTAAGCTTGAACCGATCACCCAAGTCAACTTTGAGGCAGTAGTTTCAAAGGAATTGATTACTCCATTCGTTATTT
>JAUZOQ010000157.1 GCA_030706385.1 Bacteroidota bacterium | reverse complement strand
TGTTTCGACGCAGTCCGATCAGATCACGATCCTGATTGCGCACCGACTTTCGACAGTTCTTCATGCCGATCAGATCTATGTTTTGGAACGCGGCCACATTGTAGAATCCGGAAAACATCAGGACTTGCTTGCCGAGAAAGGCCTCTACTATGCCATGTGGCGCCAGCAGATCGGCGAGCGAAGCATCGATCAGATCACGCGAATTCCAGTACCGGTAAACTAGATAAAAAAAAGGCTCGCAATGCGAGCCTTTTTAATTATTGTAGCGAATAACTCTGTAAGATCGAGTACCGCGTCCCATTCGGATATGGGCTGTATTGCGAGTCGCTCATCGTTTGTGCATTGTTCTGCGTCAAGTATCCGATCGAGGGGGCGTATTCGTTCGTTGCCGTGACGGTCGTTGTGTAATTGGTGCCAAGAACGTTAACTACTACTCTTACTTCTTTTGAGAATCGGTAGGTGAGGATGGTTTGCCCGCTAAGCATGACGCTTCCTTTGCCAAGATACTTCGTGATGATTATTGTACGGGCTGTCGCTTGCATCCCTGAAATGGTGCAATTCATTGTCGTATCAATAACGGTCTTCATGGATATCGCCGGATCGAACTCCACCCACATTGCCGGCAGTGAAGCGTCTGAAACCGAGATCTGGTCCTGCAATCGCGCGAACGATGAATCGGTGATCTTTACGAACCTTATTATGTCCGTGCCCTTATTGATTTCGACAACATTTGTTCTTCCTTGCACAACTAGTCCGGTACCGGTTACGATCGCCGTCGTCGTCGTATCCGTTCCGGGGATTGTGCTTCCCGTCGTATCGGTTAGATAGTCATGGTAGGTGAAGCGATCTCCTATCTTCAGTGTGTGGTCTTTCGGCGCAGTCGGTGCGGAGACAATATTTCCTGAAGAGCAGGAAATAAGAAGAGAAGTGAACAGCAATGCCAGAAGGCTTGCCATGCGAGTTACGTTATGAGATGTGTTCATTTTCGTTGAATTGATTATTAATTAATAGATAAAGTACTTTGAAAAACAAAGTATATGAATAAAAAAATATTATGGCTTCAGAAGTTTTTCCAGATTATCGATATACGCTTCAAAAGCCTTGATTCCTGTCTGAGTCAGCTTGTAATGCGTTACAGGCTTACGATCGGCGAAGGTTTTTTTCACGGTGATATACTTCGCCTCTTCGAGTTTCTTCAGATGAACGCTGAGATTGCCGTCAGTTGCCCCGACCTTTTCACGCAGATAGATGAACTCCGCTTCATCGACGGCCATTAAGACGGACATGATGGCAAGCCGTATGCGCGAATGAATGATATCGTCTATCTGCTGGTAGTCGTACTGTGACATTTATGCCTCTGCAATTACACCTGTTGTGATCTTCTTATAACGCTTCATGAGGATGACTCCAGGAATAACCTGAAAGACGACGATCATCAGAGCATAAAGCCCGAGCATATGAACTGATGGCCAAATGAACATGACGATAGCGCCGGCCCACCAGGCATAGCCGATGTTTCGTAGCCAATTCAGGTCGTTTGCAATACCGCTCAGGAAATACGCTATTCCGAGAATCATCGACGTGATAAAAAGTATATGATACTGATGGATTGGTGGAAAATCGCCAGAGGCGCGACTGGAAAAGAGCGAGATGAGAAGGACCGTCAGTCCCACGGCACTACCACATGCACCCCAGATCGCCCCCTGGATCCGGTCCATAAAACTTCGGGCTCGCTCGGCCCGCTTCTTCTTTTCCCGAACATAATAATAGATCGTACCCCATCCGATGAGGACGAGACCGATCCATATGTAACCGACATAGAGTTCGGTTTCTGTTATGGCAGAAATATATGATAGCCCCATTCCGAGAGCGACGATGATTCCCCATAAGATATAGGGCTTGCCGTCTTCAACAAAAGCAGCTCGGCTTTCAATAATGATCTTGCGAATGTAAGCAAGTTCTTCGTGTGGTTGTATTGTCTCCATGATCGTTGATGATAAATAAGTGAATTACAAAGTACTTTGTTTTATAAAGCAAAATATCCACTTATAGTTCCTGATCTGGGGATAATTTCAGTAAGCGATTGATAAATAAAAGGTTAGATAAAACGAATATTCAGATGAATCCTTTATCTGCTACAAAGTTTTTGGATAGAATAGCCTGCCCTTGGGCAGGCTATTCCATTCCCGATGCTAATCTTACGGCTTCGGTCCGGCATTGCAGATCGAATCGGCTGTGCCTACTTCATACTTCTTGAAGTTCTCAATGAATTTTGCAGCGAGTTCTTTTGCTTCGCGGTCGTAAGCTGCTTTATCGCTCCATGTATCTCGCGGATTCAGGATCTCTACGGGCACATTCGGAACACTGACAGGAATATGTAAGCCAAAGATCGGATCGACCGTCGTTTTGACGGAATCTAATTCTCCTGCAAGAGCGGCATTGACCATAGCTCTGGTATACGGTAAATGCATACGTTTGCCTACCCCATAGGCGCCGCCTGTCCAGCCCGTATTGACGAGCCAACACTTCACATTATGCTGATCGATCTTTTTGCCGAGCAGATCGGCATAGACGTTCGGATGATGCACCATGAACGGCGCTCCGTAGCACGTCGAGAAATTCGGCTCGGGCTCCGTCACTCCGCGTTCTGTTCCGGCTAGTTTTGCCGTGTAGCCGGAGATGAAGTGATAGAGTGCCTGCTCCTTCGTTAAACGGGAGATAGGAGGAAGCACGCCAAAGGCATCGGCCGTCAGCAGAATGATATTTCTCGGATGCCCACCAACACTGGGCTCAACGGAATTCGAAATGAAATTCAGCGGATACGCTGCACGCGTATTTTCCGTTTTCGATGTATCGTTGTAATCCGGTACACCATTACCATCGAGTACAACATTCTCCAATACCGATCCGCGCTTGATCGCAGCCCAGATTTGTGGCTCTTGTTCTTTGGAAAGCTTGATGCACTTAGCATAGCAGCCGCCTTCAAAATTGAAGACTCCGTGATCGCTCCAGCCATGCTCGTCATCGCCGATAAGTTTGCGAAGAGGATCGGCTGAAAGAGTCGTTTTGCCTGTTCCGGAAAGTCCGAAGAAGATCGCCGTATCGCCGGCAGGTCCGATATTGGCCGAGCAATGCATCGGCATAACACCTTTGAGTGGGAGCAAATAATTCAGAGTCGTGAAGATCGATTTCTTCATCTCGCCGGCATACTCGGTGCCGCCGATGAGGATCAGTCCTTTCTCAAGATTCAGGACAATGAACGTCGTGCTCGTCGTGCCATCGGTTGCAGGATCGGCTTTGACTCCGGGCATATCGATGATCGTGAACTGCGGCCTATGCTCGGCAAGCTCGGCAGGATTCGGACGAATAAAAAGCTGGCGGCAGAAAAGATTGTGCCATGCGTATTCATTAATGACACGAATAGGAAGGCGGTATTCGGGATCTGCACCGGCGAAGAGATCGGCAACGTAAAGCTCCTTCTCGTTCATCGCAGCAACCATTTTCTTATAGAGCCGTTCAAAATGCTCTTGCGAGATATCACGATTGACCGTGCCCCACCATACATGTTTTTCGCTATCGGG
>JAUZOQ010000156.1 GCA_030706385.1 Bacteroidota bacterium | reverse complement strand
TTCTTCTTCGGTCAGGCCCCAGCGAAGGTCGATCTCGGTGAACTCGACTCCGCGTTCACGGCAGAGATGACGGATCTCCGGGAAGACCTTCTTAATTAAATACTCCCGTTCTTCCTGCAGATCGTGAAAGGTTGAGGAAATGAAGATCCGAAGCTCAGATTGGGGGTTGGGCATAGGGCAAAAATACGAAATCATGGCAGCGAGTAACCGGAAGGATTGATTAACAAACAATGTCAGGCAATTTGAGAAGCCTTCAGGGAATGCTGTGAAATTGCGAATATATTACTCTATCGCTACAGAGAGAAGCACTTCCGGAGGGTTTTTCATTATGGCATGGAAACCCTGAAAAATTGTGTATATTTGCTTTGAGATTTCCCCGGATTCATGTTGAATTCCCACACCTCGATTCCTTCCTCAGTAAGGGCTTTTACAGCCTTTTGTCTTCTGTGTCTGCTCTCCTTTTCTAACCATGTTGAATGTCTGGAGGCCCAAACAACGGTCCAGATCTTTAATGGCAATCCCGGACAGGAGATTCACCTGATGGCCAGCGGAATGCTGACGACAGGTGAGATCTGTCCACAGCCGCAGTGGTATCCTTCAACATCCACAGTCTTCACCACTGATGCTGCCGCAATTACAGTTGATAATATTTTTGATGCTCTCGCCTATAATCAGATCGTCGTCTATTCACCCAACCATCCCCCAACATTGAAGAGGGGATTTTCGTGGTGCTCCTTCGGTTCGACAAGTACGGTCAGTGTTCCACTTGCTTCGCCGGTCCCTCTGAAGCTAAAGTTCTATATGATCACGTCGAAAACCGATAAGACAGGATTACTCGCGGCGACAACTACAGCGCTGGCTACGTTCGTCAACGAGCATACGGGAATATCGACCATCCTTCCGACCTTTAGCCAAATAACAAGCAATCCGATCAGGAAAAAATATAATTTCTTCAGCGGCTCTCAAAACGATGCGGCGAGTCTCTACAATAGCCTGCATCCGGCCGCACGTGATACGCTTGCCGTCTTTGTCGTCGATACGATTCTCGCAAACCAATACGAAGGATTTACATTCTGGGTGACCGATCCTGTAACTTCGGCTACGGTACCGATGATCGTTGTAACTTACAATGCACCTTCAACCGTGCTTGAGCATGAGATCGGGCATGCCTTCGGATTAAGCCATGTGGATCTTGATTGGCGCATACCTTCGTTCAAATACGGATTCAACAATCAGAACATGATGTATTCCCGAAGCCTGTACAGGGGTTCCTATCTCACCGAAGGGCAGATATTCCGGGCATACTACGGAGAATTCACATTTTGGAGAATACTGTCATTGCCGATGATCCCATCGATGCTCGATGCAGGCGATAAGCTCTATCCTCCGCTCAATAAACGAGTGTATTACGATGGTGCGCTGGCACCTTAGCCTCTCGAGATCACATGAAGAAAGTAGTGCTTCTATCGGTCGGTGTATTCTTTAGTATCGTCTCCTGTACGAAGGAAGAGTTCTTCGTGCCGCTTTCGAACGTTGAGCTTGCTCAGAAGTGGTTGCTGACCGACTGCCGCGTCGGAGAAGACTCTCTTACGGCCAGGCTCATTGCAACGGATTCTTCTTTGTTCAAGGTATTTCGCAGCGCTTTTCTGCTGGGGCCGCCCGGTAGCATGATCGATACGATCCGATTGAATGAGATCGCTCGGTTTAACAGCCGCCAGGTGCTCGTGCTCGATAGCGTGACGAATCCGGAGCTATACAATTTCATAAAGTATACCGATAACAAAGATAGCGCTGCCGATCGCGAAGCGGAGAAATTTATCGGCCGCTACAGGACACGGGCATTGCAGGGACTGGGAATGATCAAATCGTACTCGGCGAAGAATTTTCTCGATAGCGTGATCGCCGATCCTGCACAAGTCGAGTGGCATACTACCGCTCAATACATCCGGTTAAATCCTATGTAGATCTTTCAGAGAGTATTTTCATTCATCATTCAATACGACCATGAGTACAACACCACATTGGGATCCTGCGACTAGTCAGATCGTGCTTGACCTCACGGATATGACGGCCGGGCCGAGAAATGCAACAGTGACGATTAACTTTGGCCAGGCTTCGAATAAAGTCCGGCAGGTTACGATTAATGGAATTCCGCCGCCCGGAATTGCTCCATATCTGCATATTTGGAAAACTTGTCCGGTGAACGGGCCAAACCAAACCGTCTGCTCGCAAGGGCAGGATAATCTTCTGGATAAGGATCTCTATTCCATAAAGCCTGATTTTCTCGACGATATGTGCGCGAATCAGGGCCTGCCGCATTTGAATTTCCCGGCGCCGACGACGAATCTTCAAGCTCCGCCGGTTCCGAATCCGCTGCATGTCGAAACGACAAGCTTCGCCTTCCAAGTCCCGACGACGAATATTTCGGTAGGGATAACGGTGTTAGTTGAGGATGATACTGGCGGAGGAGGTGGGAATACTTCGAAGATCCTCAAGGCGCATGGCCCTAAGGCATAGCTAGAATATCGACTGCTCATCCCCTGCTTAACTGGTAGGGGATGAATAGTCTAGTTCTATTCCATCAACTTAAGGAGCTTCCGGTAATTTTCTTTGGACTTAAGTACGCTTGGATGATCAGAGGATAGAATTTGTTCCTTCTTTGGTAGGTAGATGTCGTAGAGTAATTTTGCACTTGGATAGTCACCCATTTCCAAATGTAGTCCCGCTACATTTGTATATGCCATAATAGTGCTAATGTGGTCTTCTCCGTTCGAACTTTTGCGAATCTCCAACGCTCGAGAATATGAATCCATAGCTTCATTAAATCTCCGCAATTCTCTCATTAGTACTGCAAGATTTGTATACACTGTTGCTAGAATGGGATGTTGGGGCCCGAAAAGGCTACTATAAATATCGATTGCAGTTAAGAAATGTTTCTCGCTTGAGTCATATTGTTTTTGCCCCCTATATATTCTTCCAAGATTTGACTCTACGGTTGCTACATCCGGTGAGAATTTCCCATATATGTGTAAGTATATCTCGTAACTATGTTTCATAAAACTCTCGGCGGAATCATAGTCCTTCTTCTCAATAGCAATTGCACCGAGCGAATTGAGTATGTTCGCAATTTCAGGAGTTCTCTTACTCTTAGATTTCCTTTGAACTTGGTCAAGGACTTTTGTGTAAATTAATTCTGCTTCGTCATACTTCCGTAGCGCTATCATCACCGCTCCCAGATCTTTCTCCACCATGAGGGAGAAGTCCCTGCTCTCCGAATCCTTTTCATCTGCAAGGAGTGTAAGTGCCTCTCGAAAACATATCTCTGCTTTGTTATTCTCTCTTCGTTCGTAATGAAGAATTCCGAGCTTGTGAAGGATTTCGGCGATGGGTAATTTCTCATGCGGATGTTTTCTGCGAAGCTCTAAAGCCAGTCGGAGAAAATGCTCGGCGGCATCGTAGGCAGCGGAGACGGTGAAGGCATTTCCCAGTTTCCCATAAAGTGTTGCAAGCCTGTTCTCGTCGTCGCATTCTTTTTCGAATCGCTCGATCGCCGTTCTGTAATGAGATGCAGGATCGAAGTGATCGTGCAGTTTTACCCAATATCCGATAAGCTCATACAACCTATCCTCATCCAACAGCTTCTCGAGCAAGGGAATATTGGTCAATGAACCGTTGAAGTTTTCCCAGTCTTCGGCGTTCTGCCATTGCCAAGGCTCTTCGTCGATGCGTCTCTTTCCGACAGGAAGGGTAGCGAAGTATTTTGCTAACTTAGAATGCAAGGCCTTCTGTTTATCCTTATCGCCAAGATATCGTTTCTCGACGGCATTTCGTAGATAGTCATGGAAGAAACTGAGTAATCCGTCCTTACGAATGAGATGGTAGTCGAGAGCGTTGAGCAGCAGCGAGAGATCAAGCCTTGTCACCGGCTGGTTATCCGGTGCCACGGAACTGACGGCAAGCAGA
>JAUZOQ010000155.1 GCA_030706385.1 Bacteroidota bacterium | reverse complement strand
GTCCCTGTAAGATCACCAAGACTGACAAGGTAACCGAACAATGCTTTGTTATTCAGCTGAGAATCGTATTTCTTAGGATTGATTGCAAAATCAGGAGTGTCAAGATAGAGATGCTTTGATCCAAATTCAGGACCGCCCCTAAAGATCCATAGCGTACCAGAGTTCGATTTATTCGTCTTGAAGATTGCAAGAAAATCGACGGAGTGATCATTCTTATTTGCCCGAGGAAAAGCCTGGACTTCCAAGTCCCTAAAGAAGGGGTATAAAGAATGTGATTGGTCTGTTAGGAGTTGTGGGTTCTCGTAAACGGATAAAAGTGTATCGTATCGCAACGCATTTGCAAATTTGTCTAGAGTAAAAGGAGGATCGTTTCTATAAAAGAAAGTATTCAGATTGTTATTCGGGTCATTCGCATCTCTGTTTATTATTATAGCATCCTTGCGGCCAGCCCCTCGATAATCAGCATACTGCCCGCTCCACGACCAGGTGATAGGCTTACCATAATTCAAACTCGTATCTTCAAAAGCAATCTTGCCTGCTTTATAAAGATTTTCTCCTTTATATAGTAGGAGATACAGAGAGTCGTGATTATTATTATTGGCCGTCGATTGAATTTCAACAATATCTTCAACTGTATCAGATGTTAGATACGTTATATACGGAGGGTAGAAGTATCCTTGAAACGCCCCATCACTTGGCAAGGAAACCCGCAGCGTAGTAAATCTACTCTTATCATACTTTCCATTGTCATCAGCCCAATATATTGTATCATGCTCCTCTCCACCAAAAACAATCAGGTCTTGTATCTTCGGAGAACGGAAGTGTGCAAAGTAGTACCTTTGCTTCTGCTGAAAATTGAATCCAAATTCCTTCAGATCCTGAAGATTATGGAGATCAAATCCTGGGCCTGCCCTAAATGTAGTCAAGTTCTGTTCGTGTCCGGGTAGACCGTAGCAGCCGACTTTTCCATACCTCTCTCCTTCAACTAGTCCAATATTTTGCGCATAATTTCCTAGTAATTGCCCGTCATGACTTCCGTAAATAGTGTCAATATCGACGCCTATAACCGGGAAAAAGCAATCGGATTCGAATGCAGGGCTAGAAAGCGGAACGTCCTGAGTTTGCCCATAGCTCTCGCCGAAGGAAAAGCTTGCTCCGAGGAAAACGATTAAGGAAAGGATGCGAGGAGTCGTGGGTTTCACGTTGTTATTTCTGAATTATGAATGATGCAACTTGCTGATACTTTCCCGCCGAGTGGCCGTGCTGAAAAGTAATGGCAAGAGCAATCGATCGTTTCATCGAGCTGATGAACAAGTATTGAAGCTTCGCATCAGTGTATGATCGTAAAATGGCCCGACGAAAAATATTTTTCCGATTCGAATCTATAATAATACGTCCCATTCGGAAAAGATGTAAGATTCAATGGAAGAACATGATCGCCTTGCGACTGGAATGAATCGTTAAGAACGATTGCCACAGAACGACCAGCTATGTCATACAATGATAGAGAGACATTCTGAGGCAAAGGAAGCGAATATTGAAAATTAATGGCTTGAGTTGCCGGATTAGGGTATGTCTGAATTATTAACGAATCCCGTTGGGTAGGGTTCACCCATGAGTACCCGCCGTTTATCGTATGCAGAATTACACCATCTGAGCCGACAGCCGTGCCTGTAAGAGAATCTACAAAATTTACTGCATTTAGATCGGTAGTGACTCCGCTTTCTTGCTTCGTCCAAGTTTCACCACCGTTGGCTGTATGATAAATTAACCCTGCATTGCCTACGACAGTACCATGTAGGGAATCTGGAAATGATATGCCTGAAAATTCTGCCGTACTATTCCCGTTGGGATATGTCTTCTTCCAAGTATGACCGCCATCTGTGGATCGCACGATGACGGCTGGGTAGGTTGCTGAATCCGGGATGATTTCTTCCCCAACGACATACTCAATATTTTGTTTAACCAACTCACATCCAAACAAATTAATACCCCGGAAGACTGTCGTATCTCTTTGCATTACATAACCAGTGCCGAACATTCGAAGGATCGTTCCACTACCTGCAATCATACCATTCGTTGAGTCTAGATAGTTGATTGCATGAAATTCAGGGAAATCCAACGGGCCGAAACCCAACCGGTATGTCTTCCAATTTTGCCCCGCATCCTCTGTTCGCAGAATCGAAAAATTGTCACATAACATGTAGCCAATCAGAGGAGTAGGAAAGCTTATATCTACTATCTCGATATTATAAGCCGAGTCAATCTTTGAAGGAGTCCAGTTCGCCCCACCATCATCAGTAAATAATAGATTTTCCCCTGAACACGCTGCATAGACTGCCGTTTGACCATTAAGGGCTGCTATGTGACACGAACCTCTGGATATGATCGACTGAGTCCAGTTCTTACCACCATTAGTTGTCCGTAAAATAGAAAGGCTTCCGGTAGCAATCCAACCGGTATCTTTTGAAGAAAATGAGACTCCGAGCAACTCGCTGCTCAGACCACTATTTTGTTGAGCCCATCCCTGCACACCTTCCTGCGTTTGAATTGGTCGATTTTCTGTCTGCTGGCCGTAACTGACATTCACGCCAGAGAGCAACGAGATAGCTGTGAAGGCGATGTATGTTTTCAGAATACCCATGGACAAGTGTTTATCTTCATCGTTAAGAGTGCACTGTGCAGCGTGAAGATCTGATTGTGTCACTCCTTGATTGCTTTAATAGTCTGCACTTCGCCTCCCATCGTAGAGACTCTAATAAAATAGGTGCCTGAAGGCCAAGATCGTGCATCGAATGAGGTCTGGTATGCGCCTGCATGCTTGTATCCCTCTCCTTCACCACTCATCTGCCTTCCTAAGGCATCGTATACATCAACCCGCACCATCGCTCCATGATTCAAGCGATACCTCAGAATGGCTTCGGTGCGGAATGGATTCTCAACTAACGATAGGTCTCTAAGTGCATCATTTGCCAGGCCCTTTGTAGCATCGACCTTACTTTGTCCGCGAAGGATGCCAAGGCCGAGTTCATCAATTGAAGGAAGAGTTGTATCTAAGGGCGTTTTGAGGGAGTCCTTTACCGTGTCGCGCCACATATTAATGACGTAATTGATCGTATTTGCGAATAGGGTATCGTAATTCCGCATATAGTACCAAGAGGAACACTTATGCACATCCTTGATATATTGCAGCACGGCCAATGACCCGAGTTGGTCATTTCCGCGCCCTTCAAAATATTGGAAGGTATGTAAGATTCCATCTACATCAGCGCAATAGTAGTTTGTATCAGAGTTATAATAAAGTACTTTCTTAAACCACTCGCGGGCATCAACATACCGAAAACGATTCGTATCCATATCGTCTAATGCGCCTTCTATAGAAAGGAATTCTCCCCAAGATTTTGGTTGCATGGCACATAGCTCAATGTATTTTCGAAGTGTATCATATGCCTGCCGATACATCATACCCTGATCATAAGAGCTGCCTTTATTATACAGCGCGACACACAGGTCTGTATCAATCTCATTTATAGATGTTGGCTGAATATAGAAGTCACTCGCACTGGTCAGCAGTGCCTCCCAACTTATGTGCCCGCGTGAATAATTTGCATGAATAAATACATTCCGGCCGCTCGATTTCCAGTGCTGGCCAAGTGCGGCGGCGGGAGTAAGAAGCAGGACGATGAGTAGTCGATTTAACATGGGAGCTGTTCTGCGAAAATACGGCAAACTCTGCCGAAGCATTCATATTACTTCGTCGGACGGACTGAGAGTCCGTCCCACTGGAGACTGTTCTCTGCTAAAGATTGCTTCGACCGGCTGCTGCCGGTCTCGCAATGACGAAGTAACAAAATTTTTTCGGGGAAAAATGGATTTATTCTTTATTGCCAGATTTCTCTCTACCTCTGCCGCATTCGCGCCAGAGTCCGATCGAAATGACAAGGCTGCTTCGGAGTCTGAGACTGCCTTCAGTGGAACGGACTCTTAGTCCGTTCTGCGGAGCTGACTTCGGCAGACGGACTGAGAGTCCGTCCCACTGGAGACTGTTCATTGC
>JAUZOQ010000154.1 GCA_030706385.1 Bacteroidota bacterium | reverse complement strand
CGTCATCCTATGTTAATTTCCGAGGTATTGAGGATGTTGGGAAAGAACCCCGACAGAGAGCGGGGTGAGGTCAACGCTGTCATAGGTCATAGAAGACCGTTCGCAATGCTCGACCGCCCCACTCTTGTGCTGTGCAAAACCTGAACAGTTCACGAGGCATAGAAGCCTGCATACAGGATTGATAGGTTTCCCACAGTATCTGTCGGACTTAACATATTCAGAAACACTAACGATGGAAAAAGAATGTCACTATATTGGTATTGATATATCGAAAGAAACCTTCGATGTCTCATTCTACGATGGAGTTACTCATCGTCACCACCAGTATGCCAATACTGCCACCGGCTTTGCTTCGTTTGGAGCGGATCTTTCAGCCGCAAGCCGCTGTGTCATGGAAGCTACAGGGGTGTATCATCTGCATCTGGCGATGTATCTTTATGAGCGTGGGATCTGGGTAAGTGTCGTCAATCCTTTGGTGATCCGCCGCTTCATGCAAATGCAGCTGCGTCGGGCAAAGACCGATAAGGCTGATGCCCAACAGATCGCTCTCTATGGCTCGACGCATCATCCGGCACCCTGGCAGCCGGAGCCTGAAGCGGTGACGCAGATGGGGCAACTCTATTCGCTGATCGAAGGAATCACCACCTATACAACGTCTCTGCGTAACCGTCGAGAAGCCTTCAGTCGTCAACCGCACGGTGATCGGCAATTACTTAAAAAACTTGATCGTGAGATCGTGCGGCAGCAGAAGATGAATGCCGAGTATCTCCAACAGCTGATTGACTTGGCTCAGTCGACCTATGGAAAAGCCTTTGAAGCAGTAGTAAGCATCCCGGGCATCGGCAAAAAGACAGCGAGTCTGTTAGTGATGGTTACCAACGGGTTCACGGCATTCGACTCATCGAAACAGTTAATCGCCTATCTGGGACTGAGTCCGCGACACTATCAGTCCGGATCATCAGTACACGGACAGGCCCATATTTGTAAGATGGGAATGCAGCGGGTACGATCGGCGCTCTATATCTGTACGTGGTCGGCTGTACGGCATAATCATGCCTGTCGAGAACTCTATGCACGATTACTCAGCAGAGGGAAACCGGCGAAGCTGGCACTGGTCGCAGTCGCCAATAAGTTGGTCAAGCAAGCATTTGCTATTGCGACAAATCATACAAGCTATGATCCTAACTTTCAAAGAACGTAAATAGTCGAAGGAAACTAACACAGTTCATTGCGAGACCGGCGAATGCCGGTCGAAGCAATCTTTAGCGGAGAGCAGCGTCGACGATGTTAAGGATTGCTTCCCGCCACGGCGGGCAGGCGTCGCCGCTTCGCGGCTCCTCGCACAGACAATGTAAGGACTAAACGATGAGTTAGGGCTACGGATTACCGGCCTCACCTCTCTATGGAACTCACGCCGCGGCGCGACTGTCTATTCGCAATAGAAAGGGACAGCCTATGAACTTCTATGCCGGACAGAAATTGTATTGCATCGATAAGTATAGTCCATACTATGGCAAGCGCGTTGAAGTTGCTTCGCCGTATAAGGAATTGAAAGACGGTACTCCCGTGCTTTGCGAACCGCTGACGGGAAAGATCGTCGAGCTGAAAGAAGATCAGCTAAGCCTGTATCCGCCGGATGAGAAGGATTAGGGGGAGAGTCGATGGTCGATAGTCGATTGTCGATGGTCGGGAGCAGAGGTGAGGGAGAATAAGGACGTCATTGCGAGGCCGGCGAATGCCGGTCGAAGCAATCTTTGGACGGTGGGAAGTTGGTAGTTTAGGAGTTGGTAGTTTGGGAGAGGGCGTCGATAAGGATCTATCTTTATTAATGATTTCTCTCTTCGGCTTCGCCTCTGGTCGAAATGACAATGTAGCGGGGCGTTGCGCGAAAGGGACATCTTCGCCATGATGATATAGGTCATACTCGGGCAGGCGGCGAGGTCGTATGTTTGTATCGGTAACATTCGATACAAAACGCTATGCTTTTTAAACTGCTGCTTGTATTACATCTTCTCGGAAGTTCGATCTGGGTCGGTGGCCATCTCGTGATGGCCGTACGCGTGCTGCCGAAGGCACTCAAGCAGCGCGATCCGGCGATCATTGCCGGCTTCGAAGCAGTCTTCGAGAAGATCGGAATTCCCGCACTGCTCCTGCAAATTGCAACAGGCATCGGCCTTGCTTACCAGTTCACGATCAATCTCTTCGATGTATTCGATTTCGAAGCAGGCCCTCATGCGATGATCGCCTTGAAGCTCATCCTTCTGCTTGCAACACTCATCATCGCCGCTCACGCGCGCATCCGCCTCATCGGCAAACTCACAGAGACGAACCTGAGCTTCCTGGCATGGCATATCCGTATGATCACGGTGCTGGCAGTGGCAATGCTCGTCTTCGGCGCCGGCGTGCGTCTCGGAGGATGGTGGTAGAGAGACAGGTTGATATTTTGACATCTCTTAACTCGCTATATTCCAATATGTTACTCTCCTTTTGGCGGGCAAAGGATTTATAGAATTGCACCGTGCTGGAAGGACAAGAGTTACGAACTTTTTCTAGCTATCTCTGTTGATTTTATTATGAAAGAATCGATCTCCATAGGTATTCCAAAAAAACTTCTGCTTCGCCTCAATCGTGAGACGAAAACCAAAGGTGTTTCCCGGAGCGAGCTTATTACCGATCTGCTTGAGAAATATTACGTCTTGCAAGATTTTTATCGCATGCGGGAGAAAATGGTCCCGCTTGCAGAAGCTCAAGGTATTTTTACCGACGAAGATGTCTTCTCTCGCGTTTCGTGAGAATCGTTTTCGATACGAATGTCCTTATCTCTGCCGCGATCTCAACCGGCAACGTCTACAAACTCTACCATTCCTCTCTCCTGGCGCATGAGATCGTGACTTCCGAATACATTAAGGAAGAGTTCGAAAGTGTTCTGCTCGACAAATTTCACTATTCGAAAGTAAATACAGAGATCATATCTGAGATCATGTTTCGAAAATTAGAATTTGTCGATCCGGTTCTCATTGGTGATGTTGCATTGGATGATCCAACCGATCTTCCGATCATCGGTACTGCCGTAGCCGGAAAATGCAAAATGATCGTTACAGGAGATAAAGGCCTCTATCGGCTCAAATAATACCATCAAATCCGAATTGTAAGGCCCGGCGATTTTCCGATCGAAGTGCTCTAATTTCTTCTTATTTCCGGGAGCCTTCCACTGTAATATTTTGTTGTAAAATCACCTAAAAACAGTACTCGTAAGTCATTATAAATCAATCGGTTAATTTTCACTATCTTTGATGGCAAAACAACAGGATTACGGCGCGCAAGATATTCAGATTTTAAAAGGGCTGGAAGCGGTTCGCAAACGCCCGGCCATGTATATCGGCGATGTCGGTCCGCGCGGACTTCATCACCTTGTTTACGAGATCGTCGATAACTCCATCGATGAGGTATTGGCCGGACATGCCACGGAAATTTCCGTTACGCTCAACGTAGATGGCTCCTGCACCGTCGTCGATAACGGCCGCGGCATTCCGACAGGTATTCATCCGACAGAAAAGGTCAGCGCCATTCAAGTCGTCATGACGATGCTTCATGCCGGTGGTAAATTCGATAAGAATGTCTATAAGGTATCGGGCGGTTTGCACGGAGTCGGTGCATCCGTCGTGAATGCGCTCAGCGAATGGTGCGAAGTTGAAGTGCATCAGAACGGTGAGATTTTTTATCAGAAGTATAAGCAGGGCGATCCGGTCGATAAAGTAAAGGTGATCGGCAAAACGAAGATCACGGGCACGAAGGTAACGTGGCTTCCGGATGCAGAGATCTTCAAGCCTTCGATCGTGATGCGCTTCGATGCATTGCGCGAACGCATGATGGAGCTTTCCTTCTTAAATCCCGTCGTCGTCATTAAGATGCGCGATGAGCGCTCGAAGGAAGAGGAAGTCTTTCACGCTAAGGGCGGCTTGCGCGATTTCGTCAAGCATACAGATCGCAATAAGATCTCGTTGCATAAGCCCGTTTTTGTCGAAGGCAATAAGGATAATACTCCAGTTGAGATCGCCTTCGAGTATAACGACGGCTATAACGAAAATCTTTTCAGCTACGTCAATAACATCAATACGCATGAAGGCGGTACGCACGTTGCCGGCTTCAAGACGGCGCTGACGCG
>JAUZOQ010000153.1 GCA_030706385.1 Bacteroidota bacterium | reverse complement strand
GAATTCTTTGTCGTAAATAACTGCCAGGCATTTCCGTCAAAACGCGATATGCCTTGGTATGCAGCGCCTGCCCATACATTTCCGGCAGTATCGATTGCGATCTGATTTATTTCGGCATATCCGGGAAAGCCCATATCAGGACCGCTGTATCCCTTCCACGTCTTTCCATCGAAGGCTGCGCAGCCGCTGCCCTTACCGTTCTGTGATAAGTATGTACCTGCCCAGATCTTCTTGCTCCTTTTATCGTAGGTAATGCACTTGACTCGATTGGTGATGAGAGCGGAGTTCGTGTCGTCGAAGACATCCCAATTCGCACCATCGAAACGGACGAGTCCGATATCCATCATTCCGATCCAGAGATTCCCGAGGCTATCGGCAGCAAGCGAGATCGGACGGCTCATATTGGTCGGATCGAGTGGTGGCGTAATTGTTGTCCAATTCTTACCATCGAAACTGGCAATGGTATTGCTAGCTTCCTGGGTATTTGAAAATACTGCTGCCAGAGTGTTCCCCTTTTGAGCGACAGTGAGAGCAGCCTCCATTTGATTGGATGTCAGAGAGGAATTCGAAAAATTCGTGTATGAATCCCAGGTCGATCCATGCATCTTTACAAGGCCGCCATCGGTTGCGATCCAGATGACGCCATTTCCGATAGCGATTCCGCCTGTGCCGCCAACGCCAAACACATTCCACTTATCATCGATAAACTCTCCGGTGCCGAGATAGTCTCCGATCCATATCCCACCGTCGGATCCGATTGCAACAGTATTGATCGAGCCATAGCCTCCGGCAATTCCCGGCTGCACACTATAACCGGTGAAACTCGTGCCGTCAAAATTTTGAATGATGTTGTCGGCAAAACCGATCCAGATACTGCCGTCGGCAGCGCAGGCAAGCGAGTTCACGTATGCATCGACGATCGTAGAGTTTTGAGGCGTATATGAAGTCCAATTCGTCCCATCATACTTCACCAGCGCTCCGTAATTATTTCCTGCAGCAACGCCTATCCATACGTTGCCCGAAGGATCTGTGGCAAGACAGTAGATATTCTTATATGCCGATGGCAAGTTCGGAATCGGCATAACGGTAAATGTCGAGCCATCGAAGATCCCTACTCCGCCGCTGGTACCGATCCAGATCTTCCCCGTGCTATCGAGACAGAGGGAGAGAATGTAGTTCGAAGGCAGCGCCTGATTCATCGTCGTATAGGCAGTCCAATTTCCATTACTATACTTTGCAAGCCCGCCGCCCCAGGTTCCGAACCACATCGCACCTGAGCGATCTCTGACCATAGATGCAATAGAATTCACACCGACACCCGAATTCGTTTTGAGAAAGGTCTCGTGAGTATTTGTCGTCGTATCGAATCGGATCAGTCCTGCGGAAGTACCAACCCAAACGTATTTTCCGTCGAGAGCTAAACATGTTGAAGATGCGATCTGTGTAAAATCCCTCCACTCTGTGCAAAGATCGATCGCACTCTGTGCAAATGAGGACTGGCTCATAATCGCAAGCGACACCGTAAGGAGGATGAAACAAGCGGAGAATTTTCGCTTCATTGCATTGTATGTGTTAAGAGCCTACCACGTTACACTAAGCCCGGCCGTTAGGGCATACTTCAACGAATAGTGGCGCGAAGATTGCATCGCATAGTTCAGATATGTGCTCTCGAAGCCGATGGCGTAATGCATGCTGTTATCGGAAAAATACTCCAAACCCAAACTGCCCTTCGCTATCGGCCCTTGCCGTGTGGCTCCTCCTAGAATCTCGGCAAACGGATGCAGATCGGCAATCGGGAATTCAGAGAACGAGTACCGGTAGAACGCGCCGAGCCATGCGATGATCTCAGTTCTGCTTGTGCTCTGCTCGATCGTGGTTTTCTTCGAGATGCCAGTTGCCGGATCGCCGATCAGGATATCGTACGGCGCCATTACATCGAGGCCTAAATACTCCTGGCCGAATTCAATGCCAATGCTCTGGTGGGAATCCATTGCGTAGGCACAACTCAGAGCGACATTTGAAACCGGAGAGTTCGCCTGAGCACTTGCGCCATTTCCGAAGTGCTGCAATGCGATCGATCGCAAGCCAACGGTAATGCCAAGGTTCTTTCCTTCCGGAGCAGCCGGCAACAATGAGGAATAAGAGTAGGTGTCATGAGGCGGATTGATCAATGCGGAAGCAGGAGCCACCGGAACGGCTGTAATCTCCACGTTGGCCAGAGAATTACTCAAATCGATTGATCCCACTGAAGTATTCACGGGAAGCTGATGCACTGCTGGGAAGTTATGCGCATTCTGTCCTGTAGAGATTGGAATCAATTCTCCTGGCGATTCACTTCGAGCAATAGTAGTAACCTGCCCGACATTTCCTGTCTGCCAACCTCCGGCTCCGAGTGGACTTCCGGATCCCACAACGATCAGAAGCGATAGGCCTGCGCTCAGAAGTGGTATCAGCAAGAAATCGAAGCAGCGCTTGAATAGCAGCGAGGCGTCAAGCCTCAGTGCCGGCATGAGGCGGGTATGCTCCTGCAAGAGAGATGAGGCTTCGATCATTTTCCTGCTTCTATCGAAACTGGCCGGTTCGGCATTACGAAGAGAGCGAAAATGCTCTTGAAGTGTTCTTGGTCTGTTACTCATGGCTTACAACTGCAAAAGGTGCTTCTAATCCCCCGCCTCTGGTACGCAGAAAAAATCCATTCTTCTCATCTGTCTTTACTGGTTCGGTTGGAACTCCGAGAAGTTTGGACAGCTCTTTGCGGCCTCGAACTAGTCGAGATTTCACTCCCGAAAGTGTTCCGCCCTGAATTTCTCTGATCTCTTCCAGAGAAAATCCGGATATCTCGAATAAGACGACGGTTTCCCGCTGCCGGGGTGAAAGTTCGGAAAGCGCGTCACGGACAATGCGAATATCGGCAGCCGAATCGGGAGCGATCTCCGAAGATTCGAGAGAATCGGCATACTCCGCATTATAGGCTCCGAACCAATTCTTACGACGCTTCTGATGGTAATGAATCCGAGTAGCAATAGTGAAGAGGAAACTCGTAAAGGCCTGTTTATCTTTGAGAGATTCGAAACGCTCGTAGGATGCCAGCACGGTTTCGCTGAGCAGATCTTCGGCCTCGCAATGATCGCGAGTGACGGAAAGAACAAATCTCCAGAGCCGTGTGTGGACCGGCTCGAGGAGGAGAAGAAATTCTTCTTGTTTGCGCGAAGTCATCTGCTGGGTGAATACGTCACATATGAAAACACATCAGAGTCGTGATGGTTACATAGTAGGTGGAACAGCACGGACAAAAAGTTTCTGGCCAAACCCCACATGATCAATACACTTTGCCGCTGTGGCAAATGTCCAAAGGCTTACTTACGTACCCGTCCGTACTTCAGGACCATGAATGTCCCCGGCATGATAGGCGGTCGCGGATGCGGATCTTGTGTTGTGGCGATGGGAGCTTGAGCTAATTCCGCCGTTACAAAATAGAGGTTCTCTGTTTTCGGATCGAGGGCTAATGTGCGAGCGCCGCGAGCAGTGGTGATCGTTTCGAATTCTTCGGCCTGGTACCAATCGTCGCTTGGCGCACCGATCACCGTTGCTGTTCCATCGCCATTCGAGGATATTGCAAAACCGGGAAACTGCTGGCCGTGCCCAGCCGCCGTATCATAGACGATAGCATCGACTCCCTTGCCGATCTCTACGGACGTCATAACCTTTCCAGTTCTCGAATCCATCAAGACCACTTTCTCATTTGCGCAGGCAATGAACAATGTGTGGGAGTAAATATGCATGGCGATTCCCGTCGGAGCTTTTCCGGGAGCGACCGGCCAGGTTGCTGTCACCGTATTCTTCTTGGAATCGATCCGAACGATGGCCGATTTATCTTCGAGATTTACGAATACCTTCCCCTGTTCATCGGAGACTGCAAATTCTGGCGCTCCGGAAAGTTTGATCGTCGATTCGACCGATCCGTTTGTCGCATCGAGAACTGAGATGTCATGGCTATCGGCATTCATGACGAAAATGTGTTTGGAATACGGATCGTAAATTATGGCATCGGGTTTTGTGCCGACGGGGATTCGACGCAACGTATCGAACGTGTTCAGATCGAACATCAGCACCGTATTCGATTTGCCGCAGGAAATAAATCCATGTCCCTCGGCTGAAGCAACGGCAATGCCATGAACACCTTCCGTATTAAGGATATGATGAATGACCGAATCCTTCTCAAGGTCATAGACTTCTACCTGTGTTGAATGCGCAATGAAGAGATGCCGGCGTTCCGCATCGATCGTCATAAAATCCCATCCCCCATCGCCGCCTATTGTAG
>JAUZOQ010000152.1 GCA_030706385.1 Bacteroidota bacterium | reverse complement strand
GAGCTTTGCCCAAAATTCGATCTCACAGCATTTACCTCCGGCCGTGCAAACCGATACGACTAACGGCTGGCAGTTGGTATTCTCGAATCCAAAGTATCAATTTGAATTCTTGCAATTCCCATCTCGCGACACAGGATATGCTGTTGCATCAGATCTCACAAAACTCATTCTTCTGCGAACAACAAATCAGGGCATAAAATGGGATAGCGTAAGCCTGCCGCCAGTAGGAATATTTACCTTCACAACGACTCAAGTAGGATATTCTGCAGTTAATTCTAACATTGTCTATAAGACGATAGACGGAGGTCGATCCTGGCAAGCGCACGATAGAAATTCCGTTGCCTACGGTCCGATTGCATTTGTGAATGCTGATACCGGTTTTGTCTTTGGCTCTTGCTGCATGGCGAGAACAACCGATGCCGGTGAAACATGGAATGAAGCTTTCCCACCGAATGACATAAACAAGACGGATGCTTCATTCGCAGATTCAAAAGTCGGTTATGTAGTGGGAGAATCCACCGGA
Organism: Bacteroidota bacterium; assembly: GCA_030706385.1. GTDB lineage: Bacteria > Bacteroidota > Ignavibacteria > Palsa-1295 > Palsa-1295 > PALSA-1296. Next base: position 3,844 of record JAUZOQ010000152.1, on the reverse strand, counting down.
ATAAATGACCACCCCGACTGGCCATTTGCCGGATATTGCCAAAAGACAACCGATGGAGGAACAACATGGCAACAGATCTACACCGGCGTATCTGCGGATATAGGTTGTTGCGAGGCAATTGACGAGAACACGATCATTGTTGCCTCCAGCGCAATGTATGTGGGTAGATCAACAAATGGGGGTATGACCTGGGATACGGCATCAATCGTAAATAAAAAGTCTGGCTTTTTTGCCATGTCATTCGCGGACAAAAGTCATGGGGTGATAGTTGGCAATGATGATGCCACAGGAATAAATCCTCACGGGATTATCTTTGCCACAACTGACACAGGGAAATCATGGCAGAGACAATACCTACCTAATGCCCCTTCACTTTATGGAGTATCAGTGCTTAACGATAGCGTTGCAGTCGTTTGCGGAGGAGGAAATATTTATCGGACAAGTAACGGTGGCAATTTCTCATCCGTTTCTCACGAAGAGTACGATTTCAAACTACATGTATTTCCGAATCCGGCTCGCACTTCCATTACCTTTCAATATCAATTGCCAAATGCAGAGTCTCTATCTATCCGAGTTTATGACGAGCAAGGAGTATCTGTTGGAAATCTAAATGTGGGCATACAAAGTATTGGAGAGAATCAAACTGTATTTGACGCCTCCGCATTAGCGAACGGCAAGTACTTCGCAGGCCTCTTGGCGGGAAAGTATCAGCAAGTTGCATCATTCATAATTCAGAAATAACAACGTGAAACTCACGACTCCTCGCATCCTTCCCTTAATCATTTTCCTCGGAGCAATCTTTTGCTTCGGCGAGAGCTATGGGCAGGTTTCATCGGCTGCTTTTGATCCGAATTGTTACTTCCCGAAGATTGGGGTATCGGGGGAGATCGATACGATTTATGGAGCGCACAACGATCTCTATTTAGGAGTAGGGATGCTTAATCTTGGACCTACACCGGATGGCACTTCTGGGAGACTTTCAAGCGCTCTCATCGATCCTCACTTTGCCTCTGTTTTCACGTCTTGGCCATCATTTAATCTTCATCAACCCCACGTTCTTGGACGGCTTGAGTTCGAGAAAGGTTATTCTATCGTACGATTGGGACATTTCCGTTCGCCAAAGTTTACGGATATTCTATGCAAGGGTGGTGCTTTGGCGCCAGCTCGGATCTACTGGGAAGATGAACAAGGGAATTATGATTCATCACGATATACGGAGTTGTTATCTTCCGTCAAGGGTGCGCTATACAATGACTATAGTCCGATGGCCGCTTACACTTCACATATTTCTTCAGACAGCGTCGAGGACATTATCTATTCAGTCTTTGTGGGAAATACCAACACTATTCAAGATTCTATCTATTTACTATACTATAAGGGTGGCAGTCGGCTCTACCTCCAGGGGAAAGCTGCATATCAGGATAGTATCCAATTTCTGGACCGATATAAGGAACCTGCAGTTTTTCTTTTCAAAGAATGTCAAGGTGACTTTCGTGGCGTTGGAATGAACGACCTTCTCGCTTCAGATGCGTATGGAAATATTTTCTATTATCAGAACAAGCTGCCATTTTCAATGGCCGCGGTGACCAACGCTCTAATGTATGATACGATCTACGCAAAATGGGAGAACCCAGGTACATTGTACAACTTTCAAATGCAAGAACTTGAAATGCATGCGCTAGCGAAAGGAGTCGGTGATTCTTCTAATGATTTTCTAGCCTTCTTCGATACTGATTACGGGAGTGAGACGATTGGCGAGATACGGATTTTTAAAGGCGGGAAAGACTTCGGTGTGAACCGTTGGACATTTGACAGCGCTGCATTCGTAATCCATGAGCCTTATTACTACGACTCAAAGTATTCTATCGGTTGGGGAAATTCGATCAAGGATTGCGGCCATATGACCGGTACCAATAATAGGCTCCTTTATGTCGAAGGATCACTGGATGGAGGATTTTATGGGTATCATTTTTTTTATGTACTCGGCAACGCGATCGACGACAAAATCGACATGGAAATTGGCCCAATTCCCAATGTTGGTGGATCAAGTGGTGCCATAGATACTTTGGTTGCCGACAATGACAAATTACAGGATGTCATTATGGGTCTTGGCGCATTCGGGCTGAATAGCGGGAATGAATCAAACGGGACAATTTATCTTATTCACGGCTCCAACAAGATCCCCGACCGAACAAGCTCCGTCTCTGCACGAAACGCCGTCGATGAATCGCCGTCGCATATTCTTGCTTATCCTAATCCGTGTTCCGGTCATACGGTGCTGACATTCGATAACTGCTCTGCAAGCAAGATGAAGATTCAGGTCGTCTCGATGAGCGGAGTGGAAGTGCTGCAGGATGAAACTCCGGCCGTGGATGGATTGCAGCAATATGCCGTCGATCTCTCCACAGTTCCGGCAGGGGAATACATCGTTAATCTCAGTTGCCCGCTTCCGGGCTGGAGCAGCTCGGTGAAAGTAGTCAAGAAAGGCGCAGCAGTGAAGCCTTGGACATTTGATTTGAAGAAGATGGTGGGGAGGTAGTCGTCTGAACCTGGATTTGGGGAGAGTATGGTATTAAGATGATTGGGGAGGGGGCTTCGACGTTCCTTGTGGATGTAGCCCTTATCTCTTATACTGACGCTTAGGAATGAATTACGAGGTCGTCCCGATTAATTTCGATAAAGTTATTTGTTGCGAATTCCTTTTCCAGACGGAGAAGATTCTTGCGCAGAAGTATTTCAAGATCACTGTTGCTCATATTCCCGCATGAAAGCAGGAGAAGTTTTTCAGGTTTTCGAGACAACAGATAGCTTTCAACAAAATCACCATCCTTAGTGACGATAATACAATCTGTTTCAACGCTGATCCTAATCAACTCCTTATCAGTTGTGCGGTTCTTGTTCGGAAGATCGAGAGTATGCATCGATTCAAAACCGAATTCGTCGAACAAGCCCTTAAGACGCCGTGGCAGTTGTGCGTCGAGGAGGAACTTAGGCATTTATCCGTTCGATGCTTTTTACACGCGAAAGTTCGGCTGCATAAAGTAGGACGGCACGGATATCGTCTTGCTCGAGATCGGGATAATCGGAGAGGATTTCCGGATTCGTCATCCCAGAAGAGAGCAGGTCCAGAATCGACTCGGCAGAATACCGCAAACCACGGATCACAGGTTTGCCATGGCATATCTCCGGATCGATCGTTATGCGGCTAAGAAGATTTGGCTGAATACTCATAATGATAAAATGGAATAGATTGTAAAAGAGTTCGGAATCCTTATTTCCCCGGGATACGTCATTTCTTTGCTCAAAGATCTAAGGGCTTATTTTTATTTAAAGATTTCTCTCTACGCCTGCCGCTCGCTGCGCTCGTGTCAGGCTCCGCTCGAAATGACAGCCTTCAGAGCATCGGCAACAACATTGTCATTTCGACCGGAGCGGTAGCGAAGGGAGAAATCTGGCAATAAAAATCAATCCTTATTTCCCCAAACACATCGCTTGTTGCTTTGCTTGAAAATCTAAGGATTTATTCTTATTTAATGATCTCTCTCTACGCCTGCCGCTCGCTTCGCTCGCGTCAGGCTCCGTTCGAGATGACATGTTAGTCGTTCGCAGAAGAAAGCTGGTAGTTGTTAGCTGGTAGCTGGTAGACGTTAGGACTTTCTCCAGTGGGACGCCCGCCGCGGCGGGTTAGTCCGTCTGACGAAGTCGACTCCGCAGAACGGACTAAGAGTCCGTTCCACTGGATGCAGTCATTAAATTTTACCCTGTTAAATCAGATCGCTTCTTTATGAATTGCCGTATTTTCGCATCACGCCATCGCTCCCATGTTACACCGATTGCTCATCGT
>JAUZOQ010000151.1 GCA_030706385.1 Bacteroidota bacterium | reverse complement strand
TCCTTCATCACGGCCTTTCCCCATTTGCTCATGATAAGGTACTTATCATACGGATAGCGCTTCAGGAAATCAAGAGCATAGATGGCTCCGCTGGAGCCGGTGATCCCTACAGCGATGCGAGGTCTTTTCTTTTGTTTTGGAGCGCTCATGTTATGTCGATAGGTGAACGCCGATCATGACGAATGCAAAGATCACAAATCCGAGCACGGCGTTGATCTTAAAAAATGCGAGTTCAACGTCATCGGCTTTGGTCTGCTCAAGGTAGAGAAGATATCCTGCAATGAGCAGAAGTACTGCTACAATGATACTTCCGTAAAATGCCGAAAGATACAGCCCAACCAGGAGCAAGAACGCGAATACGTGTATAATACCTGAGTATCGCAGTGCCTTTACCTTGCCGAATCTCGAAGGGAATGAAAACAACCCTTCATGTTTATCGAACTCTTCATCGCTCGTCGAATAGATAATATCAAAACCGGAAACCCAAAGCCAAGTGAAAAAAGTCAGAAATATCACTGGAGTGATCGCACTATCAAGTATAGGCCTGACTGCAAAATATCCTCCCAATGGTCCCAGGGCGAGAGAAAGTCCAACTCCGAAATGGGATAGGATCGTAAAGCGTTTGAGGAATGGATAAATGCAGAATACAGCAAGAGGGATCGGAGAAAGCAGGACGCAAAGCGAATTCAATTGAAATGCAGCAGCCATATAGAGGATGAATCCTGCAGCGAGTACGGCACAAGCTTGCTTCAAGTTCATACGACCGGTCGGAAGATCCCGAATTGCCGTGCGTGGATTCTTCGCATCGATATGGCGATCAACGATCCTATTCATTGCGAAACCAACTGTACGAGCACCTGTAGCCGCTGCTAAGATCCAGGCGCCGATTCCCCAAAGTGCAGAGGCAGCAGGAATAGCTTCTCCACTCTGCACGATCGACAAATATCCTAGCGCCATTCCTGCATAGATCACAGGAAGGGAAAACAGCGTATGCTCGATCTTAACAAAAGTAAAATATTTCCTCACAAGTCTATTCTTTTATTGCAAGCGAATCAAGAGCTTCAAAATACCCGGCTGCACCTTTGCCCATGATCCTCCTCACATTTTCTAATCCACTCAGAACAGAATGCTTCCTGAATTCCTCACGCTTAGAAAGATCGGATAAATGCACCTCTATCGTCGGTTTGTTAAATGCTGCGATAGCATCGCGAATCGCATAAGAGTAGTGAGTGAACGCTCCGGGATTAATGATCAGAGCGTCTGCCCACTTTCGATTCTCCTGGATCCGGTCGATCAGTACCCCTTCGTGATTCGATTGCTCGATCCTCAATGATATGTTGTAGCCTTCTGCCCTGCTCTGAAGTTCATTATTTATGTCCTCAAGTGTCTGACTGCCATAGATCGCAGGTTCTCTCTCGCCTAGCAAGTTCAGATTCGGTCCATGTAGAATGAGTATGTTCATATTCAGATCACCGAAAGAACGAAATCTATGGCACTACGGATCGATTTTTCATCGACATTATCCCGGACAACGGCTTTGCCGATTCCCTCAAGCAAGATGATCCGATGACTGTTGGCCTGCCGTTTCTTGTCACGTCGCATTGCCTTCAGGACTTGATCCGCACTGAGCTCAGGAGCGACGGGAATCGGAAGGCGGCCGAGCACGACTTCGATCTGGCTCCAGGAATCCTGATCGAGCATTCCAAGTTCCATCGAAAGCCAAGCTGCCGCTCTCATGCCGAGGGCAACGGCTTCACCATGTAGCAGCGAGGAATAATCCGTAGAAGCCTCGAAGGCGTGGGCGAAGGTGTGTCCGAAGTTCAGGAGTTCGCGTCTTCCTGCCTTCCGCTCAAACTCATCGGAATTAACGTAGAGAAGTTTTTGCTGCACGGCATCACGGATAATGATCTCAATTCCGGAATCGACACCGCGTAAGAGTCGCCGCAACGATTTAGCAAGGACTGACCATAACTCCGGTGAGCCGATCAGCGCATACTTGACGATCTCTGCAAGTCCGGCATTCAAATCTCTTTTAGAAAGAGTCTTCAGGAAGATCGGATCGATAAGTACTAGGCGTGGTGCATAGAAGGTACCTAGATAATTCTTGTACCCGGCATAATCGATCGCAGTCTTCCCTCCGATAGCCGCATCGGCCTGACCGATCAGAGTCGTCGGAACATGGATCAGTGGTAAGCCCCTGTTATAGAGGCTCGCTGCAAGCCCGCCTATATCGCTTACCACTCCACCGCCGAGAGTAATGATGACATCGGATTTCCTCGATAGTTCAAGTTTTACGAAGGAGTCGAGAATCTCGAAAAGCGTCCCCTTATCTTTTGATGATTCGCCCGGAGCGATAACGATCTGATGAATCTCGATAGGACTGCGATGTTCCTGAGTGATCTTCGAGGAAAATTTTTGGCCGTGAATCCTTGCCACATTCTCATCGGTAATAACGACTGCGCGCCTGGCATTCATATCACGAATACTGGCGCCGAGTTCACTTGCAGCAATGCCGCTGCCGATGGCAACAGGGTAATCCCCCATTCCTGAATGAGCAATGAATGTTTCGAAGCGCGGACGCAGCCTCATCGCGCGGGACATTTGCTCCAGCGCCTTCAGCAATTCTTCAGCAAGTTCAGCGGCACTGCGTTCGTCTCCTCTGGGACTACGCGTCACGAAATGCATCGTTGCCTGCTCATAGAGGTATCGACGTTCTTCAAGCAAGACTCTCAATTTTTCCGTGAGCTCTTCAGTACCGGTAGAGCGTAAGAGCGGCCTCGTCTCTCCCTGCAACAAGCTTTGGACCACATTCTTAGCGGCCTGACGAATAGTGACGTCGATCCACACGATGATTCCCGATCCGCGCATGATCGAGCGATTGACTGCCCGAAGTGGCGTTCCGCCACCTGTTGCGATCACACAGGGATGCTGCTCGAAGTTTCGTTGAGAAAGAATCAAGAGCTGCTCCGTCTCGATCTCGCGAAAGCGCTCCTCCCCCTCCTGAGAAAAGATCTCGGTGATCGTCTTGCCAGTAGTTTGAACGATCTCTTCATCGAGATCGAAAAATTCGTACCCTGATTTGGCGAGAAGACCAGAAAGTTCTCTTCCGATAGAGGATTTCCCAGCGCCGGGTAGTCCGACAAGATATATATGTCTGCCGCGCCAGGTCATTCAATTATTTTCTCCAGTTTCCCGCGTTCATGGCGAGCGGCTACACTTGTCTTTACCTCATCCATCGTATCTCCTCCGCATGTATCGAGAAGAGCGGAAGCAAGAGTGAAGGCCACGACATACTCGACAATTACTGCCAAAGATGGAACGGCACAAACATCACTACGCTCGATGTGCGAAGGCGCAGATTCACCCGTCGCCAGATCCACCGAGGGTAGCGGTCGCATGAGCGTGGAGATAGGCTTCATTGCTGCGCGAACAACGATGGGCATTCCGTCCGTCATTCCACCTTCCATTCCTCCAGCATTGTTGGAATTCCGGACGATCTCCCCTTCTTCAATTTCGATTGAATCGTGGCACTGAGAACCGTTCATCTTTGCCAGAGAAATCCCTCCGCCGATCTCAACGGCCTTCACTGCCTGAATGCTCATCACTGCTTGGGCGATCAGCCCATCAAGTTTCCTGTCCCATTGCACGAAGCTTCCTATACCGATCGGAGCACCTATGAAATGTGCTTCTACAACTCCTCCTAATGTGTCACCATTGGATTTTGCTGCGTCGATACGTGATTTCGCTCGTTTCTCCGCCTCTGAATCGAACATCCTCAGTTCAGAAGCCGAGAGCACGGAATGAAGTTTATGAAGCTCGCCGGGTTTTCGATCCATCTGCACTTCAATATCTCCGATAGACCGAACAAAAGACACCGATGCTATTCCAAGCTCGCGTAAAAACTTCGAGGCTACAGCACCTATGGCAACGCGCATGGCCGTCTCCCTGGCTGATGCACGCTCTAAGATATTACGGATGTCGGACTGACGATACTTTATAGCTCCTGCAAGATCGGCATGACCGGGACGAGGGACTGTGACAGGTTTCACCTCGGATTCTGTAGGAACGACAGACATTTTCTCATCCCAATTTTCGGAATCCTTATTTAGGATCTCGATCGCAATCGGCGCGCCGGTGGTGATCCCGAAGCGAACTCCGGAAAGAATGGTGGCCTTATCATGCTCGATCGTTTGCCTATGCGATCTTCCATAACCACGCTGACGCTCGGCCAGCACCGGATCCATATCCCGAGCGGCCTCGAGAGAAAGGCCTGCAGGGATTCCATCGATAATGCCAATAAGTGACTTACCGTGAGACTCTCCTGAAGTGAGATATCGAAGCTGTGGCACGTTATGAGGAAAGAGTTTTAG
>JAUZOQ010000150.1 GCA_030706385.1 Bacteroidota bacterium | reverse complement strand
TTCGTAAATGCAACGATGGAGGGAGTCGTGCGAGAACCCTCACTATTGGCTATAACAACGGGCTGCGTGCCTTCCATAACGGAAACGCACGAGTTCGTTGTGCCAAGATCAATTCCTATAATTTTACTCATTGTAGTATCCTTCTTTCAATCATTTAAAAATCTTTTCATTTTGATGGGGAAGCCAGGACATGCCACAAGATTTTCCCAAATCTATTCAATACTACCATATCTCTTTCGAGATCCTTTAGCAAGAAATGCAGCCAAGATCAACACCGCAACTCCGGCGACGATTATTCCGATAAGTATATTTACAAACATCATTCCGATCATATTGTTATTAAAGGTCTGCAAAAATACGGTAGCCGCCAGGAGGCGGCCACCAATCTGCTATTAATTAATATTTACGTTAATGGGTACTTCTCGTTCTTTCGGTTTTTCCGGCTCGCTCTTGGGAATCGTGATCTCTAAGACGCCGTTGGTGAAATTGGCGCGAACAGAATCCTCCTTTACGTTATCGGGAAGGGTGAACTGCCGCACGAATTCGCCATAGCGACGTTCGATTCGGAAATAATTCTTGTCTTCCTTCTTTTCTTCGTGTTTCTTCTCGCCGCGAAGAGTGAGAATGCCTTCGGCAATCGTAACCTTCACGTCATCTTTCGACATTCCGGGAAGCTCGGCATGTACATAGATGTTTGCGCTATCCTCGGAAATATCCACTCTTGGGACATAGCCCGACGGAGTCTGCGAACCATCAAAGTCTCGGCTTAAGTCATCGAAGAAACTGCGCATGTATTTTGGGAAAAAGAATCCCGCATCACTGCGCGGACGTCTGATAATCTGAGTCATAGTATTCATTCCTTTCTTTTAATAAAATTAGGGGTTATGTTCGTCCAATAAGAAATTATCATGCCAAAGGAAAAATCATCGATTTTGCACTGATTTTGATGATCTCATTGGAGGACTTATCAAGAACCCTGCCAATTTGGCAGATAGGTTGTGAATTAACTGTCAGAAGTGGCGGACGGGGAGGATGCCGACAACCCCCGAAGCTAAACGAAAAAGGGCGTATCAAACTGATACGCCCTTAAACGAACTATGAAAACTTTGAGATTATTTTGTCAGGATGAACTGTCTGACTAATCTCACACTTCCGCTCTCAAGAATGTAAGCGTAGGTGCCGCTCGGAAGATTCGAAGCATCGAAGTTCACGAGATGTTCGCCTTCGGTAACGCGACCTGTGATCAACGTGCGTACCAACTTACCTGTCAGATCGACGACGGAGATGCGAACCTCTGTCTCACGAGGTGTGACATAGGTGAAGTTCGTATTGCCCATAGTCGGGTTCGGATACGTCTGGTCGAGTATGAATCCTTCGGTTGCAGTGATCTCTTTGACACCACCCTGAATGATCGCGCCGGCAACATCGATACTTCCGGCATCGCCGCACGGTCCGCTCTTCGGGAAGGTAACCTTCGCCGAGAAATTACCAAGCGTCCTGGAAAGGAAGCGCATCTTGATGACGATCTGCTGAGTCGGAGCATGTCCGGTCACTGTTACAGAAATGACGCTGAACTCGGTATTCGGTGTGACAACGATATCACTGATCTGGCCCGGTGTCCAATCGAACGAGCCGGTGTTATTGATCGTGATATTGAAGAAGCTCGAAGTATCGAAGACAGCCGTATTCGGAACAGGATCGACTGTGGCGGCAAGCTGCGCGCAGCCGGCAGCTCCGGTAAGCGGAACGCTGACCGATGAATGATCCGTGGATGCTACATCAAGTGATGCGTTCGAGACTCTAACAGCCGTTGGCTTAAAGTCTACGCAGAACTGGAAGCTATCCTTCGGCTGGATCATTGTAGAAGTTGTCGGCTGAACTGAATAGTCAGAAGCTTGAGCGCCGTTAATGGTTACGCTATAGACTGATGCGATATCACCACAGTTATGTATCCAAACGCATTGTGAGGAATCGCTTCCGTTATTGGGAAGGAGGACTCCAACAAAGAGCGCATTCGGATCCGCTGCGACGCAGGCCTTGAGACCGTAGACACCAAGAAGAATATTCTCCGTGATCGTCGATCCACCTGTTGATCCCGTGAATACCAAAGATCCATTCGTGATTCCCTGTGCATTCGGTGTTGCACACACATTGAAGACTATGGAAGAGCGAGCCTTCAACAAGAATGGCGTGGCCGGAAGTCCGGTCTGCGAGAAGACTCCGCCGGTGAAGTTGAATCCAGTTACGAGAATATCTGCATCACCATTGTTCTTCAGTGTATCAAACCTGCAGACTTCTGTGCCGATCGTTGCAGAATCGAGAACAGGCGGTCCGCTGAATGAATTTGCAAATATTCCAAATGGTACTCCAGTGCCGCGGATATCAACGGTTACGATACCGGCCGTATCTCGGCGGGGGATTTCATAGGTCTTAATGATATTCGTCTTCAAGAGCAGACGAGCCTGACGTGTACCCTGCTGTTTCGGAATGAAGCAGATAGTCACCGTCTTCGTATGATCGGGTGCGATCGCTGTATCGGCACCGGTAAGTCCCGTATAGTGAAAATCACCATCGTTGCTCGAAAGTATGTTCGCCAAAATGCGAAGGGTATCTGTTCCTGGATTCCATATCGTGATGTTCTTGCATACAGTATCGCCCTCACGAGTTGAATCGAAGAGCAACAATGTAGGTGTTACTACGATATGAGGAAGTGTGCCTGTCCCCTGCAACGATATCGGGAAGGTCGGAAATGTAAATGAGTTCGAAGTTAGCGTTAGCGTAGCAACGTGCTTACCTTCGATCGTAGGTGCGTAGGCAATGCCAAGAGAGTCTGTAAGCCCTGGCTGTATCGGATTCGCAGGATAGCGCGCAATAAAGTATTGTCCCGCATCCACCCCTGAAAAGGCGAAGTTGCTGATAAACAGAGGGGCCTGCCCAGTTGACGTAATGTGTACATACTGGATGAGAGTGTCACCGAGCCTTGTTCTGGTTTTCTTGAATCGGATATTTGAGTCGACCACCATATCGGCGACAATTCCCACACCGGTCAGCGTGACTGTTTGCACTCCACTATCTCTTCCGTTCGAATTGATCGTTAGGGTACCGACTCGAATTCCGGCTTGAGATGGTTTGAATGTTATGCAATACTGTCCAGTTGCACCAATACCATAATTATTCGAAGGCGGCGAGCTGACGATGGCGAAATCCGAACTGCCGGTAATCGTTGCGCTATTGATCGTGAGTGTTGCTTCCGTGCCGGCATGTTTGACAGTCATGCAAAGCGGAGCCGATGTAAAGCCGGCCTGAACAACACCAAAGCTCAATGTCTTTGGAGCTGTACTGAGTTGAACGTTCGGCAGTACGAAGCTATAGAGCGTACCATTGGCAATCTGCCCGTTCTGAAGATTGATGTTCCTGTTTACTGAGGAGAAACTACGGGTTGCACTATTGCCACCGGTCGGTGTGATACTTGCATAGTTGCCGCTTCCGCCAGCCATTCCGATCGCTCCGTTTGTCGGATAGTTCTGTCCGCCCCATCCTCCGCACGGATCATACGAAGTCATTTCATCATAGTAAAGCTCTATTTTACCTGACTCATAAAGTCTGATCTGCCACGTTGAAAGAGCCTCGCCGTAATAGCCGACGTCATGATTGAAAACACTGATGTGATCCCACTCAATGACCATCGTGCGTGAAGGCGCGTTTCCGATCATTTGGTAGCGAACAGTTGGAGTATACGGGCAACCGCCCCACATTTGAGCGCCGCCGGAAAGGCCGATGTCATCCCACCAACCGGCGATCGTCGGTACGTTGACCGTGCTCAGCGAATTGTTCTGAATGTTATTGATCTGATTTGGGCCGAGAGTAATGATACCACTGTTATAGACTTGCATCTGGGTATAATTGACTCCATCAAAATTGAAGGTAAACCCGAGATTGATCGCGCCTGAGGCTAGATTTTTTCTACGATACTTTCCGCTCCAGAGCGTTGTACCGGAATTGATGTTAATCCTGCTGCCGCTTCCCGTAGTAAAGCCGTAGCCGGTGACGAGTGCCTGAGAACTTCTGGGCGGGGGGCACAAAAAACAAAACACCGTCAATAACAAAACAAGCGGAGAGAATCTCCGCAGGGAAATCAAGTAATCAGTTTTCATAGTTATCAATAAAAAAATAAGGAAACACAAAAAAATCAGTGCTGCTGTGTCGAACAAGTGTGCTCTATCCCCAACTTATATGCAAATATACGCAAAATAAAGCCGATTCACAAACATTTGGTTTCACCAATTGCCATTAATCTTCCCACAATGCATGAAATAGCTACACTCTTAGTCAAAATCTCTGGAAAATGAGTTGAGGATGCCCCTCAAAGCCAATTTTCTGAGATGAACGGGAAAAATGAAAAATGTTCTACTAAACGCCGAAGGCGCTCAAATCATGAGCGCCTTCGTAGCAATTGACTTTATATGGGCTCCCTTACTTTGCGAGGATCATCTGTCTAACGAGTCTTGTATTGCCGGATTCGAGCAGGTAGATATAGGTGCCGCTTCCGATATCATGAGCATCGAAGTTGACAGTATGCTGTCCCTGGGATATTCTTCCAGCGACGAGGGTACGAATGAGCTTACCCGTCAGATCGGTGAGGGTAATG
>JAUZOQ010000015.1 GCA_030706385.1 Bacteroidota bacterium | reverse complement strand
AGAAGACGCTCCGTGAGCAGCTGAAGGCCACCACCACCCAGTTCGGGCAGTCCATCACGGAGACGATCCGGTTCTCATGCGTAGTTGCGCGGAAGTGAAGCTTATTCAATAATTCGTTTGGAACTCCGAGTTCATAGAGTCCGAACAGATTCAAGGCGAATGCAATGAAGATCAGGGCGATCAAAATATTGACCGCAGGATTAGAAGCAAACTTATTGATCCCTGATGAGCCGAAAAGTAGGGCGAGAAGAAAGCCGAGGACAACGAACGTTACAATAATGCCGATAGCATAAAATGTCGCATCTTTGACGGCATGTTTCTTCGAGCCCTGATTTCGCTTGGTAAAAAAGCTTACAGTAATCGGGATCATCGGAAAGACGCAAGGTGTCACCAGTGCCAGTAATCCAAAACCCATTGCAGTCAGAATGAAACTCCAAATGGATTCTCCTGCGATCTTATTGAGATCGTCTGCGGTAACGCCGTTCGAGGTCGAGCCAGGAGGGGGCGGTGCAGGAGTTGCGGGTATTGCTGCAGAAAGTTTGGATGATGTATCGATCACTGCTGTGGTATCGGCTGCGTCCACGATCCCGCTCCCTTTCGCGACAGATATTTGCAGCGGGTCTTTACCGAGAAAGAGCATGGGCACAGTGAACGTATTGGCCGGAATGCAATTGGATTCGTTACAGGTCTGGTAATTCATCCAGAGATAGAACGGATCCTTGCCGAGTTTGGCATTCGATCTTATCTTGATCTTTGCAACAATATCGAAATCGGAATAGAAGGCTTTCGTCGTTGCCATGAAATTCGAATCGAATTTCGCCGTCACCTTTCCCTTTTCTTCGAAACTCTCTAATTGAAAATTACTACCGAGCTCCGACGGAATCTGCAGGATAAGAGGAGAACTTGCCTCGGAATTGGATTTCGATGAATAGACATGCCAGTGCTTGCCGATCTTGAAGTGGATCTTCGCCTCGAATGTCTTGCCCTGCGAAAAATCTTGCTTTGGATCAACAGCCATAGTGAAGGTCGCGCTATCAGGAGCGAATTTTTCCCGGATCTTCGAAAGTTTTTGGGCGTAGGAGAGAGAGCCGAAAGGAATCAGTCCGGAGAGCAAAATGAGGAGAGTCACGGCTCGGCACATTTTCATACCTTAGTAAAAACGGGCATCCGCAGATGCCCGTTCCAAAAAGTTAATTGTTTTTTCGCATTCTCAGTGAATGGAACCTCGCGTTATTAAATTATTGAACGGAGTAAATAGTAACCCCATTTTTTGTCTTCATTCGGATCCTGGCCTTGGTATTGCCATCCGCTCTCATTTCAGCCAAATGCTCTTGTGCTTCGACGCTATTACTGGTCGTAAAGGCTGAAGACCGGCTTGATGTATGCCTGCGAGGCTTTGGTGATGGACGCTCCATTTCATTCATAGTAGCCGGAGGCGGAACAGTACCTTGATTCTCATTCATTGAGGGAGTCTCCCTCCGTGACGAGTCCATCCCACCTCTTTGGGGCGGTTGGTTCGGTGTCATCATCATCGGAGGCGGAGGATGCGGCATACCATCGGACATATGATGAAAATTCGGCCTGCGAAGGACGGCAATGAGGATAATTGTCAATGCCATAACGCCGAGAATCCCGACGACAAGGCTGAGAACATTAACCGGCGACCATCCGCTCTGCTTTTGCGGAGCGCCATAATTCGATCGAAATTCGTCTGCCATAGATTTTTCTTTTGTATCAAAACCCGCAGCTTCGCTTTTTGGTGCTCTGGAACCGTAAAGCAGGGCCTCGACATCCTTTTCGGGGATATTATACCGGGCAGCCAGTCTTTTGACGGGCTCGCTGCTCCCGGTGTTTTCGGATGCATCCGGTGAGAAAGATATTTGTTGTTTCACTACGGTTCTCGATGAAGAGTTATGGTGGAATTTCGCAATCCGTAACTACAAATCTATGAAAATTATGGCGTCTGTTTCAAGAATTAGGAAACAGCCCTTGTTCTTATCGTAAATTTACGAAAGTTTTAGGATAGTATTGAATGAAAAAGAGAAAAATTACCGATACCGGGAATAATCTGACGACAAGCCGCAAACAGAGCCATGTAGAACTCGTCGTCTCCGAACAGGTCTCGTTCCGGCAAACTTCCTCCGGTTTCGATAGGATTCGCTTCGTCCATAACGCACTTCCGGAAATTGCTCTGAGCGATGTTGAGACATCGACCGATTTTCTGGGCAAGCATCTCGATGTTCCGATACTTATCTCCTCGATGACAGGCGGCTATGAAGCTGCCGAACGCATAAACCGTGCGCTCGGAGCGCTAAGCGCGAAATTCGGAGCAGCGATGGGAGTGGGAAGCCAGCGTCAGGCGCTCGAAGATAAACGATTTCATAACTCGTTCAAGGTTGCCCGCAAGGCAAATCCTTCCGGACTGATATTCTCTAATATTGGAGCAGTCGAAGTAGCACGTCTTGCCGGCAAAGGGAAGACTGCAAGCATTAAGAGGATTATCGATCTGGTAGAAGCCGATGCGCTAATCATCCATCTCAATCCGCTTCAGGAATTGCTTCAGCCCGAAGGGTCTTCGAATTTCACGGGCGTGTTGAATGGAATAGGCAAATGCGTGAAATCGGTCGGAGTCCCAGTCATTGTCAAAGAAGTTGGTGCCGGGATATCGAAAGACGTGGCAAAGCAGTTGCTCGAAGTCGGCGTTCTGGTGATCGATGTTGCAGGAGCCGGCGGAACGAGCTGGGCTGGAGTGGAGATTCTTCGGCAGAAAAAGAAGCTCCGCAGTGTGCTTGAGCCTTTTTGGGACTGGGGAATTCCGACCGTTGATGCCCTTCTTCAAGTCCGTGAATTGAGGGAATCCATGACCTTCGGCATTATTTCCAGCGGCGGAATACGCAACGGTTTGGATATCGCCAAATCAATTGCTCTAGGTGCGGATCTTGTTGGAATCGCGAAACCTCTTGTGTCGACGTTCATGGAGGGGGGGGAGAAATCCCTTAACAAGAAGATGGAAGATCTCATCACGCAATTGAAATATTGCATGTTTCTGACCGGCTCGAAAAATGTTGAGGCACTTTCAAAGCAACCGTTACAGAAATTTTAGCGTTCGAAGCGCCGATGAAGAATACTCAAGAATTCTTGAAGAGCACGGAGAAGGCCCGCAAAGAGATCGAACTCCGCCTGCTTGAACTTATTCCCGAATCTCCGCGAAGCCTTTACGATCCGATCCGTCTTACCATCCAATCGGGAGGCAAGAGACTCCGCCCCGTTCTAACATATCTCTCTTCATTATCGAATCCTTCAGCGAATTGGCTCCCGGCTGCCTGTGCAGTCGAACTGCTTCATACGTTTACGCTCGTTCATGACGATATCATGGATAATGCCGACACGAGGCGCGGAAACCCGACCTTGCATACGAAATACGATATCAACACGGCCATCTTGGCGGGCGATGCCATCATTGCACTTGCCGAAGAGTCTCTCTCTTCCGGTGGATATGAACTTGCAGGCGAGATGAGCAAAGAGTTTGCCTTTGGCTTCCGGTGCGTCTGCGAAGGTCAGGCATACGATAAGGAATTTGAATTGCGTAATGATGTAACGACTAAAGAATACTTTCGTATGATCGATCTTAAGAGCGCAAAAATGCTGGAACTTGCGGCGACACTCGGAACCTGTTCTGCCGGCGGAGAATATGTCGAAGTCGTTCGGGAATTTGCTCATCATACGGGTATCGCGTTTCAGATCAGGGATGATCTTTTAGATCTAATCGCCGATGAGGCTTCTTTTGGAAAGAAGATCGGCGGAGATGTTCTGGAAGGCAAGCGCACATTTCTTTTTCTTTCGGCCATGGAGATGTTTGATGTGATTGATGAGCACGATCAGGAGATGTTACTCCGGATACGCGATCGAAAGGCTACAAGCCATGATATTGCTCACGCCAAAAAGTCGTTCGCAAAACATGGAATCATCGATAAGGCCATGAAAGCGATTGAGGATGAGACGATCACTGCACGGAATTCCATAAGCGGCATTGGCAGCGAAGGACTTCGAATTGGATTGGATCGATTTAGCGATTATTTACTCGGCCGGACATACTGATTCGATCGGAGGCCAGTTCACCATATATACTAATTATTTTCTTACGTGATAGTTCGTACAGTTAAAGTCTTGAACCGTGCAGGCATGCATACGAGGCCCGCTGCGGCAATCGTCAAACTTGCCAGCGAATTCTCATCCGATTTTTATATTAATAAGGACGGCTTTCAGATCAACGGGAAATCCATCATCGGTGTGATGACTCTAGCCGCAGCGCAGGGCTCAACGCTGGAACTGACATTCGAAGGAGCCGACGAAGCCGCGATGGCAGATGCAATGGCAGATTACTTCGCCAAAGGCTTTGACGAAATGTAAGAGCGGGGTCGCATAACGAGTCTTTCATTTTCCCCGATCGATTATTGTCGTATTTTATGATTCGATATTAATTCAAACCTAACCAGTGCTTCACTATACGGGAATAGCGGCAAATGGAGGGATCGTCATCGGTCCGGCATACCACTATAACCGCTCGCTGTTAGTCGCCGAGGATCGTATGCTCGAGCCGGATGAAGTTGCTCCTCAGCTTGAGCAGTTCGAGTATGCCGTTGCTCGATCAAAGGGCGAACTGGAGAAGATCAGCGCCTTAGCCGAGCATAAGGCAGGCAAGCAGGGATCGGCGATCTTCGAGGCGCAAAGCATGATGCTTGCCGATACGTACGTTCTGGATACGATTCGCCGGCGTATTCGTGACGAGAAAAAATCCGCTGCCTTCATTGTCGACTCCGAATATAACATCCACCAGCATTTTCTTCAGACAAGCGAGAACCCGTTGCTCCGCGAACGGGCCGACGATGTGGAAGATATCAAGCAACGCCTGCTGCGCCATTTGCTGGAGAAGCAGAAATGGATATCCAAGCTCGATCATCCTGCTATTGTCGTCGCTGAATTCATGACTCCTGCCGATGCAATCCTTTTTTCACGCCAGGAGCTCTTAGGTTTTGCTACCGATGGTGGTGGTGCAACAAGCCACGTTGCCATCCTTGCGCGTTCTCTCGGGTTGCCCGCAATCGTCGGGCTTCGCGGAGCGGCTGCCCACATAGAGACGAATGACATTCTCATCCTCGATGGCGATCTTGGCGAGTTGTTTGTAACTCCGGATGACGATACATTGGCGCGGTATCGCGAGCGCCTGATGGAGATCCAATCGAAGAAGAAGATCGTCGCTGCAAAGGGGAAAGAAACGGAATTCCCGCCGGAGACGATCGATGGGAAGAAGATCGTCGTAAACATGAACATGGAGCTTATCAGCGATGAGGCGATAGCCGAAGCCGAATCGATGAGCAAGATCAAGTCGAAACCTGTTCGTGGCTTGGGGCTGCTTCGAACGGAACATTTCCTTTCCGAATACGATGAAATTCCTTCGGAAACCGATCAGACGAGGATCTATTCCGACCTTGCCAATCGATTCTACCCGGCACCGATCACGATCCGCACATTCGATATCGGTGGCGATAAATTCATCGGTGGCGGTTTCAGGGAGAAGAATCCATTCCTGGGTTGGCGGGGAATTCGCATCTCGCTCGATCAGCCTGAAACGCATATCGAGCAGCTCCGGGCTATTCTCCGCGCATCGGCACGACAGAACGTCAAACTTCTTTTGCCGATGATCACGACCGTTGATGAGTTGGAGAAAGTCATGCACTATCTCGATGAAGCCAAACAAGAGCTTCGTCAAAACGGTGAAGCCTTTGACGAAAATATCCCACTGGGTGTGATGATCGAAGTTCCGGCAGCAGCACTTCATGCGCCGGCTTTTGCGACACGATGTGATTTTCTTTCAATTGGCACAAATGATCTCACGCAGTATACTCTTGCCGTAGACCGCGGAAATGAATTCGTCGCCCACTTGTTCGATGAATTGCATCCTGCTGTACTGCGCCTTATTGCAATGTCTGTCAGGGCTGCGCATGCGCGAAAGAAACCTGTCTCTCTTTGTGGCGAAATGGCAGGTAAACCGATTGCCTTACCGTTTATCATTGGCATGGGAATCGACGAGATCTCTGTTGCGCCGAATAGGGTACAGATGATATCCGGACTTATCAGAAAACTCAAATATTCAGAGACAAAGCTATTGGTGCGGAAGGTGCTCGAAGAGTCTCAAACGATTCCTGAACTGAAGCAAACATTATTCAGATTCCTGCACAAACGCAATCTTGTCGAAGATTTCCTGACTCCGGTTGAAATTGAAATGATCGAAGGCTACGGGAAGTAGAGTAGTCCGGTAGGTTAGGCGGATTTGAATTGTGCGATCGTTCGTTTTATCACTTGTTCGAAAGGCTCCGGTCGGATAACTTTCTCGAAACGGTCGTCGTAGAGGACGGTATCAACTCGTCTTGGTTTATGAAATGCGTCGAGCTCGGATTTTTCGATAGCAGCCGGCATTTTTCGTAGACCTGCCTCGGCTAACATTTTTCCTACTTCAAAAGGAGTTGTCACGCCGGGATCATAAATGTTCCACACTCCATTCCAGTTATCCTTCGAAACAAGACAAAAGCGAACGGTTTTGATGATGACTTCCATACTTGTCATGGAATTCGGAGTCGTTACAAGTCCCGGGTAAGTAATGAGTTTTGAAATCGTATTCCGAGTTGTGTGCCGGGCAGAATAAATTTGCCTGGGTCGAAGAATTGCAACAGATGTCGGATCCTCTGCCAGAAGGAGCTGATCTGCAGCTGCCTTAGTCCAACTATAGAAGACTGCCGGTCGCGCCGGATGGAGAGGAGTGAATGGCTTGCCGGTTGCATCGTACGGGCCGTCCCAGATGCAGCCACTTGAGAAATGGAGGAATCGAATTGGTTTTACTGAAGACGAATTGTGTGTGGTGATTCTTTGATAGAGACGCACGGGTGCCTCAATATTGCAACGAAATGTTTCCCTGGGATTCTCTTCGCACCATTTCAGATCGGTCTTGCCTGCAGCATTAATGATGGCATCGGGATGAATTCGTTCGATTTCGGCACTTGTGAGATCATCGATATCCATGGTCCACGGATGGATGTCAAACTCTGTAAGGGCATCGCTTAATGACGATCCGACTTCACCTCTGCCAACGATAATGATTTTCATTTACTTTATCAGATCCGTCTTCTGCTCACTATCGAGCCAAGATTGTAGAATTAATCAGATCAAACTCTGCCACCATGTTTGGTTCTGCACGTACCACTCGACCGTACGCTCGATACCTTCTGAAAACGATGTCCTCGGTTTCCATCCAAGTTCCGCCGTAGATGATGTCCAATCCATTGCATAGCGCCGATCGTGTCCGGGCCGATCTGCAACGTGCGAGATGAGCCTCAGGAAGTGATCTTTGGAAACGCCTTTTTTCTGGGCAAGCGTTAGGAGGATACTACGCGAAAGCTCGAGATTTGTTTTCTCACTCGATCCTCCGAATAGATAGATATGTGCCGCCTTACCTTTTTCAATGACTTTAAATATGCCTTCGCAGTGATCGTCAACATAGATCCAATCGCGAACATGAAGTCCATCTCCAAAAACCGGAATAGTCTCGCCGCGAAGTGCGCGCGTAATTATGGTTGGTATGAACTTCTCGGGAAATTGATAAGCGCCGTAATTGTTCGTGCAGCGTGTGATGCGGACATCGTATCCCCAGGTATGGTAGAAGGAGAGAGCCAGTAGGTCGGCACCTGATTTCGATGCCGAATACGGGCTGGAGGGATTCAGAGGGGAATGCCGCTCGAATTTGCCCGCGGATCCTAAACTTCCATACACTTCATCGGTGGATATCTGAACAAACATTGGTACGTTCTTTGCGCGCGCCGTTTCCAGCAAGGTTGCCGTTCCGACGACATTCGTTTCGCTGAAGATCCGTGCAGCCTCGATCGATCGATCGACATGGCTCTCGGCAGCGAAATTAATGACGACATCGAATCCTTTCCCTTCGAATCTATGTGTAAGGGCTGAGGCAACTTCCTTCTCGTTGCAGATATTGCCTTTTATAAAGAAGTATCGAGGATCGTTTTCGAGATCAGAAAGATTCTCACGCCTTCCGGCATAGGTCAGCGCATCGAAGTTAAGTACATTATGCCCGCGACCGATTGCCATGCGAACAAAGTTCGAGCCGATAAATCCTGCGCCGCCGGTAATAAATAAATTCAAGATCGGGAAAAAAGAAGTATCTTCAAAAATTAGGTGTTGCGCTTCTTACGAGTTCATTCGCTTTTGCAAGCGAAGAGAATGTACCGGCATCACTCCAATAACCATCGAACATCGAATACCCGAGCCTGCCCGCTCCGATATATTCGTTATTGACGTCAGTGATCTCCAATTCGTTTCGCGCCGATGGTTTTAGCCCTTTGATAATATCGAAGACATCGCCGGGATAACAGTAGATTCCCGTGACAGCCAATTGTGTCGGTGGCTCGTCGGGCTTTTCAATGATCTTCGTTATCCTATTCCCATTAATTATTGCTACACCGAATCGTTCGGCATCGGGGACTTCTTTCAGGATAATATGAGCAGCGCTCGGATCCTTCATGAAGATGCCGATCGTGTCTTTGATGCTGTCCTCAAAAATGTTGTCTCCGAGAATTACACACATCGGTTGCCCGTTCGCAAATCGCTCGGCAAGCGCGAGAGCTTGAGCGATACCACCGGCATCATCTTGCACGCGGTAGGTGAGTCTGCAGCCGAAGTCTTTTCCGGATCCCAGAAGCGAGATGAAATCTCCCATGTGCTCGGTTCCGGTTACGATAAGGATATCGGTAATGCCCGCTCCGACGAGTTTTTTCAACGGATAGAAGATCATCGGCATATCGCCGATCGGAAGAAGATGCTTATTCGTAACCTTAGTGCACGGATAGAGACGTGACCCTGATCCTCCGGCAAGAATAACTCCGACTAACCCTGGTGTAGCAGGCATGAAATAGTATTCGTAAATTTACAGCCGGATTTAACACAAAAGGTGTGAAGATAATTGTTCATGATTTTTTCATGAAAATAGCAGCGCCGTTTCGTAATGTTAGATTCTCCCATACTCTCTCCCACTGAGTAGATGTACACAATTGCCAGTAATTGTGAAAATTCTTAATATCATTAACATCGTCTAATGCGATGATCTTAATCATGGGATTTTGTTCGACGGAATAGTAAAACTCTTTTTGACCGGTAAATGGAGAGCCATCGATAAAGACGAACTCGGCATGAATATCTTTTATCACATTCTGCGGAAGATCCTTCACTGTTCGCAGCTCTTCCTTTCGCCATCCAAGTACAACTTTCAGGGGGTTGTTATTCAATGTTGTCTTTATGGTCTTATAGAAGTCTTTTACCTGGCTTTTCGTCATATAGTCACCGGCAGAAACGGAACATCCATAAAGTGCTTCGACAGGCTTCTTTTTCAATTCCTGAAATCTTTCCAGGCGAGCTTCGACGCTGTAGACCTTCGAACCGCTATTTATCGCATCGAAAAATGCCGTTGTGCTGCCATCTCCGGTACCTCCGCCGATTTCCAGAATCGTACAAGGTGAAATTTTCTTTGACCAGAAATTTAGCTGAGCCCAAAATTCGTCGCGATAGATCTCTTGCATGCTGATTATTTGAGTTTATGAGAGTTCGGTAACATCAAACTTCTATCCGGTGTTACCACCGTCGGGAAGCGGCCCCTCACGAGAGGAAATCGTATTTTGCTTCGATCCATCGGGTTTTACTCATCTAGTGGCAACTTACACTTTTGGCAAACGGAATACAAATTTGGCTTAGGCGTCGAAATACTCCTGATACATCTTCGATGCATACTCGAAGGAGTCAGGGAAGGCTGAAAAGAAAGCTTCTCAATATCATCCGTAGGATAGGCATTGTTTTTATGGCAATTGCCTACAAACGATTCCGAAATCCTCCGAAGCCAAATCTTGGGTCAATACACAAAGTTCTCATCATTCCACACGATCCGATCGGAGATATGGTGCTTACATTGCCGATGTTGAAAGTGCTAAGATTGAGAAATCCTGCTCTTCGAATCGGAATAGTTGCAAGCAGGAGGAATAAAGATGTCTTGCAAGCCGAAGCCGTCGATGCTGTTTATGATTTTTATTCTCCGGGAATTGTCAGAATTTTCAGAGAAATCCTCCGGGCACGCCAAGAGGGCTGGGATGTCGTATTGGCTACAGCCGGATTTTATAAACCTACCCGTTTTGCTTTTATCAGCAGAGTCGTTGCGGGAGTGGGCATCACTGCCACGATGAACAGTGCAAGACAGAAGCGCTATGCACGAATATATTCGTACTGTTTTCTTCGCCCCGCTCCCACCGATAATGTGCCGATGGTCGATCAATATCTTTCTCTCGTCGAAAACGTATTTAACATTGAAGTATCTCCGGAAGAACGGATTCCGGAATTCCACATCTCACCGGAAATCCGGAATCAGATCACAGCAGAAATACCATCATTACTTCTTCAGCACAAAGCATCGAAGTACGCCGTTGTCAATATGGAAGCGAAAGTACCTTACAGAGAGTGGGGAATCGAGAATGTTAACCAATTGGCCGAACGATTACGTGCTAACGGAGAGAATACTTTGCTCTTCCTTATCGCTTCGAGGAATTTCCTGGAATATTATGCCGGCGAGTTGGCAAAGGTCTCGGCCTCGAATGTTGCCGTCTTTGAAACCGAAACGATTCAGCATGTGGCAGCATTGATTAGCGGTGCAGAATTTGTAATTTCACCCGATACGGCAATTGTACACATCGCCTCAGCTTTGATAAAGAAGATGATCGTTTTTTATCCCGCACCCGATGAATGGTTGCCATATGACCGGACATCCATTATCTTATATCCCGAGCGAAGGGAGCCAATTTCCACGATTTCTGTTGATACCGTCTTTTCGCATATTCAATCACTGTTGCGTTCTTGAAACCACAATACCATATTATCCTACGGACATGCGACCTTGTGCATTCATTGCACAATGCTCCGCGCCCGTTTAACCTTGATAAGCGTAGTCTGATCAAGATCTGCTTTAAGAGCATGTACAATGCCGTCAAGGATTATCCCCACCGGATCACGGTATTGGGCGACAGGTTATCCCCGGACATGCAGGATTTCTTCCGCTCCTATCCTGTCACGCTTTTGAACGAAGAGCTCGGCAACGATAAATCGCTGAGGCGGCAAATGGAAATAGCCCTTGAATCGCCGGAAGAGGAGTGGATCTATTTTGTCGAGGATGATTATCTCCATACACCGGAAGCGTTCAAATGGATCGATGATTTTATCACGAATCGCTCGGGCTATATGTCCACAAAGCGGTTGGCGCGTCAACTCCGTTTTATCAAACTCCGGATTGACGATAAACCTCTGATTATCCATACTCCGGATTACCCTGATCGATATCTGCCGAAGTACCTGCGGTTCTCACTAATATTCATTTCGAAGTATTGCCATTGGCGGCAGATAACCAATACAACTTTCACCTTCATGATGCAGGGCAAAACTGTTCAGAGATATAAAGAAATACTGCTTCGTTCTTCGATCGGTGCCGATGACGGTTTCTTAAGCCGCAGACTTTTTGCGGGACTGCGACTTGGGAAAAAAGCACTCTGCGTTTCACCAATTCCGGGAGTTTCAACTCATATGCATGAAGAAGTGATGACTCCGTTCGTCAATTGGGAAAAGATTATCAAGGAAATCGAATAAAAGTTTCCTCCGGACCCTTGAAACCGGGTTATTCGTGTGTATTTACTTCAACCTGAACGCAAGGTTTACGCCACTACTCTCCGGTGAAGAATACATTCCGATGGAGACGTTCCCATCTGCGATC
Organism: Bacteroidota bacterium; assembly: GCA_030706385.1. Classification (GTDB taxonomy): domain Bacteria; phylum Bacteroidota; class Ignavibacteria; order Palsa-1295; family Palsa-1295; genus PALSA-1296. Next base: position 35,616 of record JAUZOQ010000015.1, on the reverse strand, counting down.
CGGTGTAATTCCGGGACAATGATGCCGCATGCTCCTCCGATGATGCCGCCAACAATAACATCGGATGGGAAGTGACGAAGAGCTATGATTCGGAAACATCACATTATCAGTGGAGGAATACTTGCCAGAGCATAGATCCCTACTTTGTCCCATCCTTGTATTTGAGGGTTGTAATCACAATAGACTTTTGCCATGAAGAATAAGGAAGCTGCCGCAGCATTTTCATGACCACTGAAAAATGAATTTCGTTCACCGCCGCTTCGTTCTTTGGAGCGTGCCAGCGAATCTCTTGCATAGTAGACGGCCGGCCGGAACCTGTTCTGGAAAAACGGACCGAAAGGGCTGAACTGAAACATCGCTAATGAAAGCGTATTGACTTCCATGAGCATCAGAACAATATCGTCCCAGTTCTTTCTATACCGCTCGCCGAATAGGAGAGTAAGGGGTGCTACAGCGCAAGCTGCTTGGATGCCGACGGCAGTCCACGTATAGTCAACGGTCGGGGCATTCATCCGCAATGCCCATCGATCGATCGCATTAATAGAATTGATTGATGATGGCAATTGTGCAGCATCGAACTCCTGATCGGTGATCTCCGGCTTATAGAAGTACTTTTGCCCGAGTAGGATTGCTACCTGTCCACCGACAGTAAGCCCCAAGCTAGTCCAGGCCTTGACATGGTATACATGTCCGATGATTCGCGAGGAATCCTCATGACTCAATGTCTTTTCCTGAGCGTGAACGGTTTCGCAGAAAAAAATGGCGAGAAGTAAAACTATCGTTTTCATACTTGGTTTAATCGAAAAGGGGAGTACTCGGGGAGATTCATTTTAGTATACAAAGTTATAAGCCATATAGTTTTACAGTATCTTAGATTATTTAATCCATCATCAGTGGCATGGGCAAGAATTTGTGACCTAGCACGCAGATTTCCAGAAGGAATATTGTGTGGGCCAATCGCGTTACCTACCATCATTTGCATCGTCGGTATGACCATCCACAAAAAATTGGTTTTCTATTTGTGTTCGGTGTTTCTGTTTATGACCGGTTTTCTTAGCAGAACGGAAGCACAGACGTTCGATCCCTATGCCCGGCTCTCCGATCCGCGTGCAATTTGCCGTCTCGACGGTCCGGACTCTCTTCCGCTTCAGTTTCAGGGCAGTGTGGGTTGGCCATCAAGGCGCGACACCGATCAGTATTTCATAGCTGTCCAGGGAAGCGGCTCGGGGATTCTCACACATATATGGCTGATGTACCACGATCTTCCTACGGATTCCTCCATGAAGGTGAGGATATGGATCGACGACTCGCTTCTTCTGACTTCCGATCTCTACTATATCTTCAAAAAGCCGCATGGTGCATTGCGTGCACCTCTGGATTCACTGGTATCGGGCGGACTAGACTGCGAAGTTCAGATACCGTACAAAAAGAATTTTAAGATCAGCTTCATTACAACCGACTATTCGATCTGCTGCCTCTTTTGGGCTGTTGAATACCGGCCGATAGTCGACCCGAGTATTTTAGAATCATTTCGCCTGACACCCTCGGATAAGTACATGCAGCAACTCTCGGCAGCTGAAAGGGCGTATCACAATACGGGTTCGCCGTGGAATGACCCTCAGCCGAAAACGATTCCTGTCTCCAGCGATCTGCTGCCCGGCGAATCGATTCAACTAGCCGATATTGCAGGGCCTGGGATGATCGAGACGCTTCACATCATTCCGAATGTCAGGGATGTCCTCACCTTAAGGAATTTGTGGCTGCGGATCTATTGGGATGGTTCGCCTGTCGCAAGCGTGAATGCTCCGGTAGCGGATTTCTTCGGGCTCGGAGCTGGCCCGAGAAACGTCCATGGTTTCCAGATCCGCGCAACCGCCGATGGCGATCTTACCTGCTACTTTCCGATGCCATTTGCAAAGCATGCCCGAATTGAAATCGCCAACCTTGGACCGAGTCTCGCCTCCATACTGGCCTCGACTACATATTCTGAAGAGGCTATCGATAGATGGAATCAGGGATATTTTACGACACAATTCGTTGAATCGTATCCTGCTCGTTGGCATGTCTCTCACTACGTAGGAAGAATGCTCGGGCGAGGGAAATACCTGGGCATGCAACTAGCGTTGCCTGACGATCCTTTCCCTTACTATCTCGAAGGCGATCCCATCTTTACCATCGATTCGAATTGGATGAATACTATCCATTACACGGGTCTTGAAGACTATCTCGATGGCGGCTGGTTTTTCTCCGATAGTGTTTTTTCTCTTCCATTCTCCGGCTGTCCGTCTCTGTATTCCAGCGCCTACCGTTTCCATTGTTTGGATCCCTACGATTTCCAAAAAACTTTTCAATTCGAGTTACAGCACGGAGTCGGGAATGATTATCGAACGGATTACCGCACCGTCGCTTTTTTCTACCGTCGCTGGACTCCGTTCTGGGTGGACCGTGATACGGTTCGGATTTCTCAGGATTGGAATTTCGGCGGATCGGGATACGCGCCGAACGAAAGGATCGTGGCGAAGCTCGATAATCAGATTCTCTTCACCGTTTCAGCCGATTCAGCCGGAGTATTTTCGGAAACCGTGGATGCGCCGCCCTCATTACCCCTCGGAGAGCATTGGCTGTCGGTGAACGGATACACACGCCCTGAGCCTGTATATGTTTTTGACAAGCCCACCGTTCGATTCCTTTTTGACACAGGAACAGCAATATTCCGGTGGAGAGATTCAGTCATGATCTATGGCAACGGATTCAAACCCGGCGAGAAGGTCCGGATCTTTTTCGATACGACGGAAGCATGGTATCTCTCAGCAGATCGGTTCGTGAATAAAAACGGTGAATTCTTGACTCCCATCCGAATTCCCTGGACTCCCGATGGAAACTACTATCTGAAAGTTAATGGAGACCAAGGGACTGAAGCGATCGCCGATACGGCAATGCAGATCACCAGGACGCTGGATTATGAGTGCGAAGATCTACCGATCCTTGTAGCTGAAGCCGGCCTATACTATCCGAGTTATCTGGGATATTTCTTCACTTCACACTGGAGCAATCAATTTACGATGCTCTTCTATCCGACGGAGCCCGATAAGAAGATGATCCTTTCCTTTGTTCTTCCGCTTTCGGATACATTTCATATTTCCCTGTTCAACACGATCGGTTTGCGTTATGGCAATTATGATATCTCTATCGATAATCAGAAGATTGCCTCATACTCCGGATTTAACGATACCGATATTCAGCATCCCATGCGCTCGAAAGAAGTTGATGGCGGAGTAATGTACCTTACTAAAGGCGTTCATACCATTACGTATCTCTGCACCGGGAAAGATGCAAAGGCAAAGGAATTCCTGCTCGATGCAGATAATATCATCCTGACACCGACAACGGCTTTCCACCCTCTGCCTTATGACTCGACGGCATCCGTATTTCCGCCAGGTTTGAAAGCAGGAGAGTTCTCCTTATCGCCAAATCCCTTATCCGGGAATACGCTCACGCTTCACATCGATCTCGATTCGAACTTCAAGCTCGGATCGGACTGGCTTATCATCGAGCTTTACGATATCCTCGGCCGAAAGGCAGCATCGCTTCTCAACGCAACTGTAGGTGCACAGAAGTTGGATATTGTCCATGATTGTTCCTCGCTTGCTCCTGGAAAATACATCTGCAGAATTATGCGATTATCCGGTTCCGGAAATTCAACTCAGAGCCTATCACTCATCATCGATCGGTAACGCTTTTAAAGCACATAAGGCAACCACTGTTTAAATGCGCCTTGTCTAATGAATTCAACCATTTGAGCTTTAAATAGATACGGCTGTTGATAACTTTTTATCATGTTCAAAAGATAGTGGAAAAATACCAGCACTAAGTGTTTGGAAAATAGCTTTTCATGTGCGATATTTGTAGAAGTTATCTCCTCATTACTTTTAAGGTAGTGAGTTGAGTTGTCGTTCATAGAAATCTTGATGTTCCCCAAGGGCAGTGAGGAAAACTCACCCGAGCTTTATTTTGAAACATACAGAGAGCCGCTGTATCGGTGTTATGAACTCTGCCTTTCCGAGTGAATGTCTTATCTTCTGCGAACTGTAAACGTGTGTTATATAAGCGCTTAGAATCTGTTGCCCCCCTCCATATAGAAGCGCCGATTTCACACGTATGATCTAATTATTTCTTCATCATTTTTGTTACATACATACGTATGAAAGTTAGCCGTCGCTTCACCCAAAAGGGCATTAGCCCCTTCGATCAGTTCGAGTATACGCTCCGTTCGAGCGTTCTCCGCAATCCTGACGGAAAACCCATTTTCGAAATGCACGATATCGAAGTGCCCAGCAAATGGTCACAGGTCGCTACAGATATCCTTGCCCAAAAATATTTCCGCAAGGCCGGAGTTCCGCAGCGCGATGAGAACGGAAACTTGCTCATCGGTGAAGATGGCAAGCAAGTCCTGGGCGCCGAGCGCTCGATCAAAGAAGTTGCACACCGCCTTGCCGGTTGCTGGCGTTCGTGGGGTGAAGATCACGGGTACTTTGACACGAAGGCCGATGCTGTCGCTTATTACGACGAAATGATCTTCATGATCATGAAACAGATGGGTGCTCCGAACTCGCCGCAGTGGTTCAACACTGGACTTGCATGGGCATACGATATCAAAGGTCCGGCACAAGGACATTGGTACGTCGATCCGGTCAGCGGAAAGATGATGCAATCGACCGATGCCTATACGCATCCGCAGCCGCATGCATGCTTTATCCAATCGGTCAACGACGATCTTGTCAACGAAGGCGGCATCTTCGATCTCGTCACGCGTGAAGCACGAATTTTCAAATACGGTTCGGGCACGGGCTCGAACTTCAGCGCATTGCGCGGAGCCGGCGAGAAGCTTTCCGGCGGCGGCCAATCCAGCGGCCTCATGAGTTTCCTGAAGATCAACGATACTGCCGCTGCTGCCGTGAAATCCGGCGGCACAACACGCCGCGCTGCCAAGATGGTAGTGCTCGATATCGACCATCCGGATATCGAACAGTTCATCACCTGGAAAGCGGCCGAAGAGCAGAAAGTCGCAGCCATGGTTGCAGGCTCGAAGATCTGCGATCTATTCCTGAACACCATCATGAAGATCGCTGCCGATGGCGGCACCGATCGTCATGAGAATCACGATCTCGATATTGCGATCAAGAAAGCCCTTGCTCGCGGAGTGCCGATGAACTACATCGTCCGTGTCCTGCAAATGGTGAAGATGGGATACGATCACATCGATTTCAAAACCTTCGATACCCATTACGAAGGTGAAGCATACCAGACCGTCTCCGGACAGAATTCGAACAACACCGTCCGCGTCACGAACGAATTCATGAATGCCGTTCTCGAAGATAAGGAATGGGAGCTTACCTGGCGCACATCGAAGAAGGTTGCGCGCAAAGTGAAAGCCCGTCACCTTTGGAACGAGATCAATCTATCGGCATGGGCATCGGCCGATCCGGGATTGCAGTATGATACGACGATCAACGAATGGCATACGTGCCCGGCCGATGGCAGGATCAATGCAAGCAATCCGTGCTCGGAGTATATGTTCTTAGACGATACGGCTTGCAATCTTGCTTCGATCAATCTTGCGCATTTTCTCAATGAGGAAACAGGCGAGTTCGATATTGAAGGATACCGTCACGCTGCACGTCTGTGGACTATCACGCTTGAGATCTCCGTTCTCATGGCGCAATTCCCGTCGCGCGATATTGCGCAGAAGTCCTATGACTTCCGTACGCTTGGCTTAGGCTACGCCAATATCGGCACACTGCTGATGGTGCTTGGCATTCCGTACGATTCGCCGAAAGCCTTGGCTTTGACCGGAGCGCTCACCGCCATCATGTGCGGAGAGTCTTATGCAACGAGTGCCGAGCTTGCTCGCGATCTCGGAGCATTCCCACGCTATGAGCCGAACCGCGAAAGCATGCTGCGCGTCATCCGCAATCATAAGCTTGCCGCTTACGATGCTGCACCTGACCGTTACGAAGGCTTGACCATCCGGCCCGTCGGCATCAATGCCGAGCTTTGCCCGCCCGATCTTCTGAAAGCTGCCCGTGAATGCTGGGACCGCGCTTATGAACTCGGCGAGCGCCACGGTTATCGCAATGCACAGGTTACTGTTATCGCTCCGACCGGAACGATCGGCCTTGTCATGGATTGCGATACGACAGGCATCGAGCCCGATTTCGCTATCGTCAAGTTCAAGAAACTTGCCGGCGGCGGATATTTCAAGATCGTCAATCAATCCGTTCACAAAGCGCTGACGCGTTTGGGATATACGGATAAGCAGATCGAAGAGATCGAAAAATATTGCAAAGGCCACGGCACGCTTGTCGGCTGCCCGGGCATCAATCGATCTTCGCTGAAGATGAAAGGCTTTACCGATGAGAAGATCGATGATATCGAGAAGCAGTGCGATAACGTCTTCGATCTTCGCTTTGCATTCAACAAGTGGTCGCTTGGCGAAGACTTCCTGAAGAAGCTTGGATTCACCGATGCCGAAATGAACGGAGCAGAGTTCGATATGCTCGCGTCTCTTGGCTTCACCAAAGATGAGATCCTGAAGGCCAACGATTACATCTGCGGCACGATGACGATCGAAGGAGCTCCATCGCTGAAGGATGAGCATCTTCCGATCTTCGATTGCGCCAATAAATGCGGCAAGTACGGCGAGCGCTTCATCGCTTACGGAGCGCACATCCGCATGATGGCTGCAGCACAGCCGTTCATTTCCGGAGCGATCTCTAAAACGATCAACATGCCGAACGAGGCAACGATCGAAGATATCAATAATGCCTACATGGAATCGTGGCGCCTCATGCTCAAGGCCAATGCGCTTTATCGCGATGGCTCCAAGCTTTCGCAGCCGCTGAACTCCATTAACGAAGAAGGCGATCTTGCAGAGCAGATCCTTTTTTCCGATCCCGAAGACGAAGCCAAGGATACACTCGATGCAGCGCAGCTCCATCAGCTTGTCTCGGCGCAGAGCGAGGAAGTCGGCACCTGGCAGCCGCGCCGCTCCAAACTTCCGACCAAGCGCAAAGGCTGGCTTCGCGAAGCAACCGTCGGTGGCCACAAGATTTACTTGCGCACCGGCGAGTACGATGACGGCTCGCTCGGAGAGATCTTTATCGATATGTATAAAGAAGGCGCAAGCTTCAAGGGCCTGATGAATTGCTTCAGCGTGCTTGCCTCGAAGGCATTGCAATACGGCGTGCCGCTGGAAGAGCTTGTCGATACCTTTACCTTCACGCGCTTCGAACCGGCTGGATCGGTACAAGGCCATGAAGCGATCAAGAATGCGACTTCGATCTTAGATTACGTCTTCCGCGCATTAGGATATGACTATCTCAACCGCACGGATTTTGTCCACGTCAAAGCAGTTGACGAACCGAAGAATGGCAACGCCCATGCCGATCGTCATCATGCAGCCCCTGCCACGAAAGAAGCACCAAGCGAAGATGCCATAGTCGAAATGCTCAAGAGCACGAACCTGAAATCCGAAACTCCTTCGGAAGAACCGGTCATGGAAATGAGCACAGCGACGGCAGCCGAAACCCGGAAGGTCAAGTACCGCGAAGCCAAAACCAAAGGCTACACCGGCGAGCAATGCCCGGCCTGCGGCTCCATGCGCGTCAAGCGCAACGGCGCCTGCACCGTCTGCGAAGATTGCGGCACAACGAGCGGATGCAGCTAAGGGAGTAGGCAGTTAGCAGTTTACAGTAGGCAGTAAGCAGTTAGAGGAATGCTTGTCATTCCGAGCGTAGGCATAGCCGAAGAAAGAAATCTATCTATAAAAATAGATCCTTGAAATTCCTGGCAGAAAGAAGAAAGAGCACGAAGACTATCAGGATGAATTCACTGACTGCTTCGTGGAATAATCCATTCTTCCTCAGCTTTCTATTCCTTCTCCTGCTTGCCGAAGGATGCCTGCCTACTGAGCGGATGGGCGGCGAGGCAATGGAGCCGACGATCAAACGGCATGAACGCTTCTTGATCGACTACTCTGCCTATTCGAAATCATCTCCCCAGCGGTGGGATATTGTCATCTTCTATCGCGATGAAGTTATGCCCAACGGACAGATCGATCACGGTAAGCACGTGAATCGTCTTGTGGGGCTGCCCGGCGAAACCATCACGATCCACGATAGCAGCGTGTTCGTTAATGGCTCGAAACAGGATTATCCCGAAAAGATGAACGGTATCTGGTATTCTGCATCTGTTCCCGGATCGCCTCAGAAGATACATTTTCCTTATACGGTACCTGATAGCAGTTATTTCCTCTTAGGCGATAATACCCTCGAGGCCGATGACAGCAGATTTGAAGGCCCGGTCAAAAGAACAGATATCCTCGGGCGGATCGAAGGGAAATGATTTCGACAGTTGGTGCAGGGCCCAGCCCGTTGAACTCTTCACCACTTTGATCGCTTTATAGAAATATGCATACAACATTAACAGCGGTTTTCCGGCAGCGTGGCGATTGGTATATCGGCTACGTCGAAGAACTTCCTGGAGCGAATGTTCAGGAGCATACTCTCGATGAGGCGCGCGAAAGCCTGAAAGAAGCAGTCACCTTAATTATCGAATCGAACCGGGCATTCGGCCGCGAAGAATTGAACGGCGATCCTGTAGTTCGCGAAGAGTTTGAAGTTGAGGTGTGAAGCGTCGAGACCTGATTCAACTCCTTGAACTACAGGGCTGTAAACTTCTTCGCGAAGGCAGACGGCACACAGTTTATTTCAATCCGACAACAAAGCAGACCTCGACCATTCCTCGTCATAAAGAAGTCGATGATTTCCTCGCGAAGAAGATCTGTAAGGACTTAGGCGTTTCTTTGAAAAAATAATACGCAAGTTTTCCCTGGCACATCGTTTTACGGAGATTTTTCGGTATTTGTTTCATAGACCGGCAGGAAAAGACATAGTTAGATGTGGATTATGGCGAAAACAGATTATTTTACAGTGGTAAGAGGAATCGCTGCTTTCGACTCTGCATCCGTATTTTGATCATTACCCTATGCTTCACAATACAGAATTCCGCATTACGTTCAGCAATGCAAATACAGGCCGCTTATACTATCGCTTCGCAAAAAATGCGAGCGGATGGTATCAGAAGACTGCAGCGGGAAACAGGCACAAGGCAACGGCCGAGCAAGTGCTTAATCATCTCCTGCCGGCGCTATCGGGAATAAAGCCGAATGCCAAGGTGACCGTCGACTATCGTCCTGCAGCACGATCGACTAAGCCGGCATCGAAACCAAGCAGACGAAGTACAACAAAACCCTGAGCTTTCGTACCCTTAATCATACAGTCATATCACATCCATGAAGAAAATAGCATTCATCGTATTTGCACTAGCAGCATCGTTCGGTCTTGGTTATGCTTTCAGATCCATAGCAATTCGCAGTTCGAGCGACGGCTCAGCAGCCAAGCGGGTGACGGGCATCGGCGGCATATTCTTTAAAGCCAAAGATCCGCGCGCAATGAACGAATGGTACAAAACGCGTCTGGGTCTGAAGACAAACCAGTACGGAACCGTATTCGAGTGGCGGCATGCTACGGACTCTTCCGAAAAGGGATTTACGAACTGGAATCCGTTTCCGGAACGGACGAAATATTTCCAGCCATCGACAAAGGACTTCATGATCAACTACCGGGTTGAAGATCTAGTCTCTCTTGTAGCAGATCTGAAGAAAGAGGGAGTGACGGTAACCGACACAATAGAATCCTATGATTACGGAAAATTCGTCCACATCATGGATATCGAAGGAAACAAGATCGAACTCTGGGAGCCAAACGACTACCAATACGAAAAACTAGGCGCCCAAATGCACAGCGAAACAACGAAGTAAGACTCGGATTCGTCGGATTCATCGGATTACCTCATCAATCGTCATTTCGATCGAAGAGAGAAATCAATAAATAAAAATAAATCCATATTTTCCGAATAATCCGACGAATCCAAGTCCGATTAATCCGATAAATCCAAGTTCTGTCTTTAATACTAAGCATGAAACACACTCTCCTAATCCTTCTTCTCCTGCTTTCGACCCGGTTATCGGCTCAAATCAATCCTGAGCCTGCTCCCGGTAAGGCTCCGGATGTGCGACCTATCTCAAAGCTATCCTGGTCCACCGATCTGAAACAGGCATTAGCAAAAGCGAAGCGATTGCACAGGAATGTGTTCATTGATTTCACGGGGTATTATTGCACGAATGCACGAATGATGGAGGCGACGGTATTTAAGAATCCAGAAGTCATAAGTCTGTTGGAAAATTTTGTGTTGGTGCGGCTCTATTGCGATGACGACACGCCGGATAACAAGGCAAATGCGCGCTTAGAGAAGAAGCGATTCAAGACTGTTGCGATTCCATCCTATGTCATCCTCTCTCCGCAAAACAAAAAGTTAGCGCTCTTTGAAGGACAGACTCGGGACGAGCAGGCTTTCATAGACTTCATAAAGAATTCGACTCCGCCACAATCAGAATGATCCAACGAATTAAGGTGTCATTTCGATCGAAGAGAGAAACCAGTAAATAAGATAAATTAAAATCCGCAACAAAATGGAATCATATTTTAAGATATCACCTAGAATTCTCGAGCATTTTGGTGTCTCAGCTTATACCAGCCTAAAAAAATGCCTGGCAGAATTGTGTAGCAACGCGTATGATGCCGATGCGAAGCACGTCGCTATTTCGATCCCTAAGAAATATATCAAAAGGGCCAAGATTGTAATAAAAGATGATGGCACAGGAATGACGACTGAAGAGATCTCCGAAAGATATCTTTTTATCGGTTATAACCGACGGGATGGCAAGTCTGGGGATAAATCGGCAATATTGAAAAGACCTGTGATTGGCAACAAAGGGATTGGAAAATTGGCCGGTTTTGGTGTAGCCAACACGATCAAAGTCGTTTCGACAAAGGCGGGTGTTAGATCGGAACTGACTCTGAGTAAAGAAATTTTTGAAAATATTGCCACGCTTTCTGAGTATAAGATCGAAATCAAGCAGTCGAAGACCTCAGCAAGGGACGGTACCGAACTCATACTCATGGATCTTTCTGATCAGCTGCAGCCATCAGAAATCAATCCGCTTCGCGAGCATCTATTCAAGGTGCTTCCCAACGTTCCGGACTTTACTGTGAAAGTTAATAAAAAGCCTTGCTCTGCTGCCGATGTTGGAGGTACTCAAAATCTCATTAAGCACACAATCCCGGGTGTCGGTGCAATTCATGGATATTATGTGGTGGCAAAAACCAGGCAGAATCAACCTGGGATTGTTATCCGCGTGCGGAAACGTGCCGTAACTGAGCCAAGTTTGTTTGGATTAGAAAAGAGAAGCCATTTTTCCTTTTCTGCTGATAAGATCATTGGCGAGATTGAAGCAGATTTTCTTGACCCCTACATAAACACTAGCCGGGATGATTTTGTAGAAGAAATCCCAGAGGTGCAGGCGCTCAAGACCTATCTGCACGATTTTTTCCTTGGCATTATCGAAGAGGTTGAGAAGACCGCCGAGGGCAAGCGTACTAAGCAGTTAATCAACGTTTCTGCAGTTCAAGATAAATTGGCAGGATTACCGCCGCACATCCGTGCTCAGGCAAGGAGTGTAATTGAAGGTGTCATATCTAAACTAAGGAATGCAAGCGATGAAGAAGTTAACGAATTAGTCGATTGGATAATTAAGTATTTCGATTCCAATGTCCTCCGAGAGATCATGAAATCAATCATGGCTGCGGAGATCGAGGACGTGGAGCGCCTCTCGTCCCTCATTAGTGAATGGGGATTAAAGCAGATGAGTAATGTGACAGAGATTATCAAGGCACAAATTGATATTATCACCAAATTGGAGGAGCTGATTTCAAGCAACAAGTCGTACGAAATTGAGCTTCACAAACTTATAGAAGGCAATCTTTGGTTAATCCGAGAGGGGCTTGAACTTTGGGCGTCGGATAAACCCCTTAAGAAGATCCTGGATGGTCATCTGGATATGCTCTATAAGAAGAACAAGGATGAACGTCCTGACATCCTTTGCCGATCACGCGACGGCGGGGTGGAAGCAATTATTATGGAATTTAAGCGCCCAAAAGTGGTGGTGATTATGGACCATGTTACCCAGGCTCTGAAGTACAAAGGCATAATCGCGGGGCATCGACCCGGCCTGAATTTCGCAACTTATGTCATTGGTCGGAAGTATGACCCTGAGGTGCTTGCTTCTAAAGACGACCTTGCAAAGGCGGGACTTAACCTTTGGAGCTTCACCGAGATTCTCCAAAAAACAAGGGCTCGGTTTGAGAGTATTCTGGCGATCCTCAGTAAGTAAGGGCGGTCTGACTCACCAGTTTAGTTTGTCTCAAACGTGAGTTTGGGGACTAGAATATTCTTAGACGAACTATCCGGCAGCCCTTAGTTGCTAGCTTTTAGTTGGCAAAAGCGAAGGGAGAATCTAGGCTTATCGCTCTTCAGAGCGAGGTGCAGTGGCTAGTGACCAACGGCTAGCCGACAGTTCAGTTGTTGTTATCTCTCCACTTCATAACTCAACTCCGTCACTCCTCACGTAAACGGCCGCGTATTCAGGAGTTTTAGTTTTACTTGGTCTTTGATATCTGAGAAGAGGAAAAAGAGAGCAAGACTAAGCGGAGCACCGTCGGGGCGACATGTTGCGTTTGGATCTAGGATTATCAATTTTCTCGCAGTCAGCCCCTTTGTCTCAGTTCACAAATTCCCTAAGAAACAAGCATTGACCCAAGCAAATCAAGGTAGAGCTTTAAAACCTAAAGCACCAACAAGTGTCGCAGGGCTCACTCCACAATAAACTTCTGATAATAAGCCCCATGCTTTCCACTTGCCTTCATAAAATAGGTACCTGGGGAAAGTTCGCTAATATTTATCTGGCTTGGGAAAGAGTTGATGCCTAGAGATTTTACCAGACTGCCAGTACTGCTGTAAATAGCAATGTCATATTCTCCCTGGTAATCTGCCAAAGAAACGGTAATAAGTCTGCTTGCAGGATTCGGTGCGATTTTGATTGCTGAATCGTGAGTGTCACTTTGTCTAACTTCGTTTGTTAGAGCCACCCAATATAGACCAAGGAACATAAAATAATCGTCTCGGATAGTAAATTGTAAAATGTCCCCATTAAAGTCTCGAACAGAATAATGTATGCTTAAACCTGCATCGCTTGTATCATGTAGAATTGGATGATAATGCAGATGTAGAATTTTTCTAAAGGGTTTATCTTCAACAGTATAGGAAAAGGGGTACGTCAATGAATCTATACTGAAACTAGTAACGAATTTCGAATAAACAATTGTGACTGCAGAATCTTGTGTTTCACCTGCTGTCGCTACAAACTTAATTCCATTAGTTGTAAATGGTCCAATAAAATTCGCTTGTGGACAACAAAAGGGATCGGAAGAGTAAGTAAGTAAAAGCGTATCAATGTGTTCGCTATTCCCAATATGTTCATACAAAAGGGCACCGGCATCAACCGTTAATCCGGGACCTTTTTTAGAAGTCATATAAATATTCAAGACTTCATCAACTGAATCGAACGGTATAATTTTAGGCTTTGAACTCATTACCGAATCCAAAGAAAAGGAACAAAGATTTGATTTCAAACCTAAAAAACGGATACTATCAATTACTAACTGCTTGCCCGAATAATTATGAAACGTCGTTGGTACCGTGCCATTAACAATTTCTTTCGCAGTATCGACTGAAAGTCTAACTGAATATATGTCAGGTCTAAAAATAATTTGTGAAGTATCATGCGGTGTTTCACAATAATATTCCAATTTTGCACTGTCTTGAAGATTACATCTCTGATTGTAAAAGTTATAGGATAAGTGGAAGATACCATGAAAAATGCCAGGTACTTTTGGAGTAAAGTATACCCGGTAATATACTGTCTGATGATCTGAACTATAGTGATAACGGAAGTCGAAATTAGAAGTATCGTTTGAAGACATACTTAAATCGATGTTCATCTGACCACAGCCGTAACGAGAAACAGAGTTTGAGTCTATGAGAAGGGTATCTCCGACTGCAACTTTAAAAATAGGCGCAACTGTCTGTGATCTGGAAGGAATTGCCCAGATCAGCTGCTCGAGTGCTATGAGGATAAGCAGAATTCTCATGGTCATAAGACATCCGACTAAACAATTTAGTTACCTGAACTAGCTGGGCAAAAATTAGTCACCTCTTGCCCGTTGACGGTAGTTGTGAATGTCCCAGCGCCACCGGTTCACTCGATGACCCTTCGTCTCAGCTCACAAATTCCCTAAGAAACAAGCGCTGACCCAAAGCAATCAGCCCCTGCGCCCCGACTGGCTCTTCCGAGTTTCTCATGCAGTTAGGCTCTGGATAGGTGGAATATTTACGTTAATGGTTGGAATGTTAAAACTCCTATAAGAAAATAAATGAGGAGGCTTAGAATTGCTATCCCTAAAAAGAGCAGTGGCAGCCTGAGAATACGACGGGAGTTCCATTTTCTTGCAAGATAGAAAGAAAGCAGGGCAAACCCTGAGAAAGCCATCACAATAAGCCATCCCTTGAACGTAAGTATTTCCATCGCATTTGAAACGTCCTGGATTTCACTAAGTTTCAAAATGAGAACCGGAACAATGGCATAAGTGCCCATCTGTTAATTCAGTCGTTCGTCATTAGTCTTTAGCAGAGGAGATCGGACAATGTAAAATTTACCAATATTAATGGGATTCATGGGATTTGATCCGGATTTTGGGAGAATCGACCATGGTGTTCATTGCACTTTCTCTCATTTTTGTGCGTTCCTAAAAATCATTACTTAACTATACCTTACGATGGCGAAGACGGCTAAAAAGCTTACTGCAAAAGGAACGTTCAAGACGAAGAAGGCGAAATTCGAGGTTCAGGTTCCTGTCTTTGAATTTACGGAAGATGACGTTGAGATCATTTATTGCCCATCGCTGGATCTGAGCGGATACGGAAGAACCCTGAAAGAAGCTGAGAGATCATTTGAAATAGTCCTGGGTGAGTTTCTTGATTATACGACGACAAAAGGTACGCTCATCAAAGAATTGAAATCCTTAGGATGGAAAACAAAAGCGCATAATGCAAGTATCAAAGGTCCTGAGCTTTCTGCGCTTTTGGTGAGTAATGAACTGCTCAGAGGTATCGTGAATGCTCAAAAAGATTTTCGGGTCACTCAGCGGCCAATCCATCTTTCCATCGCTGCGTAATGTCAACGCGAAGGGTATCGAATATTTCCCTTAAAGATTTCCGTTTGTTCCTCCAGGCTGTCGGATGCAACAAAACAAGCGTAAAAGGAGGGCATGAGAAATGGACACGTAAGGATCTTCGACGTCCATTCACCATTCAGACTCATATTGATCCCGTTCCGGAATTCATTGTCAGGCAAATTCTACGCAGTCTGAACCTTACAAAAGAAGAGTGTATCGAGATCATCGAGGGGAAAGACTGATTGCTATTTCCTCATCCATTTTTTATCTAAATCCTTTCGGTAATGTTTCGGACCGTCTGAGACAAAATCATAGACATCCCGCGCTTCGGTGATTTTTACCGGCAGAGCATCGTAATTTTCAGTATGCAGGGCAATGCGTTCACGTCGGCGGAAGGCGGCGTGCGCTAATTGCTTGTCGAATTTATCCGAGCCTTTCGGTCCCTTGCAATACGACATGTGTGGTGATTTCTTGAATGAGCGGCTCATAGTCGGGATAATAACTTCAACGCCTTGGATTTGTTACTAAGGAAAAGGCTAAAGGTGCGATGGGCTGTCATTGGTCTTCCCCCTTTGTCTCAGCCCACAAATTCCCTAAGAAACACGCCCTGACCCAAAGCATCCTTCCGTTATATTATTATATCAAAAGAGCATATATATCAGCATATTATGTATTTTGTGGATAAATAGTTGTGTTTTTGACTTGACAAATGGCATTTTGTTTCGTATATTTGTATCGGGTAATTCCTACCAAATCCCGTTGGCTCAGCTCAGCTATTTCCTCGTAAATGGGGCTTGACCCAAAGAGCCACGCTAGTCCCAACGATATTTCCAAAATCAAAATACCACTATGAACGAAAACCAAAACACTGTCGAAACACAGGATGTGATTCATGATGCTTATACCTGGGGTGAGTTGAAGAATACTGCATTCGATTACGAAGCTCTTTTGGAGCCGTATATCCCTCAGGTCGGAATTGCTGCCGTTGTCGGCATGCCCGATTCCGGAAAATCAATGCTCTGCCGAAATCTCGCTTTTGCCGTTGCATACGGTGAGCAGGAATTTCTCGGACTTCCTCTGCGTCCGCGACACCAGCGGGCGTTATTCGTAACGACGGAAGATACGGTCGAGGCAACGAAATATTGTTTCGGAAAAATAGGCTCAACGTACCCCCAGGAGAATGCAGAGCAATCCGACAACAATCTGCATCTGCTGCTTGCCGATGACCTTACTCCGGATGAGATCGTCGCCCGCATTGAAGAGTATCTATCCGCTACCGGTTTCGATCTTGTGATCATCGATGCCTATGGAGATGTTTTCCGGGGCGGCGAAGGGAATTCCAATATTCAGAATCGGAATTCGCTGCGTCCGTTCTCCGTGCTTGCGAAAAAACACGGACTGGCAATCGTATTTGTTCATCATACAAATAAAGCTGCGCGCAATCTGAGTCCTGATCATGTTCACGTTCAAGGCGGCTCCGGTTTTGTGCAAAAAGTCCGAACGGTGCTGGAGCTTCGTCCTTCGAAGGAAGATAATGCCGTGAAGTTTCTTGCCTGCACGAAGGGTAACGGCGTACCCGATCAATTCAAGAAGGAAGCGCTCGTGCTGAAATTCGATGCGGAGAATTTCCGGTACCACAATACAGGCGATAAGAAGAAAGTAATGGACCTGAAGTTCGATCAGGGGCCGACTGCGATCGAAAAGATCCGAGGCGATGAGCTTTTCAGATCCGATGAAGAAGGCCTGACGCGTCAGGACCTGGTAAA
This sequence comes from Bacteroidota bacterium, assembly GCA_030706385.1. Lineage (GTDB taxonomy): Bacteria > Bacteroidota > Ignavibacteria > Palsa-1295 > Palsa-1295 > PALSA-1296. The sequence goes on along the minus strand of JAUZOQ010000015.1, from coordinate 18,599 downwards.
GCGAATCGAGCAGCAATTCGCAGTATCCGAATCGACGGCAAAACGGTGGCTCAACGCAAACCTGAAAACAACTTCACGAGGGATATATGCAAATCCGGCATTCACATCGGCCAAGGAGGCAACGTGAAATTAAAAATGTAAAATGTAAAATTGGGGAGGGACAGTGGCCAGTGGCCGGTGATCAGTGGCTAGCTGCCCCTTCAGCCTTCTTACCTCTCTACCACATAACTCAATTCCGTCACTCCGTTAGTAAACGCCTGCGTATGCAACAATTTTAGTTTTACCTGGTCTTTGATATCTACGAAGAGCGGAATTCCTTTCCCGAGAATGATCGGGTTCACGAAGAGCCAGTAGCCGTCGATGGCGTTCAGTTGCATGAGGGCATGGGTGGCTGTCGGACTGCCGAAAAGCAGGATGTCGCTGCCTGGCTGTTGTTTTAATTCATTGATTCGCTCCGCAAGGTTGTCGCTAATAATGGTTGTGTTCGCGGGAGCTTTGCCTTTCATTGTTTTCGATAGAACAACTTTATGAACTTGGGCATACCACTTCGAGTGTTCAATATCGTGCTTGCTCGCATTCGGCTTATCTGCTGCAGTCGGCCAGTAATTTTCCATCATCTCGTAGGTTACCCGTCCGTATAAAGCCGTGTCGCCTTCGCTGATGCGTTTACCGACATGATCGAAAATTTCTTCATCAACTTTGATCCAGTTCATCTCTCCGTTAGGTCCTGCTACAAAACCGTCAAGCGATATGTGCATAAACGAAAATATCTTTCTCATAGAGTCGTACCTTTTATTATTGTGTATGGATTGTTACCGCAATTTTACCACGACGGTTAACGAGGAAGGAAGTAAAGAAGTTTTTTGAAAAAGGGGACGCAGCTACTTCGTAGCCTCATGCCCATACCGAATTGCCGATACAAGCGTTTCGATGTTGATATCTTTCAGCGATTTGAACTTAATGCAATATCCGGTCACGCTTGCCTTACCAATATTTTTCCCGTATGTCTTCTTTAGGTAGGCCTTATCATCCAGGCCCATGATATAGAGGGAGATTCCGGTTGTATTTGCGCTGAGGCCGATTTGATAAAACTCTCTGGTCTTTCCATCGGCATATGTTATGGTTTGAAGCCCATATCCGACATTCGGATTGGAAACAACCTTACCTTTCTCATCTTTGCCATCTAAGTACCATAATTTGCATTTCGGCATTGCTTCCAGAATGATCCGGTGCAGCTCCTGCATCTCGCTGCGTTTCGGCTCGGGTTGGCTTGCGATATACTCTTTGATTTCGTCTTTTACGCTCATGGTTAGATCAGGCTTTTATGATGTGGATCGAATTCTACGATCCATTCAATACCATATTTATCTCTAAAACATCCGAAGTATGTATCCCAGGGGCTATCTCCAAGAGGCCCTTCGATTTCGCCGCCTGCTGAAAGTCCGTAGAATAATTTGTCCGCTTCTTCTCTCGTTTCTGCGCTGACCGATATCTTCGATCTGTTTTCGTTTTCGTTCGTTCGTCCTAAAATTTCCGGAACATCGTTGGCTATTAACATACTACCTTTACCGATAGGCAACGATATGTAGATAATTTTATTTTCTTCTTTTTCCGATGCCGGAAATCCTGTAGATGCAAGGTCCTTGAAACGAATGATCTTTGCGAAGTCTCCGCCAAATACGGATTTGTAAAAGGCGAAGGCTTCTTCGGCATTGCCGTTGAAATTAATATGAGGATTGATGATTGCCATAATGTTTGCATTTGAAATAAATCGCAATACAAAAGTACGGATTTCCAAAATAGCGGGGTGAGGTGCGATTATGCCATTCTGGGGGGTGATTGTGACAATCGGCTAGGGCTAGTGATTAGTGGCCAGTGGCTAGTGGCTAGTGGCTAGTGGCTTGGCCTAGAATTTTGTAAGTTGCGAGGATTAGGGATATTCGAATCCGAACCTGAATCGAATCAATACGTGGTTCTTAAAAAAGTATTCTCCGTAGTAGAGCGGCATATTGTACCTTTGTAAAAAGCCGGAATGCTCCACATCATTTATTTCATAACGGATCACTTCAACTCCTTTTCGCATAGACCTGGTGAAGCACGTGCCAAGTTTCTCAATAACCGAACTGTCGCTTCTTCCCAGCTCAATAGAATTATTTGTTTTGAAATGTTCGATCGGCAGCCTTTTCAGTCGAATGTTTGGCCGAGGCAGAGATACGTCAAATTCGGCAAACTCATTTTTCGTATCTCCGGGATGAAACTGGAGAGTCAGTTTCTCTTTCCCGTCGTTAGAAAGATAGTGCAGGCGTTCATTTCTATCGAGCTGGTATTCAGTACCAATGATCTTTTCCGAACTTTCACGATCCTGAATGATGATTCCACTCAACACGGTATCCGGCGAGGAAAAAGAGCAATGCGGAGCTCCGGCATGGTGCCAGATAAGAAGCAGCGAAAAAAGAATTGAAATGATGAAGGGCATAATTTCCCGACAAATATACGGGCAGTTGTGATCCGCTAAGGGCGACCTGTTGTGAAGTCGGTCAGTCAGTAAATATTACCCGAGAATCGCCATGGCGTTCGGCCCAGCTCAATTCCTCGGAGACTTATGTGTGACGAATTATGGCATCGTTAAGGAGACGACGTTTGATGCCGGAGTCGGGCTGATCAATCGGTTTTGATTATTGATCGGATCGTAATAGGTAACCGTTGTATACGGAGCTTGGCCGTTGATCGGATAGGAATCCCATTGCGCAAGGCTGATATAGATCTTCATGCCGGAAGTGATCCCTCGGCTACTAACCTCGATACACAGAGTTTGTTACAGGGAGAAACTCTGCGGCTGGGAGGCTGCTTTCAGCGACTTTGGGAGCGTAAGATGAGAGAGACCTAAGTGAGCAAGGAAGATGGATGAAATTTGGTATGTAGCGCCTTGTCGTTGAGTTTTTGTAACTTCGCGGCTTGCATGGCTTTGTATTTCTTTCTTGCTTCCAAATTCATTCCCAACACCAAGCTGGTATCGATAAAATGTTTCTTCAACGACCGCCGGAGGATCTTCGGCAGCGTAAGGACTCGAGCATTGAGGTTCAGATAATTTTGTTCCAGTTCTTCCTCCGTCATTTTTGCAGGCTGAAAGTACGCTACACTGCACGGCACACTAAAGGCCGCCGCGTTATCCGTTGAATAATTATCGTAGGCTTCAGTATGTAAGCGACCTGCAGAGCGGATGGTATTGTAAAGCGGTGTGCCTGGTATCGGAACGAACATATGCGTATAAGGCACTTCCACCCGGCTCTCCTGATAGAATTTATATACATCGTCGAAGGAGAAGGTATCATCATTATCCAAGCCCATGATGAAGTACGTTCCGACCATGATACCGTGTTTTCGTATTTTTCTTATCTGGTTGAGATATCGGGCAGGGTCATACGGTTTATTGAGTTGAAGCATGTTTTTGCTATCCAAGCTTTCCAATCCGATAAACATCACCCGGCAACCGGCTCTCGTCAATTGGGAGAGTACTTCCTCGTCATCGGCGATATCAATTGTAAAATTGCACCCCCATCTCAGATTCAGCTTTTCTTCGATCATCTGCTCTAAAAGCATCAGTAGATAGTTGCGATTGTTATATAGATTTGCATCGAGAAATCCCAGCGGACGCCGGAATGTGGCAGCTGCCCGTACATCTTCCATGACATTTGAGATGTGCCGCAAGCGATAATGTCCTGCAGAAACCGCCGTGTAGCAGCAATATGAGCAGGAGTTCTTACATCCAATGCTTGCAAGCATCGGAATGAACCACATTCCCTTCCCTTTGAGGACAGAATAGTCGAACGGATAATCGACATTCATGCCGCAATCATACTCCGGCCTGAGCTTACCGCTGGTCGCATCCTCAAGAATTTCGGACATCTGCTTGTGATTGGGATATCCTAGAAACACAGAATCGCAACTTTTACGCAATAACCGATCGCTCATCTCGTCCATGTGTGCTCCGAAAATTACAGTGCATCCCTGACTGCGAAAATGTTCTGCGATTTCGATAGCATGAGCAACCTCATAGCCCGTGGAAGTGAGGATAACAACGGATGCATCGCTCTTAAGGTCGAGTTTGTCACAGTATTCAAGGCAGAATTGCTTCTCCCAGTCGGAAGGAATGACTGCACTGAGAATGGGAAGATTATAGGAGAAATTGAAGAGCGGTAGCCTTTTGAGTAGTTTCCCGTCCATCGAACGATAGGATGGTTGGATGACATATACTTTGTGCTTTAAGTTGTTTTTATTGCTCATGTTATCCCTTCCTTTACCGTTAGGTCGATGTTGGCGAGCAAGAATCATTCCAACTTCAAATTTCTGTGTAATCCCTTTTTTTAGCATACTCTGTAAGATTTGCAAGTAAAGATTTCTTACGTCAGGATGAGTACTTTAGTATAAGAAATTTTCTTTGTCTATCTGGGGAGAAAGATCATAGCACCAATGGTACCCCTATCAAGGCAGGAGAGCACTTATTTTGTCCTCGGCTCGTAGTAAAGAGCTACTGCGCCAGAACCGAAAGTCTTGGTTTTCAAGAGTCTCAGGTCGAATCTATCGGTAATGTTCTTAAATAATATCAACCCGTTTCCGAGAATAACCGGATGAACGACGAGTTGGTATTCATCCACGAGGCCAAGTTGCGTGAAGGCTACGAATAGACTTGGACTGCCAACTAAAATATGTTTTCCAGATTGTTGCTTGAGTGCTAAAATTTCTTCCTTGCTGATCTCATGTTTAAGTATTGAATTCTTCCACTTGACATTTTCGAGCGTGCGAGAATAGACAATTTTTTGAATATTTTCGATCAGTAGTGCAAAATCATCCATCGATTTGTTGCCCGAAGGATCTTTTACCAGCGCCGGCCAATAACTTTCCATAAGTTGATATGTTGTTCTTCCGTAGATCAGCGTATCTCCGCTTCGTAAGAGCTCGTTAAAGTGCTCGTGCAATTCATCGCTCGGCGTCACGGCCGTATGATCGCAGAAGCCATCAAGTGTCATATTGATCGCTGCAATAAGTTTTCTCATAGGAGTTTGCAAGTGTAAATATATAGGTCCGCCAAATATCGTCCGTTCATTTCGTATTAAGTTGTTCTGCAAGCCCGATGAGGAGTCCTTCGGGGCCGCGGATGTAGCAGAGACGATACGAATTCTCGTACTGAACTACTTCGCCGACGAGCTCTGCGCCGCAGTTACGGAGCCTCGTGAGCAATTCATCAATGTCAGATACGGCGAACATGGCGCGCAAATAGCCGAGCGAATTCACAGGGGCGTTCCGGTGATCGGCTATCGTAGGGGGATTGAGGAATCGCGACAGCTCGAGCCGGCTGTGGCCATCGGGTGTGACCATCATGGCGATCTCAACGCTCTGATCGCCAAGCCCGGTAACGCGCCCGGCCCATTCTCCTTCGATCATGGCCCGACCTTCGAGCTTCAAGCCAAGCTCGGTGAAAAAAGAAATGGTGGTATCGAGGTCTTCGACAACGATGCCGATGTTATCCATTCGCAGTAATTGACTTTTCGTCTTAGTCTATTTCTAACTTTAACTAGCTCGATCGTCAGTTGTTATTGCCCTTCCCATGGTTTCAGGATTACGTATCTTCTCTTTTCCGGATTTGAAATATGATAGATGAACCTGCGGCAATCTAGTTCGGTGCACACGACATCGATTAAGTTGATCAATCCTAATTTGATGGTGTCCTTTGCATACGTAATATTACCGGTCCAGTCTGCACATCCTGTTACCATAGCCATACATGAAACATAGATTTCACTATCTTTGAATAAGACCGTGTCTATTAGAGAATTCATCTTTTTGGTGAAAATTACATCCTGCGTATGCTTCGGGAGTCTTAGGACTGAGTCAACGTCAGAAATATAAATATTTTCGAAAGAAAGTAATCTCTTATCGATTAGTGGCTTATCGACTGTGCGATGCTTTTGGGAACAGCCTGCAAAAGCAGTACAAATCATTATCATGAATAAATATCTCATGGTATACTTCAGTAGTACCTCTCTTGACTTGATGATTTTTGAAATTAATTAATAATTTCTCCTTTGTTTGCCGCCAACTTTTCACGCCATTGCCGGATTTGCTCCGGCGTTTGCTTCACCCACTCTGTTATTTCGCCTACAATCTTCAATGGTGCTTGTGTGCGATAGGAGCGTGTCGGATTGCCCGGAAATTTCTTATCCGTGACGTTCGGATCATTTTCGAAGCTGCCGGTCGGCTCAACGATATACACCCGTTCGGCGCCATCACCTTTAGCTAATGCAGCGGCAAGTCCGGCGCCATTAACCAGAGCTGTGAAGTAAATGTGATTCATAACCAATTCGTGCTGGTAGTTAGAGCCGAACCCTGCTGTTAGCAGATCGCCGACCTTCAGATCCGCTCTCGTGCCATGATAGAAGGGACCGGTATCAGAGACAGTATTCTTGGACGACTGTGCTAATTCATAATTCTTTTGTGCATTCTCAAGATCGCCTAAGTCCTCGTAGCACTTAGCTATATTATAATAGAGAGCAGGGAAGACTCCATTCACAGCGAGGCTATTAACTTTTAGGGCAAGCTGTAAAGTTGTTTCGGCCCACTGTAATTTGTCAGTAGCGTTTGCTTGAAGTCGGGTTACATAAAAAGCGGCCAGATATCTTTCAAAATCATTTGTTGCTTCATCCCAGGCTTGAAGAAATACTCTGACCGCTTCAGCAGGTTTGCCTTGTCCTTCGAATGCCATCCCTTGAAGGCAGAGTTTAACGACGTGATTATGCGGGTCGAAATCCATCTATTGTTTTAGTTAGCTTTGCGGAGACTGCATTTTTGTCGCCATTGTATAGGCAAGTGAAGTCTCGGAAAGCGGAGTTAATGCATCTACTAAAATATTGTACGTTCCTTTTGCAAGTAGTTCGTCGGCAACTTTCTTGATCAGGGTTAGCGTAGCTTTCATAAGTCCCGAACCAAGGCTCAATCGTGCAACACCGAGATCCTGCAGCTCGGCTACCGATGGGGGTACTCCTGCTCCGATGCCGGGGTTTGCGAGAATATTGATCGGAGCATCGATTTCCTTGACAAGTGTTGCGATCGTTTCCTTTTCCCATACGGGTTGTACAAAAATGCAGTCGGCACCGGCCTCCCTGTACATATTGCCGCGCTTAATGGATTCCGATAGTTTGTCCTGTGGCGTACGCGACGACGTGTAGAATGAATCCGTTCTCGCATTGATAACAAGATGAAAACCCAGCGAATCCGATAATGCGCGGATGGCCGATATTCTTTCGCAAAACTCTGTCGCATCGATCAAGTCCGGACTGAGATCAATGCTATCTTCGATATTTATTCCGACAATTCCTGTTGCGATTACCTTGGTGACTGAATCGAGTATTTCGTCGATACTATTTCCATATCCGGCTTCCATATCGACCGTTACCGGAACTTGCACTGCACGGACGATCCCCCTAATGATTTCCATCATCTCCGATAATTGCATTATCTGGCAGTCAGGATATCCCAGGGAAGCGGCTATTCCCATGCTTGTCGTTGCGATCGCCTTATAGCCGCTTGCTTCGATGAGCTTGGAGCTTCCGATATCCCACGAGTTTAACAAGACGAGAATGTCTTTGTCGTGATGATATTTCAAAAACTGCTCGGCCTTTGCTTTTTGAAGTGGTGATACCATGATAGAGTTCTTTAACGGTGAATTAACATAATTACAATAATAGGCGTGTTGTCGCAATACATGACTAGTCTCATATTCATAGCAGTCATGAGATTCTAATCACCTACCCTATTTCTTAAGCTTTTGGATTGAATGCAGTCGGAGCAGTAATTCCGAAGATAAATCGGCTTTTTTATAGTGTATCTCTTTTGAATTCTCACAATAGACTAGGCCGTTGGAACCGATCCATTGTTCATATTCACTATTCTTAATTGTTGTGAAATGCGTCCATTCGCCGGTCTTTTCTTTATCAGGAGTTGTAAATTCGCCACACAAGATATACAAGACTTCTTTGTTCGGTTTGACAGTAGTATTAAGTTGCACATTCCGAAATGCTGAGGGCAGCGGTTGCTGGTGATCATAGAAATCATGGGCGAAAATATCAATGATTGATCTTACTACAGTATCGATGGAGTCCTCTTGCGTTTCGGAAGCAAGGATGCTTGCGGATCCTGTGTTAGCCGAAAATGTTTGAGATCTGGCCGAGCGCGGATGCTGCGCTGCCAATAGAAATGCTAGAACCAAAAGTGAAATAAAGGATTGTACTTTCTGCATTGTAAATGACAGTTTAAGTTTGGTTTGTCTGCTCACTGTTTCGAAGGTAGATGTTTACTGGCCTTTTGTATTTTAGTTTCTTAAAACATGGTGATGCTACTTCAGGCTCCAACAGTTCCAAGCTTGACCTCTCCATCTCGTTTATAATTGGCAATGAGTACGCCGGTCGAGGTTACAGAACTTTCGATCAGAGTAAATGCTGCCGGAATCGCGCCGCCATCAAACAATTTTTTTCCTTCGCCAAGTGTGAGCGGATAGATCTTGAGCCGAAGTTCATCGACAAGATCATTCTTAAGTAAGAGCTGAATAAGCTTACTGCTTCCCCATACTTGAATGTCAGGTCCAGCTGAATTCTTGATCTTTTGGATGTCTGCCAGGTTCTTGACGAATATGGTGTTTTTCCAATCCGACTTACTCAAGGTATTGGATAATACGTATTTTGTGCCATCGTTGATGCCCGGCCAGAAATCTGAATGTTTAGGCCAGTAGTCCTCCCAAATTGCAAAAGTCTTTCGGCCCAAAAGATAATCGGTTTGTGCCAATTCTTTTTCCATGATCTTGCGATAATCCTCATCAAAATACGGAGCTGTCCACCCTCCATATTTGAAGCCGCCTGAAGTATCTTCTTCCGGTCCGCCTGGTGCTTGCATAACTCCATCCAGGGTGATCATCGATAGCACGATTATCTTTCTCATATCAGGTTCTTTTGTGAATGAGATCAATTGTGATGCGTAAGAATACAACGATAAGCGTGTTCACGGATTTGCAGAGGAGGCTCGGCATCACTTCTCTTTCTTACCGCTCTGCGGATATACTTGGTTGAGGAGATCTTTGTAGGCTTTCATCGGCATGAGCCCGGCCTCCGCTCTTCGTTTGTCCAGATTCGCTTCATCTTCGATCTTGTAGGGTACGAGTTCGCCGTTCACTTGCTCGAACTGCGTACCGTAGACCTGAGGTTTGTTATCATGCATCAACGTTCGGTCCAGGAGCATTGCGTATTGTTGCATATCGAGATCGCCGCTGCGAGCTTGCTTTTCAATATAGGGAAGGCATCTCTTCATGAATTCATAATCCGGACTGTGCTGCACGATGATGAAAGCCGCAGATAGGCCGGCGCTTCCGACCTCCTCCTTGGTGAACCATGCAGCCGAGCCAAGCAACTCCCTCAGCCGCTTCGTATTCGTAGAATCGACGAATGCCATTCTGTGCCAAAGCGCAGTATCTTTGCTAACAGAATCCATGCCCTCCGCTGAGGCCTGGTTACGAGGCTCCTGATCGATCTTTTCCATCTGCAAAAGCTCTGTGCGCGTTGGATTGGAAGCCGCACAGGATGAAAGGACGAAAAGTACAGCAAACAAAATTGTTGCTTTCATTGCAAAATCCTCCGTATTGGTGGAAACAAAATTGCCTTACAAAGGTACGAAGGGAATGAGCAGTGAATAGTGGCTAGTGGCTAGTGGCTAGTGGATGAGCAAGCATCGAGATTGAAATGATTTGTATGGATTTTGCTATCGCAACTTTATTTCTACAGTCGGGTTACTAATATAGTATAAGCGTGAGTTAACATTGAATTATCCATCATCATGAAGACTCCAAATCTGTTTCTGAAGATCGCTACCATTTCGCTATTCGTTTTCCTGATTGCAGGATTCGTGGCTTACCGCAGCGGAGTCTTCGGCGAATTTCTCAGCGCAAACACTATTGCGACGGCGCGTCCCTCTATGATGTCACTGGGCAGCTCGCCTTCCGATTCGCTCAAACAAACTGTGAAAAAGGCGGATTCTACAGCCACGTCCAAACCGAATCTCCCTGGTATTCCGGAGAGTGGAGTGATCCACGGGATGGAAAGAAATATGACGAGTTCGAAGTCAGGTGTGGTTTTCTCTACAAAAGATATTGAAGCACTAAAAAAGGGTGACACAATTATTATATCCGGGAAGAAGCAAGTAGTCGATTCTGCTAAGATTCGGAATTAAGAACCTTCAATAATTATTATGGATATTACTAATACCATTGAAGCTGCCGGAATAAGTCTACTGTTCCTTGTGCTCGTATTCTTTCCCATGGAAAAAGTATTTCCGGCGCGAGCAGAACAGAAATTTTTCCGCAAGCACTGGCTGCTCGATCTTTGTTTTTTCCTTGGCCAGTACCTGCTTTGGAATGGATTTGTGCTTTGGGCGCTGAGCTACGTTAATTTCTGGCTTTCCGGTATTATTCCGCATGACTTTCGCAATATGATTGCAAGTGAGAGCTGGTGGGCGCAGGCGATCGAAGTCATCCTGCTCAGCGATTTCCTGATCTACTGGGCGCACCGGCTTCAACATCGATCGGCATTCCTGTGGCGATTTCATAAAGTGCACCATAGTGCCGAGCATCTCGATTTCCTCGCAGCCCATCGCGAGCATCCCCTGGATACGATCTATACGGTCGGCATCATTAATCTTCCTGCTCTTATTCTGGGATTTCCGTTAGAAGCAATTGCCGGCTTCATTGCTTTCCGCGGTATCTGGGCGATCTATATTCATTCGAATGTCCGGTTGCCGATCGGGCCGCTTCGCATGCTGATCGGCGCTCCGGAACTGCATCACTGGCATCACGATGTTAAGCGCGATGCCGGCAACTATGCGAACATTTCGCCAATCATGGATATTATCTTCGGCACCTATACCTGTCCCGATCACGAACCTGAAGCCTTCGGTATTAAGGAGAAGCTTCCGAACAATTACGTTGGGCAATTGCTGCAACCGGTCCTACCGACGCCAAAAGACAGGAATGTAAAATTGGCGAATGTAAAATTAAAAATGTAAAATGTAAAAGCCATAGCGGCGATATGTGCTTTCGTATTATCCCTGTTTTGGAATGAGGCAGCGCGACCTCTTGTTTAGTGTCCGATCATTTGCATGAGTTGTCTATGGTTCATTACGAAGATCGGCTGAGTCTCAGGGAAGGCCTATCGGAATATTTTACGCGCTTTAATCTCGGAGATGGCGGTTATTCATCCCGCTTTTTCAAGATCAATTTTTTCTGGAAATGTACTCTGACACTTCCCAATCTTCCGAACCGAGTGCAGGCAGTGAAGTTTCATGATCTTCACCATGTGCTTACTGAATATGAAACGGGGTTACGAGGCGAGGCAGAGATCGGAGCCTGGGAGATCGCTTCCGGCTGCGGCAAGTTTTGGGCCGCATGGCTGCTGAACCTTGGATCGATGACATACGGAATTGTCCTCTATCCAAAAGCAGTATTCAAGGCTTTCATTCGGGGCAGGTATAGTGGTAATCTCTATCACGGAAAAGTATATGAGCAAGTTTTGGAGAGCCCGATTCGCGAAATGAGAAACGAACTTCATCTCGACGGCAGTGAGCGATCCGCCAGGATTAGTGACGTTTTGCTCTATGTCTTTTGGATCTTCCTCATTCTTTCCGTCATTGCAGGAGAATTATTTCTCGGAGTGAGTCTCCTTAGGCTTCTGTTTTAGAAGGTTGACTTCTCGGAAAGTCAGTCATTCATCAATATCCAATAGAAGTGCTTCATACTCCGGATGCTGTTCGATATACAGTACTACGGAGGAGCAGCCGGGGATAACTTTCAAATCCTTGGCACGAGCATACTCCAATGCGAATTTGATAAGGGCAAAGGCAATACCCTGATGACGGTGTTTCGGCGGGACAAATGTATGGATCAGTGCCATTGCACCGTTCACGAATTCATATTCAAGGACGGCCGCCTCTCCTTTGATCTCCGCTTCGAAACGTGATCGCACGGGATTATGAATGATAGTAATCTTCATTATGAGGTTTGGTAATGCAATCGGGCAGGGGAATGCAGCCCTTGCAATGCCTGTTGGTGAAAGCGATCTTTTATTTCAATAGTTCGGAGTCCATATGAGTCTTGAGATCGCAAAGGAATTCGCATCAATGATCGATACCGGCAGGTATGATGAGGCCACGCAGCTTCTCTCCGATAGTTGTGAGTATACTTACTCGGAGGGAAAGTACCAAGGAAGAGAGAACATCATTTTCATCTATCGAATGAATGACCGGGAATCGAAGAAGTTATTCGATGAAGTGTCGTATGCATCCGAAGTCGAACCAACTGACGATGGAAAGTTCAGGATCAATTTTGTCGATTCACTTCGCAAAGGCCGTTCATGGCACAAAGTTCGAAGTTTTCAGGTCCTGCAAATTGAGGAAGGACAGATCGCCAGCATTCATCACTACGAGATCCCGGGTGAGATCGAATCGCTCAGGGCTTTCTATGGCCGCGCCACAGCCGAGATGAATATCTCTTAGGGCATTAGGCCGATGCTTTCTCGATCATCTTCTTCAGCACAGCGAGATCGACATCTTTGAGCTTATTGATATAGAGGCATCCTTTGCCTTCTTTATACTTACCAAGTTTCTTGAGCATCGCAGTTCCAGCCGAATTCTTGATTCCGTAGAGTGTGAGATCGTTCTTGCGCGGAGAAAATCCGATCTTGAACCAATCAAGTTCGCGCCCACTGGCATAGGTTATCTGCTTATTTCCATAGCCGATGATCGATGGGCCCCACATCTTCGGCTTCTCGCCGGATGCAGCTTGCATCAGCTTCACGATGGCAATACTATCCTTGCGCTTTTCGTCATCGGCAATTCCATTCAGGAAATCCTCGACACTTGCCTCATTCTTCTTTGTTTTCAGAACTACTTTAGCCATTGGTATTGGTCTTCTCCGCGGTTAATATAATGAGTCAACTCCCGAAAATAGAAGCTGTATCTCGGGGCGCAAATATAATGAATTGTCAGAATGGGTATAGATATTATTATCAGGTTCGCTCTCGGATTCCCAACGTCGTGATGGCGAGAACAACTAGCCACATTTGATAGCCATATTGTGCGACACGTTCCGTCAAACCAAGCCAGGGCGTAGGCTGATGTGCATCAACTCCCTGAGGAAGATACAAGAATGAATATATTGCGGGCACGACGAGTAGCACAATTGTTGCGATCGAGTAGAACCGAAACCAGTTTCTGAATGCGGCAACACCGAACCCGATGCTTAAGAGAACGAACGGATTGATCGCTAGTATCAAGTGCATCGTATCGGTGAAGGTTCTTTCGGCTCCGCGCATATGCATCGGAAAGAAATTCCAAAGGACTAAACTGTTGATCGCGTTACCTATGAGCATCCAGGCCAGAAGACGCAGAGGCCGATTCTGCTTGGATGATTGCCATATGCCTAACGCAAATACGAGCAAGAACACACTCGATAGAGTGAAGAGAGGAACGACGAAACGGCTTGTGGGAGCGCCGATAGCAAAGAGTTCGCTGACAGCCTGCGACGTGAAGCTAAACCCCTTATAGAGATTGCCGGCAAGGATGTCAGTTCCAACGTAGATGAGAGCTGCGAGTACTCCACAATACAGTGCAGCCTTTTGTGACGTCACACGCCAGGTAGGATAGAGCGGAATCGTTACCAGGAGTCCTAGAACGACGGGCAGGCCCCACATGGCATGGAGCCAATGAAGTTCGTGCAGAATAATAATTTCGACTAAGAACCAGATAAGCAGGCCGCCAAGAGCGAGGGAAGATGCAACCCAGTCACTTTGGGATCTTCGCAGGACGGCAATAAATGCTGCCGTATTCAGTACTCCGAAGCCAAAGAGAATGATACCCGGTATCAGGAAATCCAGAAACGCACCATGCATGAGTTCTACCGGCATATCCATCAATCGGCCATCGGGTGCTGCGATCAGAAAGCTACCGCCTACGAGGCAGCCGGCTGCTTCATACGCAAGCACGATGAGCAAGGTGATTCTCTGTAACTTAGGTTGTCGTTCTGCTACAACAGCCGGAATAATTGTGTCCGAAAAAGTTAAGGTAGTCGTTGGCATGTGCGGCCTCTTATGATTATTCGTTACTAATTTATCCTTCTGCTACACTCGTCTATTCTCATTCACGCTTTGCATTCGCAAGAGCAGAATGGAGAGCACTGCGACCCAGAGCATGAAGACAAGGATATTGATGCGTTCCCAAATACCGATAAGGGGAGTCGGTTGATTTGCTGCAACGCCCGGAGATTCGATAAATGTCAGTGTTCCGAAGATCAGCAAGACAATAACGGTTGCGATCGAGTAGAGGCGGAATGTCTTGCCGAGCGCAGCTGCTGCAAACCCGAGTGCAAGCAGGAAGAGTACTTCCGTCACTGCGGCTAACGTGAGATGCATCGTATCGCTAAACGTTCTTCCTCCGGCTGCCAGAGTTTCCCGCAAATGCATTGGTGCAAAGAACCACAGGATTCCGAGCGATCCGTATGCGAGCAGCAATCCGCCTGCAATGCGCAACGGACGATTCCCAGCAGCCGATCGCCACACTCCCCAGGCAAATGCAACCGTGAGAAATGTGTAGGGGGCACACAAAATTATCCAAAGCGTCCGAGTCGGAGCGCCGACGGCCGATAGCTCGCTGACAGTTTGTGAAGCAACATCGTACTCCTTCCATTGCAGTGGCACAATTACATTCACTCCGATATACAGCAACGTAGAAAGTATTCCGCAGATAAGCAGAAATCTATTCAAAGAAATTCTTTCAGATCGTGTACTTGAAAGTGAAATTGTCGAGTTCATTGCAAATTCCTTTCAGTAGTTCAGTTGCAATTCCTTTGTTGTACCAACTTCTAGTCCTTCGTTATCGCTTCCTTTGACGAGGAGTGCCAAAAATCTCTCCACGTCATAGATCGCATTGTGTGCCGATGGCGAAAGTTTGGGCATGATCAAGTCGAACGCATGATCGGTCTGCGGCAGGATGTGCATTACCACTTGCGCCTTTTCCTGGGCGAGACGACGGTATAGATCGTGAGTAGATTTCACCGGAGCCATTACATCATGTTCACCGTGGATGAGAAATGTTGGAGGGCAATTGGAATGAACATGCGTGACGGGGGAGAAGAACGCATAGGTTTGCGGGCATTCATCGGGATGACCGCCCATGAGCGGAGCAAAATTTCCGGCATTTACAAATCCCTTATCAAACCCAAGACGATAGAATTCTTTTCCCATTTTTTTTACGAGCCACTTCGGCATTTCGGTCGGAACAGGTTTTTTTGGTCTGCCGGGAGTCTCGCGCGTTGTGAGATGCTGGTTCGTGTGGTAATACATTCGTTCGAGATCGGCCGGGCCATACATAGAGATCACTGCGCAAACGCCGGTATCTTTCCCCTCAAGTTCAGGTGGAATGAACAACGGATCGCCTTCCGTATATGCTGCCAGAAGGCCAAGATGCCCGCCGGCTGAGCCGCCGCCGACCACGATCTGCTTCGGATCCACGCCGTACATCGCACAATTCTCCTTCATCCAGGCAATGGCTCTTTTTGTATCATGCACCATTCCCATCAAGTCAGTTTCCGGCGCGAGCCGGTATGCGACATCCATGATCACATGTCCCTGAGCAGCCAAGTGGCCGAAGAAGGGACGAGTGCCGAGATCTTTATCAAGAAAGTACCACGCACTTCCATGCAGATAGATGAATGCTAACCCTGAAGGGGAAATATTTTTCGGTGGCTGCCAGAAATCACAGAGAAGCTGACGTTGAGTACCGGGAATAGTTGAAAAGGCCATATTTTGCTGCAGGCGCGACACCGGCACTTTGGGCAAGCGCCATGCAGTACGCTTCGGAAGAAAATACTTTCTTTGCTCCGAGGCGATGCGGTTTTCCCAGTTCGATCCGAATGCCACTTCAAAACTGCTCGCACGATCGGGCGGACGCGTAATTCTGAACCTGTGAATCGAGAAGAAGAGAAGATCATAGATACCAAGTGCGCTGATGAGCGCTGAACCTGTTGTGAGTCCGACAATGGTTATCACTGCTCCGACTAACGCAAACAGCAGAGATAATGCGGAGGCACAGAGTTTTAGCGACCACATCACCGGAGATGGCCAATGCACCCGAATCAAAACAGAAATGCTCATCGCCGCTACAACCAAACCACCAAGAGCAGCAATAATTTGAATGACCAATGTTATTGTATCCATGGAGTACCCCCAATTCTAATTTTTCATTACGTTATCTTGGATTCCTGGGTAAATTCAATAACTATTCCGAAATCAAATGCGTGGTAACGGTCACTCTGGGCCCTTTATTGGCGGCGGGCGGCAAACTCTTTTACGGGCTGGCAAGATTTAGGAAAGGAATTTATGATTGGCTGCGGTGATGCCCGGTTTTTGGCGTTCGCGATTTGATGCAGTAACCAATAAACGATAGCTCAAGAATCGCTCCGGCCCCGATCCAAAGCGGAGAATACCAGATGATGAGCCACATTGCACCGGCAGCCAGAACGAGGAGGTACGTTCTTCTAGTCAACGGTTTGATCAGTGCGAAAAGGATCGAGTACAGAAAGATAAGTGCCGCAGCGAAATAGAAAAAGAATTCGATCGTTTGGATCGCCATCGTTGGTATCTTCTTGTTTTCAGCGCGCACCTTTATTCCCGGCAATATTTTTCTCAATGCCAGGTGATCCGTAAATTCCGTCAACAGCTCGAGTGAAAGCAACCAGGGACTCCTCCAATGATGACTCCAGCGAATGCGGCTAACAAGCCGCGTATGATTTCGATTGATAGGATACAGCGCCCAAATGAATCCTCCGTTATGTTCGCCGTTGATTCCTTCCGCCCAGATAAGAACGCGGTACGGGTCGATCTCAGAGAACTGCGTCTGCGCTGCAAGGCTGATCGGAACGGCATCGCCAACTTTCGGATGCTGGAGTTCGGGGATGATGCTATCGGCGCTGGTGAACGAGCGCGTGTTTCCGATGCCTTCAATGATATCGTAACCGTAAAATCCAGCCCGGTTGAATCCCATCTGCACAAGCCATGGCCAGATCGCTTCGGGACTCGTATCGATGGTGATAGCGCGCGTTGCCAGAAATGTTGGGTGCAGATCCAGAGAATCTCCGGGCATTGCACGTAAGACTTCGCTATCTGTTGCACCCCAACGGAGCTGATAGGGTCGTGCCCAAACAAAATAGACCGCCAATACCAATAGAATGGCGGATAGAACTGCAGCAATTCTTTTCAGCACTCCTTTCATCAGCCCAGCGAAAACGGCGGGTAGATATCCGTGACAAGCAGAAAGGCGTACGCCGCAACACGCAGCCACCACCGATACACGCCGACTACAAAATCGAATAGCGAACGCGGATAGCGTCCCGTAAACAGTATTGCAAACCAGGCGATGAGTACGCAGAACATTGCCGCAACCATCAGCACAGAGAGTACGATATAATGGGGAATGGCGAGAAACCACTTCACGAGCGGCATTCCCGGCGATAGGTTTTTTGCATCCGGATAAGCGATTGCGATGTGAACTCCCTGCTCTTCGTCAGTCGAGGGATAGGCGTCCGTAAGCAGGAGAAGATAACTACTCACACGCATCGAGAAATTCATCAGTGCAACATTCCAATCGAACCACCACCTCGGATATTTTTGTCGGAATAGCAGCATCAGTGCCGTTGCGGCAAATACCATTCCGCCGCAACTCGGAAAATAGGGAAAATTGTTCGGAGTGCCGGGTCCTGAGACCAAAACGAGGATAATAACGATCGGTATTGCGATGAAGGGGCGGAAGAAAGTCGTCATCCGATTCAGAGGACGATCGGGATAATCGATCGAAAGCGTTGCGGGGTATGGCGTAGTGTTTTGCATAGTAATATCTGTATTTGGTGGAAGGATCTATTGTATAGTTCGTCGGGAGTGGAATAATGCTGACTTGCCAATAACAAGAATCATTCCGCGGCAAAGTGCGGAGTTTCAATCACTAATGCCCAATTGGATCGCCGACGGAGTAAGAAATATTTACTGATTGATCCATAGAGTAGATTTACCTTTTCATGTCATTTGGACCTCCTTGGGAACCTAATTTGCCATAAATATTGTTTTATATGTGTAATTATGTTATTATATCCAAATATGCTTCCTCTGACAAGTGCTTTCCAACCTTTCCAGTCCCTCTGATGAATTGCTTGGCTTTGGGGTGGGGAAACTTGGTTGTGTGCACAGCGATAGTATTGAAAAATAGAGGGTTACAGGGGCTTATCCGGGGACTCCAGGCATGAGAATTTCAGTAATATTACCTCCCCAATTGCTTAGCTTCCTACTTTCATATGCCGGAAAAGGCTCAAAGCTGCAATCGCTCCGAAGATCGTAATCGCGTATGTACCTTCACTATGATCGCCGATCAATACAAAGACTGCGGCGAGGATCGAAAAAGCGCTCGTCACAAGCATCGTCACGAAAACTAGATCGTGCACCAGAGATGGTTTGTGGTAATTCATT
>JAUZOQ010000149.1 GCA_030706385.1 Bacteroidota bacterium | reverse complement strand
TTCGCACCTGCATTCGCCGTAATAAGACCAGCAGAACTTGATTTCACATTCGCACTCTCAATCCATGACGTGCCATTCCAGCGGAGAGTGTTATCTGTGGCACTTCCATTCGGAAGTAAACTTCCTGTTGTCCATGTGGGAGTATTTCCCGTGCCCGCACTCGTGAGGAATTGTCCTGCTGTTCCGGCAGATCCGTTAAGCTGAAGCGGACTTGCCGTGCCGTTCAAATTCGCACCTGCATTCGCAGTAATAAGACCAGCAGAACTTGATTTCACATTCGCACTCTCTACCCACGACGTGCCGTTCCAACGAAGTGTATTATCCGTGGCAGTTCCGTTCGGAAGCAGACTTCCACTTGTCCATGTAGGAGTTGTACCAGAGCCCGCACTGGTAAGGAATTGTCCGGTTGTTCCGGCTGATCCGTTGAGCTGAAGCGGACTGCTCGTCCCATTTAAGTTTGCGCCTGCATTTGCAGTGACAAAACCAGCAGAACTTGATTTCACATTCGTATTCTCAACCCACGACGTGCCATCCCAGCGAAGCGTATTATCGGTTGCACTTCCATTTGGAAGCAAATTTCCCGTTGTCCATGTCGGAGTATTTCCAACGCCTGCACTAGTAAGGAATTGTCCGGTCGTTCCTGCTGAACCATTGAGTAGAAGCGGGCTATTAGCTGTATGCAGATCGATGCCGTTACCCACGGTTAGCTTGCCATCGGAAGTTTCGAGCACATTCACATCTTCCTGCCAAGAACCTGTTGCTGCGTTCCACCGAAGAGTGCTGTTATTGATCGAGCCAGTCGGCAAAAGATTGAGATTGCCCCATGTCGGTTGACCGCCGATGGTAAAGAGAGCCTGTCCTGATGCACCCTGACCCAATTCGACAATTGCGCCATCCTTGGAGATCATGAGGCGGTTTCCCAGAAGTGCGGCTCCGGAATTCGTACCGCCGTTTTGAATCGGCAGAATGCCAGCAACTTCCGAAGTTGCCAGATCGACTGCTGCTGTTGTCGAACCAGGTCCGACGAACTGATTCGCAGCGATAATGCCAGTTCCGCTCGGAGCAAGAACTGAAGCATTTCCCACTGTTAGTATTTGTCCTTGATTCGCACCACTTATGATCTGATCGAATGGTACTTGCATCGGGAAAGATGTCGACCAATCCATGAGTCCGCGATAATCAATAGTGAGGAAAGCTCTTGACGCAGGAAGTGCTGCCGGCAGCGTATATGTAATGTTTGACGCTTGAGCCTGAGCCTTAAATGCAGAGTAGTGCGTTCCGGAGGTCAGAGGCTCGAAGAATCGGAGTTCGCTTGCTTGCCCGCTTCCACTGCTTGCAAGGAAAAGGTTGTTGTTGATGGATGTCAATCCTTCGGCCGTGCTGAGGAAGTTCGTGTTTTCCGCCCAGTTGTTTCCCGTCCAACGCAACGTACTATTATTCAGCGTTCCTACAGGAAGCGGAGTACTCACCGAAAATGTATTTCCCGAGATCGTCATGCCACTACCGGCTTGCGGTGTAAACCGTGATTCATCGGAAGGAAACCATACGAAGCCGTTCCATCTGAGAACTTGTCCTACTCCAGCACCGGCCTGATTAATTTTTGACGGAGTAACAGCCTGATCGGCAATCTTACTTGCCGTGATCGCACCATCGGCAATTCCGATTTTTGTATGCGGGCCCTTCGGCTGGGAAATGATGAGAGTATTCTCCGTATCGGAAATGGATTGAATTCCAGTCGGTACGATCTTATAGAGTGAGTGAAACTGTATAGTGTTGCCGATCGGAGTAATGGAGAGAGTGCTATCGCCTGCAAGATGAATGGAGCCACTAACTTCGTTGACGCTTGTTACAATTCCTTTTGCGTCTGCTGAAAGCCCATTTGCATAATCGGCTACATCAGCATGCAAAGCATAAGGCATGCCCGTAAATGTTGTCCGGGGCGTCATCTCAGCTTCTCCATCGACTGCTACACCGAGAAAGTAGGGACGGTCGAAAGTAACACTTGTCGGAATAGGATTCGATGATCCTATTGCAACATTAAAGAGCCCGGCCTTCACGTGCGTACTAAGGGATTCGCTAAACACAGGTGAACCTCCGGTCGGCTCGGTATAAAGCGATATCCGAAGCACATGAATTCCATCGGCTATAGGAGCGCCATTGGGCGAGGCGATGAATCCCTGATAGCCGATCGTCCTCGGCATCTGAGCATAGGCAGAAGAGTGTATCGAAAGTGCGGAAACGAGAATTAGAGCAAGAACTACCGCGACTTTTCTTGAAAGAAAATAGAATGTAGTCATAGTGATCCCCTGGATAAATGCATCAACGGCCGCTAGGTATCTCCAGAATCAAAGGAAATGACAGAACAGGCGTTTTCCGTGGCTAAAACAGAACAAACAAATGAGTAACTTACGTGTTTCTAATAACTTAAGGAAATTGCTTTCCTCGTGGCATCGTAAATATACTACATTTTTCGGGTGGGTGCAAGAAAATCCGAGATTTTCTCTCTCTTAAACAACGGGAGCAATTTCACTAGAGTTTCTCCTCTACCTCAAAACGACAATCCTCTTACTCCCACTCAATGGTTGCAGGAGGTTTCGAACTGATGTCATAGACGACTCGGCTGATGCCGCGAACTTCATTGGAGATGCGACTTGAAACCGAGGCAAGGAAATCATGCGGGAAGCGAGACCAATCCGCCGTCATGCCATCGACGCTGCTTACGGCACGAAGGGCACAGACATTTTCGTACGTACGCTCATCTCCCATGACTCCGACTGTTTGAACGGGCAGGAGGACGACAAATGCCTGCCAGGTTGAGTGATACAAATTCGATGCACGGAGTTCTTCGATAAATATCGCATCCGCTGCTCGGAGAAGATCCAATTTCCTCTTCGTGATATCTCCGATCACACGAATCGCCAGTCCCGGGCCGGGGAATGGGTGACGGTCGATGAAATGCTCCGGTATGCCGAGGGCACGGCCAACGGTACGGACCTCATCTTTGAATAATTCTCTCAGCGGTTCGATCAGTTCTAGATGCATGATCTCCGGCAAGCCGCCGACATTGTGATGCGACTTGATCGTTGCCGAAGGCCCTTTGAAAGATAACGACTCGATCACATCGGGATAGATCGTACCCTGAACAAGGAATTTAGCATCGGAGAATTTTTTCGCTTCGTCGGCCAGGACGTCGATGAACGCTTTACCAATGATTTTTCTTTTTTGCTCGGGATCGGAAACACCTGCAAGCCGGGTCAGGAATAATTCTACTGCATCGGCAAAATCCAAATCAATACCAAAATGATCGCGAAAGGTATGCACGACTTCAGCGCTTTCGCCACGGCGCATCAACCCGTTATCGACATGTATGCACTTCAGCTGTTTGCCGATGGCCCGATGCACAAGTACTGCTGCGACAGCGGAATCAACTCCGCCGGATAGAGCGCAGATAACGGTCTTATCACCAACCTTCTTTTTGATATCAGCAATCGTTGCCTCAATAAAATTCTGCGAATTCCAACCACCCTTTACTCCGGCAATATCGAAAAGAAAATTCGCCAGTAGTTGTGAGCCACCTGCCGTATGCACGACTTCAGGATGAAATTGAATTCCGTATATCCTCTTCTCGTCGTTGGCAATTGCACATATTGGTGAGTTATGACTTCGAGCAACGACATGAAAACCCGGCGGCAGTTTTGTTACCTTATCGCCATGTGACATCCACACACTGGTGCGTTCGGCAATATCGGAAAAAAGTTTGCAGGATTTATCTTCGATGATCAGCTCGGCGCGCCCGAATTCGCGGCTGGCGCTTTTATCCACTTCGCCGCCCATATCGTAGGCGATCATCTGCAAGCCATAGCATATTCCAAGGATCGGCTTGCCCATGGTGAAAACTTCGGGAGCGCAACGTGGCGCATCTTCGGCGTACACACTCTGCGGCCCACCGGAAAGAATGATGGCTGAAGGATTGAATTTGTGTATATCGCCCACGGGTACGTTGCACGGAAGGATCTCGGCGTAGACGCCATGTTCGCGGACGCGGCGAGCGATCAGTTGTGTATACTGCGAACCAAAATCAAGAATCAGAACGGAATCACCTGAATGTGCCATGTGTGTACAAAAAAAAAACGTTCTTTCCGCAGCCTTACTCAGTGACTACAAAAAAAAAACGTTCTTTTTTCAGCCGCCTCGTGACGGCTGAATTCAGTTGTAAAAATTCGAAGCGTTAAAAAGGAAATCGGACGAGGATTGGTTCCTTATTGGCCGATCAGCGCCTTGTATTCGGCAACTCCCATCGTATTTGATTTTGCTTCTGCGGGGTTGGACATATCGATCTTGACAAGCCATCCTGCGCCGTAGGGATCTTTATTCACCGTTTCGGGTGCGTCGTTGAGACCGGAGTTGACTTCTATTACTGTCCCGGAAACCGGAGTATAGATATCGCTTACCGTCTTCACGGCTTCGACGCTGCCGATCGATTCACCTGCCTTGGCAACTTTACCAGTAGGAATATCAAGATAGATCACATCGCCAAGCTCGCCCTGGGCAAAATCAGTGATGCCGAGTATAGCAGTATTGCCTTCAACGCGAAGCCATTCGTGCTCTTTTGTGTAGGTTAAGTTTTCGGGAAAATTCATGGTATGTAGTTAGGTTAATAATTGTCGAAGGGTCTTATAAGACTTATAGGTCCTATAAGACCTATAAGTCTTATAGGACGCACTGTCCTATTTCTTCCATTGGAACGTGTCCAGGAAATGCGTGTCAAAATCTCCGGCGCGGAAGCGTTCATCGCGCATCAGCGCTTTGTGAAACGGAATCGTTGTGTGAATTCCTTCGATCACAAATTCCTCCAAAGCCGATTGCATCCGATCGATAGCCTCTCCCCGATCGGCTCCGTATGCAATGAGCTTGCCAACAAGCGAATCATAATAAGGCGGAATAGCATAACCGCTATACGCATGCGAATCCAACCTGATGCCATATCCCCCCGGAGCATGGAAACTCTTGATCATTCCGGGTGACGGACGGAAGTCATGCTCGACATCTTCGGCGTTAATGCGACATTCGATCGCATGACCCTGCGGTTTGCGAGGCTTCTTCGAAATTTTTCCG
>JAUZOQ010000148.1 GCA_030706385.1 Bacteroidota bacterium | reverse complement strand
TTCGGCAGTATGGAGGGCAAACGACTGGTTCTCTCCGTCGAACTCACCGGACGTATCCATGAGCTGCTGAGAGATAATATCGAATTCTTCACTTGCTTCGGCACGCTGTTCCAGGATGACTTTCCGGAACATATCGAGATCTTTGGCACTATAATGGACTTTCGCGTTGGCTACTACATCATTATCATTCGCAGTCAAATGCACAGGTGGCAAATTCTTTGCGGCTTTCGTTTCTTTCAAAGTTGATTTTGTTGATTGAGTGCTTGGTTTTTTCCCGTTTTTTCCGGCAACGGCAAGTTTCGTCTTCACCGCAGGTTTTGGGGCAGCCTTCTTGGCCGCCGGTTTCACCGGCTTGAGCTTTTTCACGACTTTTGCCTTCACTTTTGCGGCTTTCTTTGTGGTTTTTGCCATAAAAACTCCTACATTAGATTAATAATACGTACTGGCCGAAAAATAGTAACGCCGTTCAACAAAGTTGGAGCGGAAATGCTCCCCATTAAACCCTTTCGATCGAGATCGTGAGCGGCTCGTCGTCGATCTGCGTTTCCTCACTCCAGGGGCTTCCCTTCCCATCCACCACTTTAAGTCCGTTATACACTAATTCCTTGGCAAGGGTCTCTTCAGAGATAAAGGACTTATGCTTTTCGATTGCCGATCTCATAAGGACTGATACCGGTTCGATTCCGATACGGATCTTATCGGTCACTTCGAAATCGGCTGCTTTACGGGCATTCTGAATACGGTTTACCAATTCCCGTGCCTTTCCTTCTAAGAGCAACGATTCGCTGATCGCCGTATCGAGAGCAACGGTGACTCCACCTTCGCTGGAGACGAGCCAGCCCTCGACATCTTCGGCAACGATCTCGATCTCGCCGCGCTCGATGCGGATATTCTCTCCTTCGACCGGAAAATCGATGTATCCTTGTTGCTCGAATGTACGAATCTCATCATCGGTCATTTTTGCAATTCGTGCAGAGGCATTCTTCATCTGCTTGCCGAGCTTCGCACCAAGCAATTTGAAATTCGCTTTGGCTTTGCGCTTGATGACATCGGAATCTCCGAACTCGACATGCTCGACTCGTTTGACGTTCACTTCATCAAGAATGATCTCTTCGACCTTTCGAAGCTCTTCGATATCCTTGCGATTTGCCGATGGAACAAGCAGCCGCTCCAAAGGCTGACGGACTTTTATCTTCGCCCGTTCGCGCATCTGACGAACCAATGATGAAATGACTTGCGCCTTATGCATCCGATTCTCGAGCGCGACGTCGATCACCGATTCATCGGCCGTTGGATAGAATTCGAGATGAACAGAATCCGAATTCACGTTGCCGGATCCGCTCTTCGACGGAGTAGTAAGCGACTGATAGAGTTTATCCGCAAGGAACGGTGCCACCGGAGCCATGAGCTTCGAGATCGTGACGAGACATTCATAGAGTGTTTCATACGCTGCCTGCTTATCCGGATTCATCTCGCCCTTCCAGAAGCGGCGGCGCGAACGGCGAACGTACCAGTTCGATAACTCTTCGATGGAAAAATCCTGAATAGCGCGACATGCACGGGTGATATCATACCCATCCATCCATGCACTGCAATCTTTGACAAGCGAATTTAATTTCGAGAGGATCCACCGATCCATCTCCGGACGCTCAGCGGCTTTGGATCGCTTCTCGACGCCATAGGTGAATCCATCGATATTCGCATAGAGGACGAAGAATCCGTAAGTATTGATCAACGTACTGAAGAACTTCCGCTCGACATCGATAAGATCACTTTCATTATAGAGCTTCGGCTTCCACGGCACTGAGGCCTCCATGAAATTCCAGCGAATCGTATCGACTCCGAACTTGGCGATCGCCTCGAACGGATTAACGGTATTCCCTTTCGATTTCGACATCTTCTGCCCTTGCTTATCCAGGACAAGATCGTTCACGATCACATTCTTGTATGCCGGCTTCCCGAAAAGGAAGGTATTGATAGCATGAAGCGTATAAAACCATCCCCGAGTCTGATCAATACCTTCGGAAATAAAATCCGCAGGGAAGGTCTTCTCGAAGATCTCTTTGTTCTCGAACGGATAATGATACTGTGCAAAAGGCATCGAACCTGAATCGAACCAGACATCGATCACATCCGGAACGCGCTTTAAATAGCCGCTCCCTTTTTCCGATTTGAACGCAAGCCTATCGACAAGCGGCTTGTGCGGATCAAATTCTTTTGCATCTGATTCTGAAAAAAGTCTTCCCGTCGGCTTCCCATTTTCGTCAAGCCACTCAGCTCCGATAAGTTCGTTATAGCTGCCAACTCCTTTCAATTCCAGGCCGTCGTCGCTCATCCAGATCGGGAATGGCGTACCCCAGAATCTTTCGCGCGAGATGCCCCAGTCTTTCAAGTCTTCCAGCCAGTTACCGAAACGTCCTTCGCCGATCTCCGGCGGATGCCAGTGTATCGTTTTGTTTTGTTCGACAAGCTGATCGCGATAATCGGTTACGCGAATGTACCAGGAATTCCGTGCATAATAGAGCAAAGGAGATTCGCAGCGCCAGCAAAAAGGATACGTATGCTCGATCGTCTCTTTCTTGTAGAGCAGTCCGGCTTTTTTCAGATCGTCCATGATCTCCGGATCGGCATCCTTAAAAAATTTTCCAGCGTAGCGCGTAATGAACGGCTTGAAATTTCCGGATTCATTCACCGTTACGACAAGCGGGAATCCGTATTTCAGAGACACGCGGTAATCATCCTCGCCGTACGCTGGCGCCTGATGGACGATGCCGGTACCATCTTCGGTAGTCACATAGGTATCGGCAATGATCCGGAAAGACTTCGCGATCTTCTCTTTGTATTCCGGCACTTTGAGGAGTTCTTCGCTCGTCGTCAGATAATCGAAGAGCGGCTCGTATTCCTGTCCTTCGAGATCGCTTCCTTTTTGTCTGTGGATGATCTCATACTCGCCATCGAGTTTCGGCAGCAGCGGTTCAGCAAGTACTAAGCGCTCGGCTGGTTTATCCTTTCGTTTGTTGATGACGGTTACGTATTCAACATCGGGATGAACGGCAAGAGCGACATTCGAGAGCAGCGTCCACGGAGTCGTTGTCCAGGCAAGAAAAAATTCTTCTTCTTTCGTATTCTTGCGTTTGAACTTCACGAAGACCGAGGGATCCTTGGCATTGCGATATCCGAGAGCGACTTCATGCGACGATAATGCCGTCTCGCACCGCGGACAGTAAGGTTGGATCTTATGGCCGCGATAGATCTTTCCGGCATCGAAAAATTTCTTCAGTGCCCACCAGACAGATTCTACATAATCGGGAGTGCACGTGATGTAGGCGCTCGGCATATCGACCCAGTATGCCATGCGCTCCGTCATGGCCTGCCATCCGCCTTTGCGCTCGATGTTCTCGAACACTGACTCTTTGCACCTTGCGTTGAACTCTGCGACGCCGTATTCAATAATGTCGTGTTTATGTTTGAAGCCAAGTTTCTTCTCGATCGCGATTTCTACGGGAAGGCCATGCGTATCCCATCCGGCTTTGCGCTCCACCCTGTACCCTCGCATGGTCTTGTACCGGCAGATCGTATCCTTGATCGTACGCGAGATCACATGGTGGATACCGGGATCACCGTTGACCGTTGGAGGACCTTCATAAAAGGAAAAGATATTGCCGGAAGTCCGTTCGCTCACGGACCGGCTGAAAACATCTTTCTCTTTCCATAAACGCAAAATTTCCTGCTCGCGCTCATCCGGCGCCAGCGACGATCGAAGTTCAGGGTACATTAAGAAATCCGTTAAAAATGATTGAGGTAAGATAACGCAGAGAGAGCGTGAGAGAATCCAATTCCGGCAAAATTGCGTAAAAAACAGCAGAATTTCAACTTGTCGACCGGATCGGTATGCCCCTGCGGAGACTCTATGAACGCATTTGTCACAGAATTCTCTTATGAGACGTCTTACGTAATGACGTATCAGGTACCGATATTTCGTTATATTTGTACCTAGCTACGACGCCCCACAGAATGTATTCTTTCTATTCTATTCACATTCATTCAATTCAACATGAAACACTTCTTGTTATCACTTCTGGCAGCAGTATTCTTTGTAGCTGCAGCCGGCTCTGCAGAAGCGCAGTTACCGCGCATGTTCAGTTATCAGGGTGTAGTGCTTGACGGAACGGGACATTTCATTACCGACGGACCGCATAACATTCTGATCAGTCTCTACGATGCATTGGATGCATCTTCGCCGATCTATACGGAAAACCAGACCGGAATAGTCTTTATCAAAGGCATATTCAATGTCATGATCGGAAGGATCACGACGATTCCGAATACGATTGCCTTCGACAAAGGATATTTTCTTGGAGTATCGATCGATGGAGGTACGGAGATGTCGCCGCGAACGGCGCTCTCTCCTGCTCCCTATGCATTCCATGCTTCCATCGCCGATGCACTGGCACCGAATGCAACGGGAGTCGTCACTTCGATCAACGGACAGGGTGGCGTTGTAACCTTGCAAGGCGGAGGAGGAACGACGATCACTAACACCGGATCGGCATTCACGATCAGCTCTTCCGGCGGCGGCGGAACAGGCATTCAGGGAGTTCAGAATTCCGATGGATCGCTTACCATTACTAATCCCAACGGACCCACAGCAACGATCAGTGTTGCTAATGGCGGCATCACCAGTTCGAAGATCGCTGCCAATGCCGTCGGATATGTTCAGATCGCCGGCAATGCAGTCGGAACTGCGTCGATTGCTGACGGAGCAGTGACTCCCGTCAAGCTTAGCACGACCGGATCGATAAACGGCCAGGTTCTTGTCTCGAATGGTACAACCGTATCGTGGCAGAACCAGATCGGCGGCGGATTAGCGCTTCCTTATACTCAATCCTTAACTTCGGCAGCAACGATTTTTTCGATCACGAACTTAGGCGTTGCAAGCTCAGGCTATTTTGAAATTCAGAATGCGCTGAGTGCTAATCCTGCTTTAGAAGGAAAGAGCAGCGGCACGGGACAGGGAGTCTACGGAGCAACAACAGGAACCGGTACAGGCGTACTTGGCCAGGCATTTGGCACCGGGCATGGCGGAAATTTTGTCGTCAGTCTGGCAACGAACGCTTCAAGTGCTCTTGATGCTTCGACGATCGGAACGGGCCGAGCCGGATTCTTCCAGATCGCTAA
>JAUZOQ010000147.1 GCA_030706385.1 Bacteroidota bacterium | reverse complement strand
TGACGGGCGCATCGGCAAGCTTGTCGTAGTTCTTGGCTTTAAAGGTGAGGACGTTATTCTTGGGCCGGAGTTCATAATACTTATCCAGATCCGACGTCCACATTCGGAAGGCGAAACTATCGAGTGCAGTTGCAAGCTGCCAATCTTTCGGAATGTTGTAGGTAACGATCGATGGAATATTTTTCTTATCGTTCACATATCCGAAGAGGCAGGTGCCATTGGCAAAGAAGAAATTGGTATCGATATTGGCGAGCGCAAAGTAGAGGCTGGTCGAATCCTTATGCGAATCGCCGACAAAATAACTTATTCCCGATAAGTTTTTTGCGTCGGGCACTTCCCATCGATCGCCATCGATC
The DNA here is from genome assembly GCA_030706385.1 of Bacteroidota bacterium. Lineage (GTDB taxonomy): Bacteria > Bacteroidota > Ignavibacteria > Palsa-1295 > Palsa-1295 > PALSA-1296. The sequence continues at coordinate 4,977 of JAUZOQ010000147.1, read as the reverse complement.
TGCTTCACGGCAAGCGGCCGCATCTGCCGGTCATGAGCCTCGAAGTCGGTGACGTAATGTCCGTAATGAGTGACGCTATATGCTCCCGGCGCCCAGATCGGCATCTGGTACGTAAATGTTTTTGAAGAGAGCTTTTTGAAATTAACGAATACCTGGACCTTATGCGTTGCCGAGGTATGCAGGTTTACTTCGTATTCCAGCTGCTGTGCTGAAAGAGAACCGGCAAAGAGAAACAACAACAACAGAGTTTTGCGCATAGGGGTAGAGATAATGATCTGTTGTTATTCGGAAAGTGAGATAAAGAGTTTCTTTCCGGTTATGACAATTTTCCTGCGATGAGGGCAAGGAATTCCGAACGTGTTTGCGGCTCTTTGAAAGCGCCAAGCATAGCGCTCGAAGTTGCTACGGAGTTTTGCTTCTCGACTCCGCGCATCATCATGCACATGTGCCGCGCTTCGGTGACGATAGCTACTCCGTGCGGCTGCAAATATTCCATCAACGTCTCGGCGATCTGATGCGTCATGCGTTCCTGCACTTGCAGGCGGCGCGAAAAGACTTCGACGATGCGCGGAATCTTCGATAAGCCGACGATCCTGCCTTTCGGAATATAGGCAATATGCGCCTTGCCGAAGAAGGGAAGCATGTGATGCTCGCAGAGCGAATAGAAATCGATATCCTTAACGATGACCATTTCCTCTGTTGCTTCTTTGAAGATCGCGCCGTTCAGGACTTTCTCGATATCCATCGTGTATCCGGAAGTCAAATAGCGCATCGCCTTCGCAACGCGGTGGGGCGTGCGGACTAAGCCGCAACGATCGGGATCCTCGCCAAGCTCGGTGAGCAGCGAACGCGTCAGTGCGCGCAGCATCGGATCGGATTCCGATCCTTCTTTCGAGTACGGAGCGGAGTCTCCTTCATGCTCGATGAGTTCACGCTCTTCGTGCGAAAGTTGGTCGGTAGATTCTAACTGTCCGGGTAAGGTTGTAATTGGTGTCATAAAATTAGCTGGTAGTTGATAGCTGGTAGCTGGTAGAGGTTAGTTAGAGGCAGCCATTACTGTTTCGTATTTCTTGATAGGTCCGACGGGTTCGCCTTTGTACTCCACAAAATTGTTGTCGCTTTCGAAAACTTTGATCGAGTAGAGTTTGCCGTCAGTGATCTTCGGTGCTAAGATCTGCCAGAAGACGAGAGCGATATTCTCGGCTGTCGGAATAATGCCGTGAAGTTCGGGTACATCGTAGTTCAGATGCTTATGATCGACTTTCTCGATCACATGCTCTTCCATGATGGCCGATAGTTTTTTCAGATCGATCACGTATCCGGTCAGGGGATCGGGAATGCCGGCAACTGTTACTTCGATCGTGTAATTATGTCCGTGCCCTCGAGGGTTATTGCACTTATCGAAGGTCGCATCGTTACGCTCATCCGAGAAGGTCGGATTGTAAAGCCTGTGGGCTGCGGAGAAATGTGCTTTTCGTGTTACGTATATCATAATCGGTACCTCATCATCATTCACATGGGCTGTAAACATTTGCCCGAAAGGTTTTGTCCACGAAAAAGGATCAGGCCTGTCGCGACCGCTGAAGGAATTTGCCGATGAGTTCGGAAATGGCGAATCCGATGACAGGGAAGTAGATTCCGACGAGCAGCACCTGAAACCGTGGAAGCGGGAAAAAGACCATGCACGTAAGTGTCATCACGAGGCACCAGAGGATCATGAGGGAAAATCCTGCTTTCGCATCGGGACTTGCGGACCAGATCTTTTTCTTTCGGATCATATAGATGCCGGCGAGAAGTGATGCGAGAGTTACTATATATATAGATATATATGCGAAGGTGCCACCCATGATGCTGCGAGTATCGATCGTCCAGAGGATCAATGCTTTCTTCAGCGAGAGCAGTGCTGCGCTTCCGGGATTCTCGCGAATCCATTTCATTGCTTCGCGCTGGTGGATCTCGGAATTGATCTTGTCGTAATCTTCATGGCGGTCCAGATGCGGTTCGATCTGCGCCCATATTTCATCGGTCGACCAGATCGGTCCTCCCGATTCACTCCATGGGCTTCCGGTAGTGATGGCATTATTGCCGCGCCAGAAGTTAAACCCTCCGTTCGTGCTGATGGCAACGAAACGATCGAATGCCAGATAGTTGCGGATCGTCCACGGAGCAAGAATCGCAGCGGCAACGAGAGCGGCGATACAAATGCTTGTGAACGATCTTCGGAAAAATTTTCTATTGATATAGAGAAGTAGTACAAGACTTGAAGCGACAATAACCGGAGCTTCGCCTCTAAATAGAAGTAGCAATCCGCAGCCGACTCCGAAGAGAAGCGCAAATTTCTTGTATTCCTCTCCGGTTCGAAGTGCGCGAGAGAATCGTATACCTATATATAGAAGGAAGGCATTCAAGAGCAAGGCCGAGCTTGTGACGCCGAATGTCATCGTCACATAAATGAAGGGAGGGTAGATCGCAGCAAGCCAGAGAGTTGTAATGGTAATCTTCTTCGATTGGAAAAGTAGATCGGTTATCCTTCCGATGAGATAGATTGCCAGACATGCTTGAACGATCTGAAAGATATAGAGGGAGAGCATGCCCGCAGTCGTATCGCCGAAGAGGGATAGGAAGAAATACTGAATGAATACTTGTCCTGGCGGCATATAGGCCGTCGGTAGTATAACCGTGCTTCCATTCGTATGCAGCCAAGTGAATGAGTAGCCGAGCCCCGAGAGCAGATTACGCGCGATCACTCCGTATTCCATGAGTGCCGGTTTTGCCGTACTAATGAATGGAAGCGCCGCCAGTCGCAGGATGGCCGCTGCAGCCAGCGGATAGAGGGATTGATTTCTGCCTTTGGGGTTCAAAATAGATATTTCCGCATTGTAAAGGCTTCGAATTCGGAATAATTCCATTTCGGGAAGAAATAATGTGTTTCCGGATGGAGCCGCAGTCTGTATATTCTTCCATAATAGCCTGTTACGGCGCTCGCAGTAGGTCCCCGCTGCTTCGGTTCTCTCAAGTTCGGTACCTTTGGGTTAGGATAATTCGTCCGGATTCGGGGAAATTTTTGGCGGCGGGGAAATATTTCGTATATTTGAAGTTCGAATATAGTGCCAAAATGACGATTCTCAGCAAAAAATAAATTTGCAGGGGGTGTCACATATTGGTATGTTCGTGTGTCATAGTTCTGAATGAAATGGGGTGATCTCATGTTGGAGGGCGTTATCCTATCGATTTTTTGAATAAATTACAGTTCCAACTTCAATCATTACGTATTACAGTCATGAAAAAAATCTACGCTTTGCTTCTAGGGATATTGGCATTTGCATTCTTGGCTTTAGCGCCAAGTGCAGAGGCTCAGTATTCTGCCACGAGTTATGTGGTCAAGGTGAATACGAATCCTTGGTCATCAATCGCTGGTATCGGTTCCGACGTCAGTGAAATGACTCCGAATTCGACGTATGTCTATTACGCGCTTTCGAATGAAATCACTGTACCGTTCAGCTTCCGGTACATCAACGTTGTTACGAATAAGATCAAGATAACAACTTCAGGATCGGTCATCGTCGGTGGTGACGCTCAGGTCCCGGCAGGCGCTCAGAACTATAATGACTATATCGGAGGATGCTATAACGAGTTCTTCTATTTCTTCGGTCAGTTCGCAAGCGGACAGCAGAATTACGGTAACCCCGTCTATGCTGTTTCGTATCCGAATGAAACCATCCATGCATGGACCGGTTACGAGACGAATCTTGTCGGCCAGACAAAATTTACTACTCTCGCATCGGGTACTGCTCCGAACCGTAAGTTTATTGTTGAGACTCAGAACAGGCAGAACGTCTATCAAAACTCGTCCGGCAGCTGGCAGATCGTCCTCTATGAGGCCACAGCCTTCATTGCAAAGATCGACATCAATTTCGGACCGCGTTCGAATGCCAATAGTTGGTACGATTATGGCTACAGCATCGGAACAGGGTTAAAGGATTTCGGCGGTAACGGTGGATTCCTCTCAGTGTCTGCTGCAAGCAATCCAGGAGCCGGTAATTCACCTGCTACCAACTCCACAGGTTGTGCATATGATAATGAAAATTATGCTCTGCCTACTTGGAATTTTACTTTCTCAATACTCTATGATCAGAACCTTGCATTCACAAGCCCGAATGTTCAGCCGGCTGATGGATCCATTCTCCTGATCAATACCCCGCTCACGCCCTCGATCAGAGTATCGAACGAAGGAAAGCTTGGCTTCTCTTCTGTTAACCTTCGTTGTGTTATTACTCGCTTGGGTGATGCGAATAATCCGCTTTACGATAACAATATTAATCTGGGACCTGGGCAGATTCCAGGTCCGTTTGGCGGAGTTAGCCCTGATATTACCTTCCCTGCAGGTCCGGCTCCAGGAACAACGTTTACTCCGACTCAATACGGTCTCTATACTATGACGTGGACGGTTAATTCCTCTACACCTGCCGACCAGTATCCGCCGGATAATACGTTCGTATCGCAGTTCATTATCAGTCCGCCATATAACGTAGCTTCGATCAAAGCTCTTTCTCCGGTTACTGGTGTCAGAACTCCGATCAATATTCCAAGTCCGATATCATTCGAATATCGCAACCTCGGAGTAAAAGATGAGACTGGAGTTCCGGTATCTGTATATGTCAAGAATCCTCAGGGAGTTGTTGTCTATCGTGATACACAGATCCTGAACAACTGGACAAGCAGCCAGGTCCGCGATACCGATTTCAAGGATTTCACTCCGACACAAAATGGAACGTACACCCTTTGCGGTGTGACACTTCTCGGAAGTGATCAGAATCCATTGGATGATACTGTATGCAGCACATTCCTCGTACGTTACGAGGCTGACGTTGCAGCGATCTCCGTTTTCAATCCTGACGATCAGGAAGAGAAGCCCGAGAAAAAGCAGTTCAAGCCGGGTGCATACTTCCAGTCTGTCGGTGTACGCGATCTTTTTGA
>JAUZOQ010000146.1 GCA_030706385.1 Bacteroidota bacterium | reverse complement strand
CGGCCAGGGAATAAAGATGATCATGCTTCTTGATGATGCTCGCGGCGATATTGTCAGACCCGGCAAGCAATTCTTCAACACCAGGCTTGACGATGTTCTCGATCCCTATCATACCGGTGAGATCGATCTCGACGGAACCGATAGCAACATTTGCTTCAGAGTGACTGTCAATAGGCCATTTGAAAGCGCTTATGCTCCATTGCTCGTTGCCGATGCAAATGGAAATGCCTTCACCGTCGATCTGGTATACACTCCGCCTACCGTCAGTTTATCCCCAGATAGTGGAAGCTATCTCGAACTGCCGTTAACGACGGATTCATGTATGAAGTATGTGTTCAAGAATAATGGAAAGCCAGGCAGCGGAGCATTCGATTTGCAGACGGCAGATCTTGTCCTCAAGAGCCCTTCCTTTAGAGTCGTTGGCACTGTTCCGCCGCTTCCGGCATTGGTCGCCCCTGGAGATTCGCTAGTCCTTACGGTGTGCTTCAGCCCGAGAGATACGATGACGGTTCGAGATACCGTTCATCTTACTAATGCTTGCTTTGCTTCGCCTATCCCACTTGTTGGCAGCGGAGTCATTCCTCAGATCTTGGCTAGCGATCACGATTTCGGATTCGTGCTCGTCGATTCCACAAAATGCGATACCGTCGGAGTCCGCAATGTCGGCAAAGCTCCATTGGTACTAATGCCTGAGTGGATACTGGATAACCTCACCGAATTCAAGTTTATGGATAAAGCGCTACTTCCGGTTACTCTGAATCCTGGGCAGATCATCTATCTCACGTTCTGCTATACTCCACATTCAACTTCCGGCGATTCCGGATTTATGTTCTGGGCCACGAATGAGAAGCAGCCATATATTCGCTCGATCAAAGACTCTTCACTTCTTCGAGGAAGAGGAGTCAGGACAGGATTCATTTGGGATCGCACGACGCAATCGTTTGTCGGTGATTCTCTGATAACCGATGATTCGGTCATTACCCGAGTCCATCTGCTGAATTTCGCACTCAAAGGCAGCAGCTTCATTCCTGCTCATGTCGATTCGATCTTCATTCAGGGGAGCGATGCTGATGAATTCTATATTCTTGCAACACAATTCGGTCGAGCGAAGAACTTCGATCTTAAGCCCGGTGATACGATCTGGGTCGATATCGTATTCAAACCCGATGTGACGAAGCCGTATCCTCGGCGGTATGCCGATCGTCATGCAGAACTTGTAGCCAGGAATCAATCCAGCGAGCCTATCCAGAACGATCAGACCGTGAACCTCATTGGCACATGGGAAAAGAGTAGTGTTGCTCCTGCATCTACATTAAATGAACTTACCATTCATCCGAATCCTGTCTCCGGAAATACGATCACTGTCTCACTTTCGAAGGTACAGGATGCCGCCGGCTCGCTTAGCATCTTTGACGTCCTTGGACGGGAAGTCTATAAGATGAATGTGATTGCAGGCGTATCCGAATTCGAGGTACCGGTTCGTGAGTTGGCCACCGGGCTCTATTACATTAGAATCGCTTCGGGGAGCAAGATCCTGACTCGAAAGTTCGAGATCTCCCGATAAGGATATCCAGGTATCTGAAACAAACTTCTCCCTTTTGCATCATGGTAACAAGACTTTCGCTTTAGCGAAGGGCTTGTTGCGTTGCTGTAGCAAACATCTGCGAATTGGGCACGAAAGAAGCGGAAAAATTGTATGTTTTTACGTGTTCGTGCTCAAGTTGTGCAGTTTTCTATGAGTCGTGTTTCTCTTTCACTGTGGACTTATTGTCATCAGCGAATCCCTTTATTCCAGGATAGAGCCGGGGCCGCTCGAACTCACATCGCCATGCTTTTATTGTTCTAATTAAAGTTACAAACATGAAACGTGCCATTCATTTGTCCCTCGCACTAGCCTTCACTGCAGTCTTTTTTCTGCTCTTTGCGTCCGATGCCTCGGCCATACTGCCCACACATTACACGATCAATTTCGGCGGCGGTCTCGGGCATACGTACTCACCGAGTTCGCTGACCGTTGAAGTCGGCGATACAGTATACTTCAATGGAGATTTTGCCACCTATCCGCTTCATGCGACTTCCATCCCCGCCGATGCTCCTGCACTCGGTCCGGTAACGACGGGATCGAGCCTGATGTATATTATCGAAGCGGCCGGAACATATAGCTACCAAAACGATACCTGGGCTGCGCTCGGAATGAAGGGCACGATCAACGCCGTATTTAAATCTCATGGCAGTATCACGAATGCCGGGCGCGAGTTCTATCTCGGATCGCTCTACCCGACTTATAACTACATCGCACCGAGCTCGCTCTACCGCCAGTACACTGCGTACTTGCTGATCTCGACCTATTACGATAATGTCGTCAACGTTTCGTATTTCGACGGAGGCAGTGAACTGACTCCGACAAAGTACACGATGCTTGCGCATTCGCGCTTGCAGATCATTCTCGATATTTCGAAGATGCGCCTGGATTCGAATCCGGAAACTCCGCTTTATAAAGCTATCCATATTACATCGAAGAATCCGGTTACCGTTCAGTATCTGAGCCGCGGAGCAAATTCCGGCGGCGGATATCTCGGGCTGCCGATCCTCGGACTCGGAAAGAAGTATGTCGTTGCCAGCTATAATGACGATGCCGGCGGCGGCGCATTGCCTGCCGGAAACGGAATCCCGACTCCCGATGTGGCCGGAGGATCCGTACTCATCATTGCGACCGACGATGTTACCGGAGTTAGTGTGACTCCGACCACAAAGACTTCCGGAGGCAGAACCAGTCCCTTCTCCTTCGGCCTGAGCAAAGGACAGTGCTACCTTATTCGCTCTGACGGCAAAGATGCCAGCCACGATCTTTCGGGCACGATCATCGAAGCCTCGAAACCGATCGTCGTTATCTCCGGACACGAAGATGCCTGGATCGGAGATGGATCGAATGTCAGCGCCGAGCAGCGCGATTTCATGATCGAGCAGATGACACCCGTTGAGTACTGGGATAGCGTCGGATATATCGGACTTCCGCTCGTCGGCACGAAAGCAGCTACGGGAACCGGCGGTATCGGCGATACGTATCGCGTCTACACCTATGATCCCGGAACGGCGAACGTGACGGCGAACGTAACGGGATTCGGCAGCTACGATATGTCGACTTCCGCTCCGCATTACTCCGAGCATCTCGATATTACCGGAGCTACCGATATCTTCTCGACGAACGGACATAAGATCAGCGTCATGCAATATGACGAGCGCAGCCAGGGTTCGGCAAAACCGTATCCGGCCCCGAGCATGATGACGATCGTGCCGCATTCGCGGTGGAGAACGACGTACAACTTCTCCGAATTCGATCCTTCCGGAATTACCGGAGTTAATCCCAATCAATATATCGGCATCATCGCCGATAGCTTGAATGCTGTGAAGGTATCGATCGATGGAGCGCCGGAAGGGCCGATCTCCAATCTCGGCGGCAGCATCAACACCTTCAATAATGTCAGTAACCGCTATACGACCGGTAATATGAAGGGCGGAAACTATGACGTTGGATCGCATACGTTCTTCCTGCATTCGGATTTTCCGTTCATGCTGTATGGATATGGCATGAGCCAGATCAACTACGGATTCGGAATGTTCGGAAATTACCAATACAATTACGAATACGCCGCTCCGATCGGAATGGAGCTCAATACGGGAGTTCCGCCTTCATTCAAGGTTACCGTTACCGAGCGTACCGATTGCTCGGGCTGGCATATCTGCGTACAGGATACCGGTACGAATAATCCCGGAGTGAAATCCGTTGCGCTTGCAAACGATACGGAAGCAGTCTACTATCACCGGCCCGGTTTGAAATCGAACAATGTCTCGTTCGATTCCACCGTTGCCGAGTTCACTGCAGGCGAACTGCATCCGTTCTGGCAATCGGGCGATGCCTATTGCTTCGATGTCCGGATCGATAATCATTTGAAGCAGGCCGATGCACCGATCGGACTTGTCGATAATAATGGTAACGGACTTCTCATCCAGCTTCATCGTACGGCACCGACTTTCTCGCTTGCAACCGAGCCAGTGATGTCACCGAAACCCGATAGTATCTACTTCCCGCAGCAGACAGTTGGCAATCAGATCTGTACGACATTCGTCGTTCACAACACCGCTCCAGCCGGCGGCTCATCGCTGAGCTTTATGTCGGCCGGTCTGAAAAAGGGCGATGCCGTCTACAAAGTCCAGTCTGTAACTCCGGCGCTTCCGGCCTCGATCAAAGCAGGGGATTCGCTTGTCATCCAGTTATGCTATACGGCAAAAGACATCCTTCGTCATCAGGATACCTTGATCATCACTAATGGCTGCTTCACGATTCCGATCAGCCTGGATGCTCACGGAGCGACGGGGCTTATCACTGCCGAAGACCTGACATTCGGAAATATCGATACAGGACTTGAGATCTGCAAGACACTCAATATTTCCAATATCGGTTCGGCGCCGTTCACATTGAACTCGGCCGATCTCTCCGATAAAATGAATTACCAGATCGATCCGACCTTCATGGCAACTCTGCCGCTGAAGAATATCCAGCCCGGAGCAAAAATTCCGGTCAAGGTATGCTTCCATCCGAAGCAGCCGACAAGCTACAACGCAACGATCACCTGGAACACCGATATTGATCCGGCCTTTGTCACTACAGGCAAGAACGTCTCTTCGCTTTCGGGCACAGGGCTTGCCGTCGAGAACGGAGCCGTTCATTCCAGCGGCGGACCGGGCACGGCATTCACGATCCGTCCGAACCCTGCAGCAGGAAACACGGCAATCGTCGCCTTCGAACTGCCGGGCAAGCAAAAAGCGCTGCTCGAGATTTTCGATCTGCTGGGAAGAAGAATATCGAGCATCGACTTAAAGCAAGGCGGCGGCGAATTCATACTTCCGATCGGATTGCTTCCGCACGGAGTCTATCACGTCCGCCTCACATCCGATGATATCGTGCTCACGCAAAAGCTCGAGATCATCAGATAAGCCGAAGCAGATCATCTGCTCGCAACATTTCCGAAAGGGCCGGCACATAGCCGGCCTTTTTCGTTATGCACGAATTTTTTTTTCAAGTTGTCAAAGAACTGACGGGAAGGGGAAAGCTGGTAGTTGTTAGCTGGTAGCTGGTAGACGCTGGGACTTTCTCCAGTGGGACGGACTCTTAGTCCGTCCGACAAAGTCAGACCACCATCAGAACTCGGATTCGTCGGATTAATGGATTCCTCGGATAATACTTGCTGAAGTAAAGGACTTACTTCAAACTTGGGATTACTACTGCTAACTGCATACTGTCAACTGCTAACTCGTATCGCAGTCCCCTTTTCGCCAAAGCTCACTCCGAACAATGCTTTTT
>JAUZOQ010000145.1 GCA_030706385.1 Bacteroidota bacterium | reverse complement strand
TGGCCCGGCCCGTGAAAGGTCACATCGCCGCCACGCTCGATCTCGAATTTTTCTGCTCCGATCTTGCGAAGCTCGTCGTCGGTGAAAAGGATATTATGAGCCTCCGTTACTCTTCCCAGTGTATACACTGGCGGATGTTCACAGAGGATCAACGTATCTTCTTCCTCGCCTCCGACTAATCGTCCAAAGATCGAACGCTGCAATTCCCAAACTTCTGAATATGAAGTTTCAGGTAATGAGATAAGATGTACCTCTTTTGTGAGGCTGTCAACGGTGTTCACGGAAGCATTAACACAGAATTGATTGCGAGGGTTGTCTCTATTGAATCACGACCGTATGCGATGTACTTACTCCATTTGCAGAAAGCCGACAGCAATATACACCGGCGGGCAGATCGTCAACTGTAAGTGTGAATGAAGATTTCCCATGAGGTGAGATGTACTTCTTCACTGACTCCCCGAGAATGTTAATGATTTCGAGTGTGACCGCGGTGTGGCTTGAAGGGATCGAATACTCTACATTGAGAACGGATCGTGCCGGATTTGGATAGATTGATACACTCAGATCCACAGCACTGAGCGGATCATGAACGGATGATTCCAATGCGATCTTTGCAACGAAACCATCGGTTTGTCGAAGACTTTCGAGTAGGAACGGACCGAACGAACATGTATCGCTGAATGCACCGGCAAGGAATAGGTTTGAGTTTCTATCCGTCGCAATGGCCGTTCCTAAGTCCGTCCCTGCTTCTCCGGCCCTATCCGACCATATTGCCTTTCCCGATGGATCGTATTTGGCAATAAAAATATCGATCAAACCATTATTGAGAAGATCGCCGGCGCCAAGATTGATCAGATTGTCATATCCGCCGGTTACATAAATATTCTCATTTCGATCGATGGCTATTGCCGCCCCGCCTTCCTCTCCTCCTGCTCCTGAGCATTTCACCCATTGCTTAACGCCATCACTAGTATATTTCGAAATATAGATATTCCCAATACCGTCACAATCCGGCGGAGTCCCGCCAATATCTACAGTATCGAAAAATTTCCCCGTGACGTACACATTCTCGAATCCATCGAGGGCAATACCGGCCCCTTCGCCGTTTGCCGTCCCGCCCGCTTGTCTTGCCCAGACAAGCGACCCTTCCGAAGTGAATTTCAGGATAAATATATCGGAGGAGCCCTGAGCCCTTAGCGGTGTGCCGCCAAAATCGACAGTATCAGCAAAAGATCCCGTAACAACGAATCCGCCTGCTCCGCAAGCGAGTGCCGTAGCTCCGTCGTCATCATGAGATCCGAATCGTTTCGCCCATAGCGCCGAGCCTGAAGGATCGTATTTAGTTATGAAAAGATCGGTGCCGCCTTCACTGGATATCTGATTTCCGCCGAAGGAAGCCGTGCCTGTAAAACTTCCTGCAACATAAATACTTCCGGAGCTATCGGAGGCAACTGCTTTCGTGAGATCGTATCCATTGCCAACCCCTGTTACTACCCATTCGGCTGCGCCATCGGGGTCACACTTAGCGAGAAAGGCATTGTAAGACCCTGAGCTAACTACAACATGAGTATCGAAGGATACGCTATCGGAAAAATATCCGGCTAGATAAATGTTGTTATCTTTTCCGATGAGGATTGAGGTTGCATAAGACTGGCCTTTCTTACCGGTAGTCTTGACCCACTGCAATGTACCGTCAGAAGCGTATTTGGCGAAGAACAAATGATAACCCTTGGCCGATTGGACCATCGTACCGCTGAAGATTGCAGAGTCCTGGAAGTACCCACAGACGTACGAATTACCAAAACTATCAGCGGCGATAGAGGAAGCCTGATCGTTTCCCTTACCGCCGCCGCTTGTAGCCCATAACCAATCGGGTTGCTGCGCCTCAACTACTGAGGTGCCAAGAACTATCCAGAAAATGAGTATGCCGAAGCAGTACCTCATTCGCAACCTATTTTGTGACTGTCATCCAATGGCTAGTCTGCTCACCACCAGATTGCAGGACAACCAGGTATTTGCCGTTGGAAATCAAATTGCTCACATCATATGAAATATTGTGCTTCCCTGCCGTCATGAAACCATCGAAAAGAACTTTCATTGGCCTACCCATCACATCGAAGACAGAGATCTTGACATATCCGGAATTCGGAATGTCAAAACTGATCTGCGTCGAGTTTGCGAAGGGATTAGGATAGTTTACCGGTTCCGAGATGGAGGCTGAGATCGGACTCATCGGAACTGCTGCAGGCCAGATAGCAAGATCGGGCATCGTCTTGAACACGCTTGCTCCGCGAGAATCGGCATAGAACACACCGGTCTTATAATTCTGAACAACCTGCGAAGCGTTCAAGGGTTTATTGAGATAGAAATCAGGAGCAACAAATCCTGCACTCACATTTTCCCATTCTGTGAAATCTGCATTCTTCGAGATCCAAAAACCACTGTCCTGAGTAGCGATCATGATTCTGCCGAGGCGATCGAGCACCATCGGGACGACTGAGATATTCAGATAATCGACCGAATCAATGAAATGCTGCGCTGCCGTCGGAAAGACCCTTACCCAGTCCTTACCGCCATTGACAGATCGATACACTCCGCCGGTCAGGACGAGGTTTGTGTCACCCGGTTCACCGGTGTTCCCTGCAGGTCCTGATTGAAACCTAAAAACCGATCCATCAGGGTGGCACAGTAACTGTTTCATTGAGTTACCTTCAGTATTGATGACATCCCAATTCAGGCCGTCGTTTATCGAGCGGTAAATATTATTCGTATTGCCGGCGGCATAGATCGTATCATCAACCTGCGGATCGGATCCGACGGAAAATGCGAGGCAATACACAGGAAGATTCGACGGAATTCCCACGAACCCAGATGTATTAACATGTGTCCATGTCGTACCATGATCTTTCGATCTGACAAGCCAGGAGTCAGACCCCTGTCCGTTGACATCGTGCAAACATGATGCCCACAATTCATTCTTGGGGCTGACACCAATATAAAATACCTGATTCGATCCATAAAATACGGTATCGACCTTGATGATCTGATCGAAGGTCTCACCATTATCATGAGAGCGGTACATTCCAAGATAATGGCTGTAATAGACATAATCATCTTGATCGCAGACGATCAAGGGGAAATTTGCTTCTTCAAGTTCATTCGGCAAAGTATACCAGGAATTACCTTCGTCCGTCGTTCGGAAAATAGAGAAGTTTGACGTACAGAAGACGTGTCCCTTAGTATTAATTGCCATTCCACCGTCGAGATGCTGAACGGCTAAAGTGCGATCCAAATTATGCCAGGTCTTTCCGCTATCGTCGGAGCGATAGATTCCATCCGGAGTGGCACATTGGTAGAGATATCCCAAACTATCGGCAACAAGATCGAAGAATTCATCACCTCTTTTAATCGGACTCTGTAGGGTCCATGTTGCACCATTATCGGATGATCGCCATGTCGGGCCGTGCATATTCAAATAGAGATCGCCACCCTTGACGGCGTGGATCATCGAAACAATATTTGCCTCTGCGACAGGAGGAGTATTCAAAACTGAGTGCCAGGATTGCCCCATATCTGTTGAACGAACTACCATCGTATCGATCCCAAATCGAACCTGGTATCCGCAGCATATTGAGCCGTCATCGGCAATCACCATCTTTGTGATCAACGATGGCTCGGGAGGTGTCGTCGGAAGAGCCTGCCATGTCGCTCCGTCATCGGTGGAACGAGAAATGTGGGTCACCAGATGGTTGCGGCTTCCGTTATCTGAAACTGCATAGAGATCCTGATTACGGCGGTCGATAGCCATGCAGATAACAAAGCTATCCGGCGTCGGTGCCTTCAAGTCGAAAGGCTGATCGAAATGTTCGCCATCGTCTCTCGAGCGAAGAACTCCGAAATCTTCTGTGGCCAAAAAGAGATACCCTTTAGAGTTAGTAAGAAGTTGGTTTACACCGACAGTCGGAGAGCCCCCAATGATCGAATCCAGATATTCCCATTGAGCATCGCTACTGACCGTATTGACAACACGTCGCATCACCTCCTTGCGATGGGATAATGCATAGACGTAGGCAACTGCATCTGTCCCCTTCTTCTCGATCGTACTAGACTCAATCCATCGTACCGGAAGGATCCGAAGGCCCCTACTAAACCCATGCCATGTAGCACCATGATCGGTCGATTGGAATACTCCGGCGCCACCTGTCGTCACATAGATACGCTGCAGGGAATCAACAGTCAAGCCATAGACTGATCCATCAATCGGACCTCCGGCTGTTGGCTTCCAACGATCCTGACCATATGCAAAACTAGTAAGGGTGGAGAGGGCGAGAAGGATACAGGCGAGTGTTTTCATAGCAATAGAATGTGAGTGATTGTTTGTAAAACACGAACACATTGTGCCTTGAACATAATATGTTCAAGGCACAATGTCTCGTAGTTCTACCCTAAACCTTACTTCTGTATGACGAACTGTCCGGACTCGACTGAGGTCGGAGTCGTGATACGAAGTATGTACAAACCACTAGGCATATTCTTCAATCCGACCGGCAATTCATACTGGCCTGACTCATGAAGAACATCCTTTTCAATGACGCGGATACGATCTCCGAGAGCATTGAACAGCTCGATGGTCACAGGTACCTTGCTTCCTTTGACTTCGTAGGTCGCAACCGGAGTCTGACCTTCGATCGAAGGATTCGGAGTAATTCCGATGATCCTTGTTGGCGTTCCGCCATTGAGCCTGATGCGCAATGTTGAGTCGCCGCACGTCGGATTCGGATTAAAGTCAGCTGTTTTTACTTCATTAATTACATAGCAGAGAGTATCCGTAGGATCGTTGCCCCAGAAGACGGCATTCGAAACGGAAATGGTACTCGAATAATCTCTTGAGACCATTACTTCAAAATGCATGGTCGTGATCGGAGCAAGTGTCGTGATCGGAACTGAGCTCTTCAAATTGAAGGTCACTGTCTCGTTGCCTGCACCGTCATCCACGATCGTCGGAGGCACAGCGTTGTAATCGCTCAGTGTTCCGTCATACTCTTTGTTAAGTTTGGACTTCACAACATCGAGCAGATCTCTTCTGTACGTTACCGAGAACGACATACCCATTGCCTGGACATCAGCGGGCAATGTGCGAGTCAGCGTGATCGGTACATCGATGAAGTTACCCGTTGTATTCGAATATGGTATCGCAGTAGCCTGAATTGGGGTGACGGTATCACGTTCGAGCCTTCCGATTCCGGTAAGGACGTTCGTCGAATATAGGGTCTTGACTCCTGCGCTATCCCAGGTACACTTTACTGTCGCAGAGACAGGTCCTTCGATCGTCGGTTTATAATACACGGGGAAATTTTCTACGTGATTCCGACGGAAGAGCCTATTGACGACAAGTGTCTGCACACTCGAGCCGGCATTGAACGAGAACTCCGTAGGATTCGGAGTTGCCGGAGTAGAGATGATATCGATCTGCTTTAATGTCAGATCTGTCGTCCCTTTATTCTGTGCCTGAATACTATCTGCCGAAAGCCTGCAATTGAGGAATGTCGGAGTGAACG
>JAUZOQ010000144.1 GCA_030706385.1 Bacteroidota bacterium | reverse complement strand
GAACTTGGTATGTTCTTTCCCGAAGAGCCGTCGTTCATGCTTGAAAAGATCGATGCGGTAAAGAACGGTTATTCAAGTGAAAATAAGTGGGTTGGCGGCTCGCCGTTCGAGACGATCTGTCAATGGAAAAACCAAATCGAATGCGATTACGACATCCCACCGACTGAAAAATACCAACACGTTGACCTTTTCCTTCCCGGTTGGGGAGAGTTCTTAAGCAAAGATGCTCGACGAATACGAGTCCGCTATGATTCATGTATTGTGGATCTTGTGGTGAAGACGAACTATGAGTTGACTCCGGAAAATGGCAACTTTCGTTTGCGACTTTCACTCGATTCCGGCAAGACAGGTTACTTTATCGGTTGTAACCGAGTCGATGAGTTTAATGAACTTGATCTTAGCAGTACGTTCTGTGCCAAAGAAGACTTGCCTTTCGGAATACATAAAGAGGACTGGCTTGTGTATTCGAGATTTCTGGAATCCAGAATAGGAAGCGGTGTACTAAAAATGAAATACGGATCGCACAAGCGAATCCTGGACTTCCGCACCACGACTATACGGTGAAGGGCTGGTCACATCCTGTTCAATAAGCCCTCGCTGCCAATCCGTGATTTTGTTGGAAAGCATTTCAGTCAACTTACGAGCACCGTTCGGCGAAAGATGATATGTGTCAAGAAAATCTTCATTCTCGAAAGCGCCTGGTTTATCAAAGTTCCAAATTGGTATATTCTCGTTCAGGGCGAACTGCTCGACAGCATGGTACGCTTCTTGGCGGTGCAAGTATGGTAGATCTGCCAGCGAGACTACTTTTGGCCGAACCGGAGCATTGAAAAAAGAAAACGGAATATTTCGCTCCTTGCATAATTGATATATTTCTTCGAGGTCTCGGAGGTAATCCGGATTCATCACATAGCTTGAATCCTTCTCGAATAAATTCTCACCGAAACTCAAACGTTGAAAAAAATTCGGATCATGCACATCACGGAATGCATTGTTATAGGCGAATAAGTAGATGTGAATTCCTGATCCGTCGAGCATAGGCGAAAGCGCCGCAGGCCCATACCGAATCACGTTCCAAAGAGACTTTTGCTTAAGTTTGATCGACGAAGTATCTTCATCGCTAAGGTTACTGTGGATCGCCGATTTGCCGTTCAACTCCTGCAAAAAAATACCATAGATCACTCTGGCAGGATGCAAACCGCGTTCGAGCATCGCGCGAAACATCACAAGATTTGCTTTGGCAAAAAAACCTCCGGCGCCGGCATTGGTCGTGTAATAGAGGAGGCCATGTTGTGCGAGGCTACTATCGAGGTAGGAATCGTCAACTCCGCGTTCCACTACTGAACTTCCCAGGAGCAGGATGTGTCCCTTATTGCGCGCTTCTGCAGTACTTTCATGCTCGCGGTCAAGGGCTGTCTGAGCGCGAAGCATAGTGTGGAATGTTCTTCGGTTCGCTAATGGAAAGTGGGGGATCGAATACACCAATAATACAATAACGCCATACGCTACCAGGATCGTCAGAACGACAAATTTTATGAGTGATAGTATGATCGCTTTTTGACTCACCAATTCGTACTTAATTACCGTGATAGTAGGGGGTGAAAGTCGTCATCCTTCTTACAAGAAAAGTTTGCGGCGAAGGCAAAACAGGGCTCGGCAAAGAATCCGTGACATCCTGATGGATAGTACCCGCATACCATTCAGTAATACGTTCGCCCAAAATGCGGGCAAATTTTGTTGCCCCTCCTGCATTGACGTGGTTGATATCTGCAAAATCACCATCACCGAACAACCCGTCGGCGTCGGCATTCCACAATGGAAGTCCTGACGATGTAGCAAGCTGTTCAACTATCCGATACGCTTCGAGACGGTGCGCATAAGGGAATGCAAGAACGGATTTGATATTGGGCCGGATGGGAGTATTACACAGTGCCAGAGGAATATTGCTATCCCTGCACAGATTGACAAGATCGACAAGATCTTGAAAATACTGCCGATCGAATTGAAATGAGGAATCCAGAATCGGCGCGCCGCTTCCGCCGATAAGTTGTTGGTAAAGATTACGATGATCCGTCTCATTAAATGCATGATTGAGCATATAATTATACATCGAGAACGTGCCCGTATTCAACATTGTCGAAAGTGCTTCCGGACCGCTCTGAAGCAAATTGATCAATGACTTGGATTTCAATCCTGTAACTGCAGAAACCGAATCGATCGTATTATCATGAGTTTTCGAAGCACCGTTCAACTCATCTGAGAAGAATCCGTATACTATTCGTTGGGGACGAATCCCCGATGCGAGCATTATTCGCAGCATATTCACATTCATACGGGCGAACATTCCCATAGCCGCCGAATTGCTCGGGCGGAGCGAGAGATGATTGGCGCGAAGTGCACTATCAAGAGTGTTCTCGTTGATGCCTCGCTCAAAGGTAGAACTTCCCAGAAGAACGAGCATTCCCATTTTTTCCGACCGAAATTCATCATACTGATCCAAGCTCATTTGAGTTCGGAGTAACAGTTTGAAATTTCGCTTGCCGGCAAGCGGAAAATGCGGTAGGGCGGA
Organism: Bacteroidota bacterium; assembly: GCA_030706385.1. Lineage (GTDB taxonomy): Bacteria > Bacteroidota > Ignavibacteria > Palsa-1295 > Palsa-1295 > PALSA-1296. Next base: position 3,097 of record JAUZOQ010000144.1, on the reverse strand, counting down.
GACCGTGGCGATGATTAGGATATACGAGACTATGCCGATGGCAAGCGCATGGAGAAGCAACGAGATGACGATGGTACTCCTGCCCTGCATCAGAACTGGAAATAGATAAATGGCTGCGAGTTATCCGCTCCTGCTGCAAGAACGAAGGCAAAGAGTATTCCAAAAACGATAGCTCGTTGCCACATCGGAATCCTGGCCACGAATCTCTCGCCCCATCTGGTGTATTGTGCGACATCGATCAAAAAGGAAAGAAGAACGAAAGGCAAAATGAAGATCGATGATCCAATCCGCGTAATCCCTCCATGGAATGAAAACATCTTTGCTATGTACGCAGCAGCACTCGAGAAATTCGGGCTCCGAAAAATTATGAAGGCGAAGGCAGCAAGTGTAAAAATGAAGAAAACCTTGAATGGTGTGGCGAACGTCCATCTGGCGGGCTCAAGAGATTGCTTCTGCGGCTTTCCGGTAATATCCAAATACGCTTTGTGAACGGCAAGATATAATCCATTCAGCCCCCCCCAGACAACATAGGTCCAATTTGCTCCATGCCATAATCCGCCAATAAGCATAGTCAGGAAATTATTCACATATGTACGGAATTTCCCTTTTCGATTGCCACCCAGGGGAATATAGACATAATCGCGAAGCCAGCTTGATAAAGAGATATGCCACCGTCTCCAAAACTCTGTGATATTTTGAGAGAGATACGGAGTTGCAAAATTGAGGTTGAGCTCAATCCCAAAGAGCTTGCTGACTCCTCGGGCAATATCGGAATATCCGGCAAAATCTCCGTAGAGCTGGATCGCGAAGAGATACATCCGGAGAATGAGATCGCCGCTGCCAAAGGAATCCATCTGCGTAAACGCTTCGCCAACCATTGGAGCGATGATATCGGCAATGAGAACCTTGCGTACATAGCCGATCACGATGAGCGCAACTCCATCGCGAATTTGCTCGAGCTTCACTCTCCGTTCATGAGTAAGCTGGGGCAAAAGCTGCGGGGCGCGAAGGATCGGGCCTGCAACAAGATGCGGGAAATAGCATACGAACAATGCGAAGTCGAAGAGATGTCGTGTCGGAGTTAGTTCGCCGCGATAGACATCGATCACATACGCCATGGACATGAACGTATAGAACGATATTCCGATCGGAAGTACAAGCTGGAGAATGGGGGCATGAACGGCGAACCCCATCTTCGTAAGCATTGAAGCAAAAGACTGAACAAAGAAATTGCTGTATTTGAATATTACGAGTACCGTAATATTCGAAATAATGGATATGAGCATCCATCGCTTTTTTTCCTTGTGTGTTTTCGCACGGTATACGGCATGAGAGGCATAGAAATCAATGAGGATCGTCAGCGCTAATAACCCCAGAAACCGCCAATCCCACCAAGCATAAAAGAAAAGGCTGGCAACAAGCAGCATACGGTTCTGCCCCTTAAACGGAAGAACATAATAGAGCGCTAAAACTACAGGCAGGAAAATTGCGAAAGCAAGGCTATTGAAGATCATCCGATGGCTGTATGGCTCCTAATCCAATTATTGATGTGCTCGAGTAACGGTGGTGTCATTTTATGCCTTCCATTATACTCATAATACTCAGAAGAAATTCCCTTCGACAAAAGAAAATTATGGGCAATAATGGATTCTGTCGCAGGAAGAATCTCATCGTTCGCACCGTGAGTGATAAGAAATGCAGTTGAAGTATTGATCTCCTTCCAGGATTCGATCGGTCGCGGGAAGAATCCGCTCATCGCAATGACACCTTTAGGCTTGATACGCCCACGCAAACTCAGGATATATGACATGGCCGCCCCCTGACTGAATCCCATCAGAAACATGCTTTGCGGATCGCTCTGTTTTTCTTCGATTAATCCGGAAATCATTGCCGTCAGAATAGCTTCGGATTCTACGAAGTGCTCTTCACTAAACGATTCGAGGGGATGGTCATAATCATAGGGCAAGAACCACTCATACTCTCCCTTCGCAGAACTGTATGTAGCGCGTATCGATATGATATGGAAGCGGGGATCGAGCATACCTTCGATCGAGAAGATCGTTTCCGCTTTTGCCGCTCTTCCATGTAAAAGGATCACCAGCGGAGCGTGAGCGTTCGCCTCACGCGGAAGGCGCTCCAGATAGGGTAACGGATATGGCGTTTGCGGCATAATCGTGGAACTCGATAGAAGTCCGAACTCGTTAAAGGCGCTCTTAACAAATCCTTAGGGATATTTGTTGAAATAATGTTCGGTTTCTAAGGCGGGGTAGCTCAGTCGGTTAGAGCGTCGGAATCATAATCCGTAGGTCGTGGGTTCGAGTCCCTCCCCCGCTACACAATTGGAATTCCTCGTTCCGGTGCCTTCCTTCGTGGAAGACCACATTTTCTCTATTTACTTATTTTCGAACTCCACGCGTCCGATCTTTTCAGCGATCAAGGAACAAGCGCCGAAACTTTCCTGAACATTCCCAGTGATCTGCAATGCTTTCGATGAGGCAAGAACGGAGTAGTATTTACGGAATACATCGCTCCATACTACAACGTCGATCATTCCATCGGCATCGGCAATATTGAGCATCAGCATGGGATCACCTTTTCGAGTCCGCACATCCTTTCGTGCTGCTACATATCCGATAACAGTAACTTGCTGATTGACAAATGCATGTAACAGTGTTGAGGAAATGGCACCGACATTATGGGGCAAAAAATCCATCGGATGATTGGTAACACTATATCCCAGATATTGCTGCTCCAGACAGAAATCAAAGAAGGGAGAAGATTCTGCAAGATGATCCAGGCTATAGCTTGTCACCGAATTATCTAAAGCAAGCGCCGTTTGCCCGTGCTCTACTCGGGACTTTGAAGTTCGGGAGTAATGAGCACGATCGCCGGATAATGCAGCAAAGATGACCTGCATTTCTTCGCGTCGCTTCCCGAAAAGATCGCATGCACCAATAGCGATCAGGATTCTACCGTCATCCGGCGTTACACCGCTTCTGGTTGCAAAGTCCTCGATCCCCGTATATCTTCCTGTTTCACTACGATTGTTGATGAGAGAGAGCTTTGATGTTTCACTGACTTCGCGAACGGCTGCCAG
>JAUZOQ010000143.1 GCA_030706385.1 Bacteroidota bacterium | reverse complement strand
TGGAAGACATAGGATCTGATCTGCGCTCCCCATGAAGCTTTCTTCTTTCCCCCCTCGATTGCAGAAAGCCTGGCCTCTTCGACTTCGCGCTCGATCGCAGCTATTCGGCTTTTGAGCATCTTCATTGCTCGTTCACCGTTCTGGAACTGCGAGCGCTCTTCCTGGCATGCGGCGATAACCGTATGCTCTTTTCCGACAGAATCTTTATACTTATATGTTAGGCGTACTGCTGTTTCGACCTTGTTAACATTCTGACCGCCCTTGCCGCCGGAGCGATACGTATCGCGCTGAAGCAGTGCAGGGTTGAGTTCGATATCTTCGTTCACCTCTTCGAGAAGCGGGTAGGCATAAATACTGGCAAAACTTGTATGACGTCTCGCGTTCGCATCATACGGTGAAATCCTCACGAGTCTGTGAACGCCATTCTCCGCTTTCAAATATCCGAATGCATTTTCGCCCTTGATCTCCAGAGTTGCAGATTTAATACCTGCTCCTTCGCCGGCTATCTCATCCATGAGGGAGACCTTGTAGCCATTCTTCTCGCCCCATCTCGTGTACATGCGTTCAAGCATTTCGGCCCAGTCCTGAGCCTCTGTGCCGCCTTGTCCGGCATTGATGACAAGGATGGCATCTTTGATATCGTCAGGGCCAGCAAGCATAACGGCTACTTCCTGAGCCGTAAGATCCGATTCAAGCGCATCCAATTCTTTCTGGACTTGATCGCCCAGCGTCTCATCCATCTCGGCTAGTTCGATCAGCCCGGCAGCATCATCGACTCGGGCGGAGAGACGCACAAAATCATCGCGCTCTTTTTTCAGGCGCGTAGCTTCCTGCATCACTTTCTGTGCTGCGCGGCCGTCATTCCAAAAATCAGGTGAAAAGGACTGTTCTTCGAGCGTGCGGATTCGCTCGGCTTTCTTAGCGAGGTCAAAGAGAGTCGCCAAGATCTGCAAGACGTGCTCGCAAATCGGCGACTGAAGGAAAGTGGTGTTCTGACATAATCGTTATTATTTTCCGGGTGCACAGAACGCCAAACCCGGGAAAATTGTCCCAAAAAAAAAATTATCGCACGACAAGTAGAGGGAGTTGCTTGACGCCGTCATTGGTGCGGATGATACAATGGTACATTCCCGGCGGCGCATGAGAAGCATCCCATTGATAAGAATGGTCGCCCGCGTCTAGTTTGCCGGAGAAGAGATGGGTGTGCACTTTCCCGAGAAGGTCCATAATACTTATAGTAGCATATTGTGCTCTATCATTTGAAAATGAGATTGTGGTTTTCGTGAAGAATGGATTTGGGGAAATACTGAAGGAATTCTTGACCTCGTTATTATTATCATATACCTCTAAAGTTGATATTTCTGGAATAGATATTTTCCAAACAGCCTTATCCGTGCCAGCAAGAAGAATAGTGTCAATGGCGGAAAGTGAATATACATTTTCACTCTTCAGGCCAACGCTTCGCCAAGTTCCACCATTGTTTGTTGAGTTAAAGACGCCTTTATCGGTACCCGCAAAGAGGCTTCCTTCGTTTGCTACTAGCGAGAAAATAATATTCGTCGTCAACCCCGAATCTTTCTTTGCCCAACTGTTTCCATTATTATTGGAAAAGAATACACCGGAGTCCGTACCCGCAAAGACATCATTACCTATCATCGCAAGCGATAGAATGACGGCATACGTTATGATGGTAGTATCTTTATACCTAACGCTGTCAAATCTTAGTCCTGAATTAGCTGCTTTCCAATTTACTCCGCTGTTCGTTGAAAGAAAAATACCTCTACTACGGCTACCTGCGAACAAAGTTGGACCATTTACTGCAACTGACGTTATGGCTACATTAGCGAGTTCTGAACTGCACGATGACCACGTTGCGCTACCATTCATTGAAACGAATATGCCGCCCGTGTCAAAAGCTCCTGCATAAGTTCTTTGATCGTTTCCTGCAATACAGGTGATTTCAGCATGAGGCGAGACTCCATTCGTTTCTGAGATCCAGTGCAGGCCAGTGTCCGAAGAAGTGAAAATGCCGCTGTATTCGGTTCCTGCGAAGAGAGTAGTAGAGGAGGACCAAAGACAATTAACGGAACTTCCAAAATCGTTACTAATCCGTCTCCAGTTATTTCCAGCATCTGAAGTTATGAAAACTCCTCCTTGTGTGCCGGCAAAAACATTGTTACCTAATGAAGCAATGGAATACACTTGTGCACCTGGCCCACTAGTTTGAACCCATTGACTAAAGGAAGTGGTTGCGAACGAGACTAGAAGAAACGGTATAATAAATCCAATTTTTTGCTTCATAGCGAATGACCAAATTATGGAGCATGGCCGTTAGAGCAACCCTGATTCGTACATATTGGTGCATCTAAAGCTTATTTTCTGGATGCACGATATGCCGAACCTGCAGAAATTGTCCCAAAGAAGATTATCGCACCACAAGCAAAGGAAGTTGCTTCACGCCCTCATTGGTACGAACGACACAATAATACATTCCCTGAGGCAGATGCGAAGCATCCCATTGATAGAGATGCTCGCCAGCGTCTAATATGCCGGAGAAGAGATGGGTGCGCACTTTTCCGAGAAGGTCCATAATACTTATACTAGCATATTGTGCTCTATCATTTGAAAATGAGATCGTGGTTCCTGCGGATAGGGGATTCGGAGATGAGGTTAAGCGATAGTTCAATGGACTGGATGAAAAAACCGCGTTGATTCCAAAATCAGAAAGTGGGCGCCGCCAAACACCTTGACCTCCTGTGCCCGCAAAGAGGTATTTGTTAGTAACAGTTAGAGCTCTGATATCGAGAATCGGTAATCCAGTGTCAGCTTCTATCCAATTATCACCGAGGTTTGAAGAATAGAAAATGCCGCTCGGAATGGGGATAAAGGTTGTATCAATTAAATGATATAAGGTCAAGGTACCCGCAAACAGTATATCGTTACTCGTTACGAAACATAGTACATCTTGATTTACTAAATTGCGACTGACATTTGTCCAAGTTTCACCACTATTGCTTGATCGGTATACGCCCCAATTGGTGCCAGCGAATAACATCGTATCAATAACTGCGAGGGCATTGACATCCAAATCAGGTAATCCCAAACTAGCTTTAACCCAATTCATTCCATCGTCAATCGAGCGATAAACGCCTGTGTTGGTTCCGGCAAAAATATCATCTCCTTGTGTCACCATCGAGCGGACAATTGTATCTTGCAGCCCAAAGTTAGCTCGTTCCCAAGTAATGCCGCCATCGTGTGAACGAAAAACTCCGCGAATGCCAGTGCCCGCAAAAATATATTCTCTATGAGTTGTAAAACATTGGAAATAAGAATAGTCAAAAAGCTGGACTGGTGGATTCCAGGTACTCCCATTATCGATAGAATGGTATACGCCATCATACACTCCGGCAAAGATAGTTGAATCGTGCACAAGAAGCCCGCCAACGAAATCGCGCTGTAATCCCTTATTTGAACGTAGCCAGTTAGCGCCTTCGTCTCCTGATCGAAAAAAACCGACGTAATCAGCTCCGGCATAGACATTGCCGTTTGCTGCTGCTAAGGAGTACACAGACGAATACGGAAAAGCAACATTCTCCCAATTTGAGCCATCAATGGAGGAAAAAATACCACCCCATTCGGCTCCCGCAAATATAAATGAATCCTTAACGGCAATAGTTTGAATGTGTGTATCCGTTATGCCTTGATCGGAGAACGACCACGTAATACCGTTATCCAAAGATTGGAATACCCCTCCATTAACACCTGCAAAGATTTTTTCCCCTCTCGCGGCAAAGCAATAAACCGATAGATTAGCAGAGCCTGTATCTTGCCTTTTCCAAGTTCTCCCGTTATCACTAGATCGTACAATACCGAATCCATTCGTCGCGGCAAGAAGTATTGTGTCGATTGAAATAATCGAATTAAACTCACCGGTATCTATCTGAATCCAATTTCTTCCTGTGTCCGAAGAGCGGAAAAGACCTTTATCTGAAGTGCAGAAGAGATAATTCTCCTTCACAATAATGTGGGTAACCCAATCTCCCGTAATGCCAATATCTGATTTTACCCAACTCTTGCCATCATCTGTGGACTTAAAAATTCCATATCCGTAAGAAGCGGCGAATAGAATGGAATCTACTTGTATGAAAGATACAAATTGGCCGGAATCCAATTCCGTTGGGAGCCAAGATTTTCCATCAACCGTAGAACGGTAGATTCCATTTCCGGCAGTTCCAGCTAGAAGAGAGTGTTCCCGCGTTGCAAGAATTGTCCAATTATATTGTGGCAGTCCACTATCTCTTTTATTCCAACTGTGACCGTTATCAGTTGATAGTAGAATCTCCTGACCCCAGACCCCGGCGAAAAGATTATTACCACTGACATAAAGAAAAGTAACATCGGCCATGTTCGGTCCATTTGTCTGAACCCATTGCCCGAATCCATTCGATATGAAGCCGAATGCAATGAGGAGAACCAGTGCGAGTGATCCAATTCTTCTGCCCATTAAGTTGAGCTAAAACTGCTTCTTATTAAAAGCATAAACCGACACCGAAACATACACTGCCGTCAGAGCGACAATCAAGACGACGGGCATCCATTCGACGGGATTGCCGAGGATTGCATTCTTCATATTGCCCGACATATCGGAAGTTTGAGGGAATACATAATAGAGCACATCGGCAATATAGCTAAGTGTCGATTTGCTATCGGTGGAGACGACCTTTTCGATGCCTCTCCCAAGCGAGATAAGTCCGGATATGAAATACAAGCCGATGCCGATCACAATGGAAAGCGCGCTCGAGCGAGAAAGAACGCTGATAAGTACGACGATGGAATAGATTCCGGCGAATCCGAGCATGATGAAGAAAATGCTGGATAGGAATGCCACATGCCACGCTCCTGTCGAAAGGGAGACGACAACCCACATACCCACGACAAACCAAGTCACTTCAAGCAGGATAATTGTTAACGAACCGATATACCTACCAATAATATAGAGCCATCTCGGAACAGGCTTCGAAAGCAAGAGATCGATCGTACCTTTCTCCATCTGTGATGTAATGAAGCCAGTCGTAGCGAAAATTCCGACGCATACGGTCATGAAATAGAGAATTGCCGAAACGATCGTCCAGAAAATATCGAGCACGGAAACCATGATCATATCCGTAGCCATATTCGGTTTTCCGCCGCTCATATTCGTTTCCTTCATCTTTGTCATCGCATCCTTCACGGTAGAACTTTGGAAGACGAAGAATGCAATGAGGATGATCAGCGTCGAAAAAATGAAGAAGCCGACAATGGTTTTTCGAGCAATGGCTTCGCGATAGGTCTCTTCGATGATGGCAAAAAATTTCTTGAGCATGGCTGTAGTGGTGGATGAATAATTGAATTAATTTGCTCTGTGAAGATCGGGAGTTCCGATAAGTTCGATGAATAGATCTTCCAGGGAGGAGCGTTTTGGAACAAGGCTTTCGATCAGAATGCCTTGCCTGCGGAGCTTATCGATAGCGGCATTCAGCTCTTCCGTCGACATGAATTCGGCATGGATCATGCCTTCTGTCTCGGATTGAATAACACTTCCAAGCACAAGCTTCGCAGAGTCGAGTGCTGTGGCTTCGACGCGAATATCATATTGGTTCTTTTTGCTCGTAAGGGATTCAACCGAACCTTCGGTAATGACC
>JAUZOQ010000142.1 GCA_030706385.1 Bacteroidota bacterium | reverse complement strand
GGTTTTGCACAGCACAAGAGTGGGGCGGTCGAGCATTGCGAACGGTCTTCTATGACCTATGACAGCGTTGACCTCACCCCGCTCTCTGTCGGGGTTCTTTCCCAACATCCTCAATACCTCGGAAATTAACATAGGATGACGACGTAACGAAATTCTCCTTTCATTGGCTGGAATGTCTTTGGGGAAATAAGGATCTATTTTTATTGCCAGATTTCTCCCTTCGCTATTCGCTCCGGTCGAAATGACAATGTCCTCTTTACCCCTTCCCCAATCATCTTAATCCCATAATCCCCCCAAATCCAGGTTCAGACGGCTTACCCGTAGTCAATCCCTTAATCCCATTAATCACGGTTCAGACGAAAGCTAAGACATTACACAAATACATAACTAATATGCCTCTTTGCCCATACATTCATATTTTTTTCAAATTTTAAAATTATATAAATCAATGAATTATGGATTCAGACTAAGGTTTTGACGAAAATAGATTTGTTTTTGTTGAACAAGTTTCGTATATTTGTATTCGGAAATTCATCCAACCTATACGAATTGATATTCCTGCTGCATGGCATGCAGCTCCGGTCCTGCCGGTAAAGGAGGGAATATCGTGATCTAACGTTGTTAGCTTAGGGCTCTTTATTCAGCCGGGATAACTAAACTCTTTCCTTTTTGGATCGAATTCGAATGAAGGCCGTTCACCGATTTGATGCTGTGAACATCGACTCCGAATCTTTCTGCGATCGAGTACAATGTGTCGCCGCGGCGGACACGGTACTTTTTCTTATGAAGTTTCGAGTGAACCGGTGCATCGGTATCGCCTTTGGAAGCGGTCTTATTGGGAGCGTACAATTTTAGTTTTTGTCCGGCCTGAAGCGAAGCGCCATCAATGCCGTCATTCCACTCGGCAAGCTGATCGACCGTTGTTCCGTAATTACGCGCAATGCTTGTAAGCGTCTCGCCGGGGCGGACGGCATGAATGCGCGGCGTTCCGGAATGCGTCTCGGCAATCGGAGCGGGTGCGGTTTTGGTCTGAACAGGTTTCTCGGCAAGATTCGAGTCGACCGTTTTCTTTGCCGGGCGATCGAGATAGACTGCCAAAAGCTGGCCGCGTTTGATCTTCTTGCGATAACTGATATTATTCCAGTTGCGCAAGTCGGAGACACGGACTCCGTAATGGGCTGCGATGGAATTCAGAGTCTCTCCGCGCTTGACGCGATGAGCGATCTTCTTCCCTTTCGAAACCAGTGGCAGAGGCGACTGATCTTTCGAAGGAGTAGTGGAATCGTTCGAAGCGATCGTGGCCGGAGCCATGACCGTCATCGGAACGCGAAGCCTCGTGCCGCGCTTAACGCGCTCGGAAGCATCGAGATTATTATAATCGGCAAGCTGATCGAGACTTAAGCCGTAGGTACGGGCGATGGAGCGAAGCGACTCGCCACGCTCGACGGTGTGAATAAGCCATGGGCGTTTTTCTTCCGGAGTAAGACGGGCAAAACGCTCGCCGAACTTCTTCACAGCTCCGGCAGGGATTTTTAGACAGTAGCCTTCGGGTCCGCAGATCTCCACAGGCGGAGTCGATGGCTGCAAGAGTTCGGGATTAAGATTCTTGATCTCGATACCGCTGACTCCGGCAGCATTTCCGAGAGCGTTCAGATCAACTGCTTCGTGAACGTAGACCGTATCGTACGCCACAGGGCTTTCGTACTGGATATTGGTAAAGCCATAGCGCGCCGGATCCATTGCGATCAGCGTTGCAGCTATATAGAGCGGAATGTAGTTCTGCGTTTCTTTCGGCAGGCAATCGCGAATGCCCCAGAAAGTGGAGTCGTTGGATTCGGCCATGCAACGCTTGATGCGCGTCATGCTGCAGTTATAGCATGCAAGTGCCAGATGCCAATCGCCCATTGCTCTGTGAAGATCCTTCAAATGTCGGGCAGCGGCGCGAGTCGCTTTCCATGGATCGCGGCGGTTATCGAGCCACCAATTGCTCTTGAGTCCGTAGAGTGCTCCGGTACCCTGGATGAATTGCCAGAGGCCGACAGCCTGGGCTTTGGATACTACGGTCGGATTCATACCGCTTTCGATCATCGAAAGATAGATCAGCTCTTCGGGAGCGCCTTCCTCACGAAAGATCTCTTTCATTTTCGGGAAGAACTTTCCGGAGCGTGCCAGCCAGCGGGCGAAGAACGTCCGGCCGTTGCCCTGCATAAAGTAGGCAATGGTCTTCTCGACTTCGGGATTGATCGTCAGAGGAACTTGCGTCTTGGATAGATCGCTCGATTTGGGAATCGGAAGATTGCGGATATCCATCTTCGACATTTCCTCATTGAACTTCTGGCGAAGAGCAAAAATGGATGCCGAAGGCGGAAGAACGTCGATCTTGGAGACGAATTTCTCGTAATCCTCGATGACGGATTTCGTCAGCTCCTGAAAATCCTTGTTCTCGTTGACATTCGGGAAGTAGATGAGGCGGTTCAGGATATCGATGGCAGCTTCGAAGCGGCGAACGACTTCGTTCTTATCCTTGCGCTGCTCGGCAGCGAGTGCTCTGAGCCATTCCTGGCGGGCAGCTTCAAGGCGCTCTTCGACGATGGCAGAATCGATGGATTCTTTGTGATCGTCAAGAGTGGAAAATGGGTCGGCATTGACGGCAGATTTGGCAGTCGTATCGGCCTGAGTCGAGGTAATCTTCTTCGATCCGCTGCAGCCTTCGATGATAAGAAAGGCCGACAGAACGAGAATAAGGGAAACTACACTGCTTCGGGGCGCCTGCAGGAAAGGTAAGAAACGGTATTTTTGAGTCATCACGAACTTGATTACGAATATAGTGTCTACAAATGAAGCAGCAGTAGTAGTACTCTATTCAATAATAAAGCCAAACAAGCAGAGAAGAATCTTCCCTAAAGAGCCTTCGCAGCGTGGGGGCGGAACGAATAGAATTCTAGAACTGACTTCTTAACAAGTTATTAACACTAATATAGCAAGTTCTATCCCCTCTTTCTTTCGGAAAGAAGAATAGGCCGCTATATTACCATTCAAATATACGACATTTTTCGGGCGAAGTTTCGAAAACCACCATTTTTCCCCACCGGGCTGTGGTGCCAAATTTCTGCCCTATCACAAACTGTAACGAAAGGAGGGTATAAAGTTACTTATAAATAGAGGGAAACTGCTTTATGAAACGCACATTCTATTCGATCGTTTTTTTCCTGTTGTCATTTCTGGCCCTGATCGCACTTTGCGGGCATATATAAGAGGAATCGGATCGCCGGTCTGCCCGTTGTCGTTCTTGCTTTTTATCAATTCTACAGATCATGCAAATCGACGACGTATACCGGATAGCCTACGATGCCTTCACCAGTGCCCTGGACCAGAAACTGATGACTCCGGAAAGCGATGTCTCCATCGCTCCGAAATTCTACCACGGAACAATGGTCTTAAAGCCAAGGGATACAACGATGCAATCGAAGGAAGTCGATATCGAAGTGTTCTTTAAAAAGATCATCTCCGTGCGGAATAACCTACGGGTGTTGGAGCAGAAGATCAATAGCAGCAAACTCGAAGACGCGGAAAAGATCGAACTGCAAGGATATATTACTAAATCCTACGGCAGTTTGACAACCTTCAATGTCCTGTTTCAGGAGAACGAAGATAAGTTTGTCGGAATGAAATCCGAGTAAGTGATCCGGATGCTATTCGGCAAGAATTTTCGCTAGTTCGAAAAGTAGTGCATCGACCGGTTTATCTCTCTTGGCAGCATCACGCAACGGGGTGAATGTCAGAGCGCCTTTGACTTCACCGGTCATGAGGTTCGATTTCCCGGCGATCAAGGCATCGACTGCTGCAGCTCCGAGTTTCGAAGCAAGGATGCGATCACGCGCCGTGGGGCTTCCGCCGCGTTGCACATGGCCCAAAATGGCAACTCGGTAATCAACTCCGGTGTGATCCTTCACTTTCTGTGCAAGCTTGAATGCTCCGCCTTCTTCATCGCCTTCGGCAACGATGATCATGTTGGAGCGTTTGGTAGCGCGCTGGCTCTTGAAGATCTTGAGCAGATCTTCAAGACGAGTCTTGTTCTCAGGGATGGCAATGAACTCCGCTCCGCAGCTAAGGCCGACATCTAATGCGATGAAGCCGCTGGTTCTGCCCATAACTTCTATATAGAAGGTACGTTCGAAGGCATCGGCTGTATCCCGGATCTTATCGATATTCTCGAGTGCTGTGTTGACTGCCGTATCGAAGCCGATGGTCTCGTCAGTTCCGAAGAGATCGTTATCGATCGTTCCGGGACATCCGATAACAGGAATATCGAACTCTTCGCATAATGCAGCACCGGCTAATGCTGTTCCGTCGCCACCGATAACGATGAGGCCATCCATTCCCGCAGAGCGCATGGAGTCATACGCTTTCTTCCGCGGGCCAGGCTCGAGGAATTCCGGAGTGCGCGCCGATTTCAGGATCGTGCCGCCACGCTGGATGATGTTGGATACGGAGCTGCGAATGAGTTCGGTGTAATCACCGGCGATCAGTCCGCTAAATCCATGTTCGACTCCGAGTACTCGGATATTATGATGACGGGCAACACGGGTGATAGCACGGATGCAGGCATTCATTCCCGGCGCATCGCCGCCGGCTGTGAGAACTCCGATCGTCTTGATATTCGGCATTACTTGTCTGATATGAAGTGCTTCAAACAAACTTCCGTATAGGAGACGTTTCAGCGGAAATTATTTTGAAAAGGGAGAACGTGAAATGAATATTCCGATCGGATTGTTATTAAACGATCAACATTAGCAATTATGAAAAAGGCCATAACAAAATTCTTCAGATCGATCTTCGGATCGCGTGAAAAAGTATCGGTTGAAACCTGTTGCGATTGCATCTGCGGACCCGACTGCCAGTGCGGGCCAACATGCAGCTGCCCTCGGTAACTCACCACTAGGTTCGCCGCCAGGCGATCTATTCTTCCGAAAGCAGATTATACCATTTGCCGTTCTCCGGAGCGCTGACCTTTGTGCCCGGAAAAGATTCGATGATCAGTTCTCCGAACGCATTCATTGCATCGGTATCGCCATGAGTTAGGACAACATGCTTCGGCCGAAGCCTGTTGATGATCTCCAGCAATTCTTCTCTTCGCGCATGAGCGCTGAAACGGAATCGCTCGATCTCGCAGCGCACCGGCACTTCCCTCTTCATCGATCCGAACTTGATCCGCTGACCGCGTTCGGCATGAGAGACGACGTATCCGGGTGTGCGCGGATCGGTGTAGCCGATAAAACAAATGGCAAAATTCTTCTGCCGCAGCCAGCGCTGAGCAAGGAAGTAGCTCGATGTTCCGGCCTGCATCATACCGCTTGAGGCAAGTACAATGCTCGGAGTTTTGAAATATTTTCCACTGAAGAGTTCTTCGCGCCGAGGCACTTCGAATTGGGGAATATCTTTTAGAACTTCCTGATGATTGAATCGCGAATCGCTGTAGGCAAACTGATCGTAGATATCGGCAATGCGTCTGCCCATGCCGCCGGTGTAAATGTCGACCGTCGGAATCCGCTTGGCACGCATTCCATCCCAGAGCATTGCAAGTGCTTCCTGCATTTTGCCAAGAGCGAAAACCGGAATGAGCACGGAGCCGCCTCCTTCAAGAACTCGTGTTAGTGTTGCTTCAAGCCGCACGAGCTCCTTCTCGCGCGAGTGGCTTAAGTAGGCATCGACCTTGCCGTTCGTGCATTCGCTG
>JAUZOQ010000141.1 GCA_030706385.1 Bacteroidota bacterium | reverse complement strand
TCGGACTCATACCGAATTTTCCCGATCCGTTTCCGGCGGCGAACTTAGGCTTGTCAACGGATCGGGAAAATTCGGTATGAGTCCGATACGTCCGAATCCTTCGGTAAGTCACATTCGGATCGAATACGATCTGATCGAAACCGGAAGAACGAAGATCGCGCTGATGGATCTTCTCGGAAGGGAAGTCAAGATCGTGCGAGATGAAGATGAGAAGCCCGGGCATTATGCGATCGATGTCTCTCTTGGAGAGATGTCGTCCGGATATTATCTCTCAACGCTTCGGACGCCGACGCAAATAACGATGCAGCCATTTGTACTTCAGAAATAGTCATATCGTGAAATTCTTGCAATCATCGGCCATCGCCCTCTTGCTCGCAGCAACTGCTGCGGCGCAGCCGGCTGCTGATATTATGCAGACCGGCGAAGCAAAGCCGCGCCCGGCTATTGGCGGATTTGGCGGTGTGAATGTGAATATGGCGCATGCGAATTTCTCGCAGCTTCCGGGAGTGCCGGATTGCAATGCACTCTATACGTCCGGCTCTGGGATCGGCCCGACGCTCGGCGTCTTTTATGAAATTCCGCTACAAAATAGTTTTTCGCTCGCGCTTCGGGCAGTCTATAATTCGTATGGAGAAAAACTCACATCCGATGAGCAAGCTCCGATCGCTGTGGATGGAGTCGAAACTGCCGGAGTGATCGAGCATAGCATCAAGGCAACACTGGGAATGATCGGCTTACAGCCACTCGTGAATTATCATATCACTCCTGCATTCTCTGTGCATTTCGGAGGTGAGATCGGATTGGTGATGCAATCCTCGTTCACGCAAATCGAAACGCTGACGCAACCATCGACAAGCGGAGTTTTCTCGAACGGATTGCGTGCGCGGAATCCGCAGTCCGGCGCGATTCCGGATGCAAGTACGATCGTGGCATCGCTCATAGGAGGCGTCAGCTATAGCTTTCCACTCAATGCTGCCAATTCGCTGCAAGCGGTGCCGGAGTTGTCGTATGTACTTGGGCTGACGCCTGTAGTGAAGAATCTGTCGTGGTCGGTGAGCAGTTTGCGCGGAGCAATTGCGATACGATTCGAGATTCCCGAAAAACCTGTGGAAATACCCAAGCCACCGCCGCCTGATACGATACCGCCTCCGCCGCCGCCCGTTGCTCCGCCTATCGTTGCCATCGAAGCACGCGGAGTGGATAAGAACGGAGAGGAAAGCCCTTCGGCCATCATGCGCGTTGAAGAGATCTATACCGTGCAGATGACTCCGACGCTGCCGTATGTATTTTTCGATGAACATTCATCTGCACTTCCCGCACGCTACGATCGAATCGCTGCCGGCACGACGGATAAATTCGATGAAGATCTCTTGAAGCATAGCGATGGCCTTGCAATCAATCATCATATTCTGAATGTCATCGGAAGACGGCTTACAAATCATCCCGAGACTTCGATCACCTTATCGGGCATTACTCTTGGCAGAACGAAATCGGCGATCGATAAGAAACTTGCGCTCGAACGTGCCAATGCTGTTGCAGATTATTTGAAGAACATTTGGAATATTCCTGCAAATAGAATGCGCATCACCACTCGTCCGCTCGGCGAGGAAACCGTTGTTGCACTCGATAGCGATGGAGTTGCTGAAGCGAATCGTGTCGAGATTGCCTCGAATACCTTTGCCATCCTACAGCCGGTGATGGGAAGCGACACACTTCGCAGTGTCACGCCGCCAACCATCAGGTTCCGTCCTACGCTGAACTACACCGAACAAGTTACCGATTGGGATATTCACGTAACGCAGGAAGGCCGCGAGCTGAAGTCTTTCCATGGAACGTCGAATCCTCCGGCGAAACTGGATTGGGTGCTTTCCGACGATCAGAAAGCCATTCCGAAATTCCCGGGGAAGATCGAGTACTCATTCAATGTGACCGGATCGCATAACGATCACGGCGGAGCGCAACGAACGATGCCTGTCGAGCAAGTTTCACTCCGAAAGAAAAAGCTTGAGCGGATGGCCGATAAGGAAGTGGAGAAATACAATTTATTGCTCTTCGGCCTGCAATCATCGGAGCTTAACGAAACGAATAAGCAGATCATCGATCTCATTCCGAAGCATTTGAAATCTAGTTCTACCGTT
Organism: Bacteroidota bacterium; assembly: GCA_030706385.1. GTDB lineage: Bacteria > Bacteroidota > Ignavibacteria > Palsa-1295 > Palsa-1295 > PALSA-1296. The sequence continues at coordinate 3,787 of JAUZOQ010000141.1, read as the reverse complement.
ACGATCACCGGTCATACCGATCGCACCGGAGACGTCGAACTCAATAAACGCCTCTCGCTCGAACGTGCCAGAAGCACGGCTAAGGCACTGGGAATTACGAATGCCGATGTCCGCGGAATTGCGAACGAAACGATCCTCTACGATAATAATCTGCCCGAAGGCCGCTGCCTTTCCAGGACGGTCGATATCGTCATCGAGACTCCGACCGAAACTCAGTAAGCGGGGCAGGGGCACAAAGCGTCTTCCGGAAATGTTGAATCCGCCCGATATTTATATGCAGTGATACTATGTTTGAAGATCTGAGTTCGAAATTCGAAGGATTATATAAGAAGATCCGTGGCCAGGCCAGGCTGAGCGAAAGCAACGTCAACGAAGCTGTCCGTGAAGTACGCCGAGCCCTGCTCGATGCCGACGTTAACTACAAGGTTGCCAAGAAGTTCGTCGATGACGTTCAATCTAAAGCTTTAGGTGCCGAAGTCCTGAAATCCGTCAATCCAGAGCAGCAGTTCATCAAGATCCTCTACGATGAGTTAGTGGCAATGATGGGCGGCCCGGCCGAAGATATCCAATTTGCTCAGGAGCTTCCGACCATCCTCATGGTTTGCGGCTTACAAGGTTCGGGTAAGACGACGTTCACGGCAAAACTTGCCAATCTCCTTAAGACGCGCAACAAACGCGCCTTCCTTATTGCCGCCGATATCTACCGTCCTGCAGCTATCGAGCAGTTGCAGCTGCTCGGCTCGCAGATCGATGTTCCCGTCTTCACTATTCCCGGAGAGCGTAATGCCGTCAAGATCGCCAGCGAAGGTGTTCGCGAGGCAAGATCGAAAGGCTTTGATGTAGTCATCATCGATACGGCCGGACGGCTCTCGATCGATGAAGTCATGATGAAAGAGGTCTCCGATATCAAGGCAACGGTAAAGCCGCATGAGATCCTCTTTGTCTGCGATGCAATGACGGGACAGGATGCCGTCAACACAGCCAAGACTTTCCATGACCATCTGAAGTTCGATGGAGTCGTCCTGACAAAGCTTGATGGCGATGCCCGAGGTGGTGCTGCGCTTTCGATCCGCTCCGTCGTTGAAGAGCCGATCAAGTTCATCTCCACCGGCGAGAAGCTCGATGCTCTCGAAGCATTCTATCCCGATCGTATGGCTTCGCGTATTCTCGGAATGGGCGATATCGTCACCCTTGTCGAGAAAGCTCAGGCGCAGATCTCGAACGAAGATGCACAGGCAGTCGAAGAGAAGCTGCGCAAGAACGAATTCACACTCGATGATTTCCGCGACCAGCTCAAGCAGATCAAGAAAATGGGTTCGATCAAGGATCTGATCGGCTATATTCCCGGCATCAATCAGGCAGCACTGAAGGATGCCAATATCAACGATAAGTCTTTCGATAGGATCGAAGCGATCATCACCTCCATGACATTGGATGAACGCCGGTATCCGCAAGTCCTCAATGCATCCCGACGTGAGCGTATTGCCAAAGGTTCGGGCACAAGCGTCGTCGAGATTAATCGCCTCATCAAGCAATTCACCGAAATGCAGAAGATGATGAAAAAGCTCTCTAAGGGCAAGGTCTCGAAGCAGATGCGAGATATGATGGCCAATATTCCCATGCCGCAATAGGGGAAGTTTGGGAGTTTTGGAGTTGGGAGTTTGGGAGAGGGGGGAATTAGCTGGTAGTTGATAGCTGGTAGTTGGTAGAGGTCAGCTTGGTTTTATCTATAATCCGATTGTAGTTTTTTTGCGTATCCATATCAATGCTTGATCGCATCCCGATCTAAGCAATTTGTTTTCAGGCACCAACCACCTTACGTTATATAGTATCGCTTCCTCCTGTAGAAGGGAGGAAGCGGTTCCATCGGCAATTCGATATTCCGCAGTACTTTATCAGGCAAAAGTGTAACTTTTCCGGCCATGAAGAGTTATTAGATAGAGCTTTATCTTGCACTTTCCCTGCTTTAGAGTAGAGACCGTTTTATGAAGCAGCGACACCCAATTACCCTTGCACTCATCACCGGATGTATCGTCCTGTTTCTTGCTGCTCCGGTTTTCGGCTCCTGGCAGATCGTAAAGACCACTCGCGGTGCCCACTGCGGTTTCTTCTTCAATGAATTTATCGGTCTCATCGGCTCAGTCGGCTCCGAAGGCATCTACAAAACTACCGATGGCGGTATTACCTGGGCGAAGGCAAACGTCCCTCCGAACTTCGTTAACGGCTACATCACGCAGATCTTCATGACTGACCAGATGCGCGGATGGGCAACGGTCGAAGATTTCAATACGAAGCAATGCATTTGGATGACGACCGATGGCGGTCTTAACTGGAAATCCGTCGGCCCGACCGGACAGTACGATAATATCTACGAAACTCCGACAGCCGTCGTTGCTCTGAGTCGCGACCTCTACGGCAAATCAAAGGCACAGATATCGACGAACGGCGGCACATCATTTTTTGACGGTCCGATGCAGCTCGATAACGGAATTGACTTCGTCGATGCCTTGCACGGAGTCGTCACAAGTTTTACCGATACGGCTCGAGATGGCTGGATGCTCACTTCCGATGGAGGGGTGACATGGGCGAAGATCACCAATCCCGTTACGCATCTCGAATCCTGGAGCATCTACGGAGTGAAAGGAAGTGCGATCTTTTACGCCGCTCCTGAAGGCGATCCTGTTGCCGGGCGCACTCCGACGATCATCAAGCGTTCGACCGATTACGGTGCAAGTTGGAATACGGTAGGGCAGTTAAAATCGAACGGTACGAATTTTTATTCGACCGGGCACATTGCCGGAGTCGGTGAATTACTTTATGTTCAATCCGATCGCGATCTCAGTGTGAATCCCGCTCCGTTTGCCGGAGGTATGTATCGCTCAAGCGATCGGGGCGTGACGTGGCAATTTGTCGGTGGCCCGACGAATGAGCGCGATACCCGTTTTGTCGTAACCGGTTGTAGCGGAGGAGTTGTCTACGCATTCGATAAGGCCGGCAACGTCTGGAAGAGCCGCGACGGCGGCGATGGCCAGCTACAGGAGCCGCCTGTTGCTCCGAAGATCACGGGCAATCCCATCGTCTTTGCAGGTCCGATCTGTTCGACAAGTTATGCTGCGCTGGAGATCGAGAATGCATATTGCTTCGAAGATACGATCGTCTCAGCCGTCATGCTCGATTCGGGATCGCAGGTAATGACGAGCGGAGCCCTCACCGTTACGGTCGTTCCGAGCTTTCCTCTGCTTCTTCTTCCGAATAAAAAAGATTCGATCCGTTTCCAGTGGCAGCCGTTCAAGTTATTTCATTCCGATACGACGGTTACTATTCATGTGAAGGTTCGGTATTTCTCGAAGATCCTTGGCCAGGCCTTCGATACAACGGTAACGATATTGGTGCATGCCGTTGGCGAGCCACCGAAAGCCGATGTTACGCCGCTCCTATTGCACTTCGATAGCATCGATTTCTGCCAGCAGCATGATACATCGTTCACCGTTCGTAATGATGGCTGCGATACGCTCTATATTACTAATGCAATCGGCACTGCGCCGCAACATTACGATGTGCTCGATTCGAACGGCAATCCGTTACTGCTTCCGGTAGCGATTCCTCCGGGCGATCTGGATAAGATCATTATCAGACTTAACCTCGATTCGGCCGGAAGTTATTCGTCCGATCTTTTGCTGAAACTTCGGCATCAGGGAATAGAAAAGGATACGACGCTGAATATTGCTGCAGTGATCTCACCGAAGGGCTCATTCTCATTGCCGGATTCGATCGATCTCGGAGCAGT
>JAUZOQ010000140.1 GCA_030706385.1 Bacteroidota bacterium | reverse complement strand
TTTATCTCCTGAAACCACAAACCCCCCCCCCTGGTTTTTTTTCCCACAAAAAACCCGTACTCCCCAACGTAAGGCCGCGACTTGCTTCGGCGGAAAATTTACAACAGCCACGATCATCATTCCCTCAAGATCTTCTTTCGCATAGAGCATCGTGATCTGAGCGCTCGATCTTTTTATTCCGATATCTTTCCCGAAGTCAATGGTAAGTTTATACGCAGGTACCTTTGCTTTCGGAAAATCCTCGGCTTTAAGGATTTTCCCTATCCGCATATCAACTTTCATGAAATCTTCAAAGAGAATTTTGTCGCTCATATTGCAAAAATTTTGGAAATAGAGAAATAAAGAAGTATTTTCGTAGCAGGAAGTTGTAACAGAAAAAAATAATTGCTTTTCATCATAGTGACAGAAATTCCCGTTCTGCTAATACGGAATCTTCTCGTGTCGATAAACGACTCGGTAGTACAAAAGATTTTCTATCCCCTTAATGGCTAAACAAACAACTGTAGCTCTTCTCTATAATGATGTTCCGACGAACGAGGGGAAGAAGGCACCGGTCGATCTCTCGCCTGAAGCCCTCGGCTTTACGCCGTATTTCGACCTTGACGAAACTCCGGCTGAGCAGGAATATGCGAATATTGAAACTGCTCTCGTTGAGGCAGGCTATAAAGTTGTTAGCTATAATGTCAAAGATCGTTTCGAACGTCTGTTTAAATTCATGGCGCGCCGCAAGATCGATGTCGTATTCAATCTTATCGAATTTTTCCACGGACGGCCTGAGAATGAAATGTGCGTCGCCGCATTTTTCGATCTGCTTCAGGTGCCCTATACGGGAGCTCCGCCCTTAGCGCTTGCAACATGCCAGAATAAGCCGCTAGCCAAAGAACTGCTCCGGGCGCACAGGCTTCCGACTGCCAATTCTTTCACCGTCCGGACAATGGCAGATTTTCCACAGCGTCACCGGTTGAAGTATCCGGTAATCGTCAAACCAGCCTGCGAAGACGGCTCCGGCGGAATCGAGAATGCAAGCATCGTCTCTAATATGAAAGATCTTCGTGCACGAGTCGAATTTACGCTTGCCGATTTTAAGATGTCGGCACTCGTCGAAGAGTATATCGAGGGCCGCGAACTAAACGTTGCCGTTCTCGGCAACGGCGCCAAGCGCAGAGCGCTTCCGATATCGGAGATCGTCTTTGATGATATGCCGGAAGATCTATATAAGATCGTCAGCTATCAGGCAAAGTGGGATCCTCATCATCCGGCATATCATACGACGATTCCGAATTGCCCGGCCGATCTTTCTCAGCCTATCGCACTGAAGGCACAGGAATATGCTTTGGAAGCAGCGGAGATCATGGGAACAAGAGACTACGCCAGAGTCGATATGCGGCTCAATAAAAAAGGCGAGCTCTTCATCTTAGAAGTCAATCCGAATCCCAATCTCTCCGAGGGTACCGGAATAGCACGTAGTGCCGATGCTGCTAAATTATCCTTCAGCAATCTGCTAAAAGAAATTACTGAGTCGGCCATAGAACGAGCCGCCGAAATCACTACCTGATCCCCCATCCCTTGAAACGATTATGCGTATAAGTATCATTGGCGGCGGACCGGCGGGATTATACTTCGCCATCCTTGCAAAGAAGAATTTTCCCAACTGGATCATCGAAGTTGCCGAGCGCAACGGCCCGAATGATACTTTCGGCTGGGGTGTCGTTTTCAGCGACCGAACTCTGCAATACCTTGAAGAGTATGACAAGATTTCGCATGATGAAATTGTCAGGCAATTCGAAACTTGGGAGAATGTCGATGTCGTCCATTGTGATGAAAGGGTAACGATCGGCGGAAACAAGTTCTCCGGAATTTCACGTCTTGTGATGCTGAACATTCTGCAGGCACGGTGCGAAGAGCTTGGCGTCTCAATTCAATATCATAAAGAAATTACCGATCTCAATGCAGTCAAGACTTCCGATCTCATTATCGTCGCCGATGGAGTCAATAGTATCATTCGCCGGTCGTATCCATCATATTTCGAGCCTGAACTCAGCTCCCGATCGAATAAATATATCTGGTTCGGAACGCATAAATTGTTTCATGCTCTTACTTTGACATTTAGAGAAAATGAAGCGGGGGTATTTGCTTCCCATTCCTATAAGTTCAATAAGACGACAAGTACTTTCGTCGTCGAATGCGATCCCGAAACATGGGAAAAAGCTGGCTTTGCATCGATGACTGAAGATGAAACCCGGGCATATCTTGAAAAAGTATTCGAAAAAGATCTTTCCGGCAATCCACTACTTTCGAATCGATCGATGTGGATCAATTTTCTTCTGGTGAAGAACAGGCATTGGGTTCACGATAATATCGTCATCATGGGCGATGCAGCCCATACGGCGCATTTTTCGATAGGAAGCGGCACGAAGCTGGCTTTGGAAGATGCGATTGCTTTGTTCAAGGAATTAAAGACCGAGCCTGAAGTGAAGCTTGCCTTAGTAAATTATGAGTCGAATCGTAAGCCGAAGGTCGAAGAGTATCAGCAATTCGCTTATGATAGCCTTGTGCTATTTGAGAATCTTCCACGTTATATGGATTTGACTCCTCTTGAAATGGCTTATAAGATGATGACTCGGAGTAAGAAATTGACCCATGAAAAACTAAGGCAACGGGATCCGGAATTCGTTGCGAATTACGAGAAAGTAGTCCTGGCTTCCAAATAACCGTTTTCTTGAATGAGCGCCTGTAAGTCTAATAAATTCAAGAACATCACTGTGCACACTTCGCACGCAAAATCCCACTATTTTACTCGGATGAGTTTCATGTAGGACTGAGCTTTCATTGTTGTTGAATTATTACTAGCTGTTACTTGGGCCCACTTCAGTTGGACCGTTCCCCCATTAGCTCCGGTAACGATAATTCCGCGCACGTTTACTAAGCTTGGCTGACCTGAGAGAATGCTGATATTCTTCGAAACGCCGCTTGCGGAAAGAGCATCTTCACCTGTTATGGCGTTACCGCCCGCTGAGGCGATCGAGGTGAAGTCGACTTTCATTGATGACGCAGCTGGAATCGTAAGTGCAATCTTTATTCCGACGTTGTTATTCGTATTCTCACAATCAAGTTCGCCGTTGATTTCCCAAGTCTGATTCGGGCTGACGGTGAAGGCCAGATCATTGTCATTAACAAGGACCGTGCTGTTGGTGACATTCTGATCGTTGGTTTTTACGGCATAGATAATACTTCCCACACCACCGACGATCTGGTTGGCGTTCAATGTTCCGAGCAGCCATTCGTTAAGGCCGGCATCGTATGTCATATCTAAAACCGGTACAGTACCTCTAACGATAATATCACTACCGACATCTGTTTCGATCCGGTTACCAAAAGCAGAAAGAGTGCTTCCATTCGCGACTGTCATATCCACTCCTGTAATATCAACGATTCTCAAACGCTGCCCGTCAACTCCGGCGGCAAGACCGGTGATAGTGAATGGAGAAGCTGAATACAACCTGAGATACGCACAATCTCCTACAGGCACGTCGTTATTGACGGATGAAGTAAGCGTATCCGTACTTGAAGTCGTAGCATATCCTCCGTTAATGTGCATTCGAACACCCGGATTTGTCGTGTTGACGCCAACAAATCCATTTCCGGCGATGCGTACCTTTTCTGTCGGAGATGTAACTCCGATACTATCAGTTGAAAAGGTAAGTGCACTGACATGGTTGCTGTGATTAGCAGCAGTCCAGATCGCATTGACACTTGCCATATCCTGATTTCTCGTCGTAGAATCCTTACCCCTGAATACGAGCCCTGTTCCAAAATTTGCAGCCGGTGTTCCGGTAGAGTTATGCTGTAGCGCAACGACATTCGTAATTGCAGAAGTGACAGCATCGTTATTTGAAACCGTCAATCTGTTTCCTGCATTCGATACCGTTCCTGCGCTCCCCGCCCCATCGGCTCCGATGCCGACATTGCCGCTGGCGAAGACGCTGACCATTTCAGAGTCGACAGTACCCGTGCGGCGTCGCAATGCGAAATGCTCGCCCGTGCTATGAGTACCTGTAGTCGTCGAGTACGGAGTACCCGTTGTGTACATATCCCACCACGTATCGGCGGCATTTCCCTGATTGGTGTTCGTACCCCCAATGAGTTCGATCGTCGGATCTGCAGTGCCTGTGAGTGCATTGTACGCCCACAGACGCAATGCAGCGTTCGAATCGATCATGTTGAACGTGCGCGATGAGACTGTCGGAATGCTATTCAAAGTTGTTGTCGTCAGCGCATTACCCATTGCGAAGCGTCCGCCTCCGGTTGAAGTAAATCCGGCCGTACCGGAATTCGCTCCTAGCAATAGATCGCCGCGGCTATAATCCAAAAGCATACGCGTATTCGGTGTACCCGTCGCTCCGGCAACGAATCGTATCGGCTTATTATCCAAGGTACCGAGCAAGTTCGAAGTATTATCTATCTGACCGCTATTACCCGATGTAAGCCATCCGCTAGCCGTTTGCCAGGAAGGCACGCCACCGGTGATAGTAAGTATCTGTCCGCTCGTACCGGTATTGGTCCAGGAAAGATTGCTTGTGGTACCGCCTGAAGAGTAGAGCAATGAATTTGCACTCGGCGCCGCTGTAGGTAACGTATAATTCAGATTGGTAACACCCTGAGCACCGGCTGAGAAAGTCGTAACACCTGTGTTCGTACCTTGAAATTGCAGTTGATCTGCTGTTCCGGAATTCGACAGAAGCAGATTGCCATTGCGCACTTCAAGAAGCTGCGAGGGATTGGTCTGCCCGATACCAAGATTTCCTGCTGCACTCAGGCGCATCCGCTCCGTGTTGCCAGTGAAAAACTCCATAGGCTGAGCAGTCGTCGTATTCGTCGTAGCGATTACAAGAGGTTGCGTACTGGTAGTACCGAGGAAGCTTCCTGTTGTTCCATTCCAGGCAGATGCAACAGCATTACCGTTGAGCGACCAGAAATTTCCAGTTACAATACTATTCGGATCAGCCCAACTCATCACGCCGCCTGTTGTCGAAACAAGCACATAATTATTCGCAGCGGCAGCAGAGATAGGAAGAGTATAATTAATATTCGTCGCTCCTTGCGCTCCAGCCTGGAAAGTAGTGAGCCCACTCCCTGTTCCCTGAAACTGCAATTGATCGGCAGAGCCCGAGTTTGATAGAAGGAAATTACCATTCCGAACTTCCAGGAGCTGAGAAGGATTAGTCTGTCCGATACCAAGATTACCGGTCGCACTTAGTCGCATCCTCTCGGTATTATTCGTAAAGAACTCCATCGGCTGAGCTGTCGTCGTATATGTTGTTCCGACGACAAGAGGTTGCGCATCTGTTGTTCCGAGGAAATTCCCTGTCGTGCCGTTCCAGGCCGTCGTACCACTATTACCTGTAATGAGCCAGGCAAGCGAATTCAAGCTTGGAAGATCTGCCGGGACGAGCGATCGGAACGTCGGTACTGCCGCTGCACCGGATACAGGTCCTGCAAAAACAGTGTTCGCCGTTTGCGTGGTGAATGAACCTGTTAATGTGCCAACTGATGTCACGGGTGAACCAGTGACATTAAATACAGAAACCGGCAGGCCAAGGCCAACGCTTGTCACTCCAGTCGTAGGCGTAGTCCAACTTAGCCCACCTGAAGTAGAGCTTGAAAGAACTTGTCCGGCTGTTCCCGGAAAAGCTAATGCCTGTAAATCGCCGTTCCCATCGGCAAGAACGAGTCTGCCGGTTGATCCGGGAGTTGCGGCGGAAAGCGATGTAAATCTGACATTCGGCGTGCCGGCAGTGCCGCCGACATCGAGCAGTCTGCCTGCAACAGGAGTTACACCAATCCCCAACTCACCGGCAGCGCTTAAGCGCATTGCCTCGACATTGTTCGTATAAAACTCGATCGGCTGTGCAGTTGCCGTATTCGTTGTTGCGATTACTAACGGCTGTGT
>JAUZOQ010000014.1 GCA_030706385.1 Bacteroidota bacterium | reverse complement strand
GATCGATCCGAGGATCTTTGCCGTATGCGTCTGCACATGAACAGTCCTTGAACTTTGCCGATAGACCCAATAGATATATCCCCATCCGAAGGCCGAAATGGCAAGCCAGATCCATCCTACATAGAGATCGCTATCTTCCAGAGCTTGCGCATACGTATAGAGCAATCCCAGTGCTGTAACAGCAACCCACAAAAGTTTTGGCTTCCGGTCATCGATGAAGGAAATTCTGCTATCTTCCATGACCTTGCGTATGAATGCAAGTTCTTGTTGTGCTTGTAGTGTTTCCATAACGGTCTCGATTAGAATTATTATCAGAGCACTCTGTTTTACAAAGCGAAATGAACCTAATAAGTTCCACCATCCCATGCTGCAAGACCTTGAGGGTACTTTTCGCAGAAGAAGTGTGTTCTATGACTTGCAAGATTAGCCGGTGTGAGCAGTTGGTAATTGCCAAATCTGCTGATTTTAGGGGCATTGTGGCTGTATCCCTGCTCTTCCTTATGGCCGCTGGTTGTTTACAACGGTCGCCTATTGCAATTAATCCGTACGAAGAGATCTGTTGGAGTGAATACTCCGTGCCGGTTCAGCTCCGGTGAACGAATCATTATACTAAAGTTATTACTTCTTTATGCCATTGCCGCTCGTTGCCATAGTCGGTCGTCCTAACGTCGGCAAATCCACGCTTTTCAACCGTCTTGTCGGCGAACGCCGCGCAATAACGGAATCGATCTCCGGTGTTACCAGAGATAGGATCTATGCCCGCGCCGATTGGGCCGGAAGAGATTTTCTGGTTATCGATACGGGCGGTATCGTCCCGGATTCCCAGGATATCTTCGAACGTGAGATCAGACGGCAAGCCGAGATCGCCATCAGCGAAGCGGCCGTCATCCTCTTTGTTGTCGATGTGACAAGCGGCATTCATCCGCTCGATCAGGAAATCGCCGAAATGCTGCGCAAATCAGGAAAGAAAGTTTTGCTGATCGCGAACAAAGTCGATACTCAGGAGCGGGATGAAATGCTGCGGAATGAGTTCTATGCCTTAGGCCTTGGCGAACCGCTTGCGGCCAGCGCCATCAGCGGAAGAGGTGTCGGAGACTTTCTTGACGAACTAAATAAAGCCCTTCCCGAAGACTCAGGTGGTGACGAAGAAGGTGTCATGAAGCTTGCAATTGTTGGCAAGCCGAATGTGGGCAAATCCAGCTACGTCAATGCGCTCTTAGGCGAGGAGCGGACGATCGTTACTCCCGTTGCCGGGACGACACGTGATTCGATCCATACGAGCTACACCTATTACGGCAAGCAGCTCACGCTTATTGATACGGCCGGCATTCGCAGGAAGAAATATATTAACGATGCTCTCGAGCTATATTCGATCGTGCGCACAATGAAAGCCATCGAGGAATGCGATGTTGCTCTGGTCATCGTCGATGCCACGCAGGGCGTCAATAATCAGGATGCGAAAATATTAAATGATGTTGTCGATGCTCGCAAAGGACTAGTTCTCGTCGTCAATAAATGGGATGCGATCGAAAAAGATACGAACACTGCCGTGAAGTTCGAAAAAGAGGTCCGCGATATGCTGCGAACGATCGATTTTATTCCGATCGTCTTTATCAGCGCCCTGACTCATCAGCGCCATACAAAGCCGCTGGAAGTTGCTCTTCAGGTATACGAAGATCGCAAGAAGCGGATCGAGACGCGGGACTTGAACGAATTCTTGCTTCCTGAGATCGAACGCGTGCCGCCTCCTTCAGTGATGGGAAGAGATTTGCGAATCAATTACATTACGCAAGTAAATACCGAACCTCCTGTCTTTGCCTTCTTTTCCAATCATCCAGATCTTATTCCGGAGGCGTACAAACGCTATCTTGAGAACAGGTTGCGAGAGAAGTATGGCTTCAAGGGCGTGCCCGTCTCTTTCATTTTTCGAAAGAAGAATTAAATCCCGAGACAGTTCAGGTTTTCCCGCTACCAGTTAATCCGGTATTTCGATAACTTTCGTAAACTTCGTGACGACGTTGCCTCGTGCAATATCTTCGATCACGCAGCGCAAGTAGTATTTGCCGGGAGGTAGTTTCTTTTTGTCTTTGTCGGTTCCGTTGAAGAGAAACTCATAGGCTCCTTCGTTCTTGAAGTCATTACTGAGGAACGACATCTTCATTGCTCCGAGTTCATCTGAAAGCTGAAGTGTGATCTTCGCGGGAGAAACAAGTTGTAGTTTAATATTCCATGTTCGCTTCTTTTTGCCTTTGCTAATCGAAAGATCGGTCTTCGGAAGTTTACCAACGTCTTCCGGCCTGATTGCCTTGCCTTCGACTGGAATCACGAAGGAATCCTGCGGAGTCTTGATCACCAGACGTGTTTTGTAATCTCCGATCTTTCCCGGTTTGAAGCAGACACTGATCGTCACATTGGTCCGGGGTTGAATGCTGATCGGAAGCATCTGATGAGATGGAGAGGGAATGCTGTAGTTCTTTTCATCGTCAGTCGAAAGCGCGATCATCGTCTGTGCAGCAGCTGAGGTATTGGTGATATTCACGTACATGCATGACTGCACACCAACGCCTTGCGCGCCGAATTTCAGTTCGGGAACATTCAACGCCAATGCAGGTTGCTGAGGCGGCGGAGCATCGGCGGCGACTATCTTCGGATCTTTCGGTGTAGGATTGGCCGGCCGAGGTGCTGTCTGTTGTGCCGGCTTCTCTTTCTTTTGAGCAGATGCCGGAGCTACTGCGAAGAACATGACAACTACCGATGTAAGAAAAACAGAGACGATGGATTTTAACATGATTTCTGATAAATATACGTGGTATGCTAACAGTCAACCTTTCTTTTTTATCCTAAAAAAATTGACGGTTGATGCCTTAGAACGCAAGATCAAGCTGAACTCCAGCCGTCATCTTTCGGAGTCGTTGACCTCCCGGAATTGATGCATAGTCGGTCTCGGCTATTCGTGCTTCCAGAACAAGCGAGTTCAGGATCGTACCGGCACACTGCAAGTAATAGCGATATCCTGTTCCATAGAGCGCAACAAATACAGCCGCTCCCGGAAAGTCAGCTTCATTCGAATAGAAACGTGCGGCATAAGAATCTGCATGAAAAAATATGATGCCGCTGCCAATAGTCAATTCACGAATGGGTGCATACCTGATCTTCACTCCGATAAGGTTGCCATTGCTCTTCGTATTATCGTGCTGCGAAATAAATTGCTCGATCTCCTCGCGGACACCTAAATGTATAGAACTTGAAACAACCAGATCGGCATCGAGCCGAAGCGAGGTTTTTGAAAGGCTATCACCTGCAAGGCTAAAGAGCATTCCGCGGCCATACGTTCGCAATTCGAAAAGGAGCTGAAGAGGAATCGAATGCATCGAGTACTTACTTCCGATCCGTAAATCGGAATAGTGAAGCATTCCCGTTCCGATAGATAAGCTACGCGAAAAATTACCTGATGCATAAACCCAAAGTACTCGTGGTAGTAACGTGAGCTTCGAGCCGAGATACCATCCCGTTTCATTTTGCACATCGGAAGCATTAATGCCGAACGTGCCTCCGAACGGAGAGATGAATGTCGAAGGCAGCTCGCGATAGTTCATGGATATCTCGAGGATCTCCAGAGGTGCGCCAAGAAGCGAGATGGCAAGAGCATGTGCTTTGCCGGCATCGGAGTTCATCTGCGCATACTCTCCGCTCCAGGAGAGGAATGACAATATTCCGTGCATATCGATCGAAACCATGGAATGGTGCATGCCTCTGAATCCAAGCGAAGTTGAATCCACCGGCATGATAGGCTTATTGTAACTCAGCGTATAGCCTGAAGCTCCGATAGAGAAATAGTTATTGCTGTTTAGGGGTGTTATTGAAAAATGCTCACCGATGACAGTGCTTTGCAATGCGTCTCTTCTGGCAAGTTCTGCCGCCGTGCGATGGTAGCCGGTTGATGAAATTGAAGTGGCAACATTGGAATCGATCGTTGCATCGATCATCCTCTCGGAATAAAATCCGCTGAGAGAAAATATCCCTGCCGAGATCTCTCCGGCAGCTCCTCGAAAATACCGGAATGAGCTTGAGGAAACGTAAGGCTCTATCCCGCCCGCTCGCGGCATAACATTCAAATTCGCTCCATGGCTCGGAAGCTGCGAGTATCCGCTCGCAAAGAGAAGTCCATTGCCAAAGGAGAGCGAATAATCTCCCAATACACATTTTGCCAGGGCAACATTTTCTGTTATTGGAATTGAATGAGTAAGCGCCAGGCAGCCTGTCAAATGATCGAAGTAGAGAGGCTCGCCCGGATCTTTTGCTTCGACGAAGGAGAACAGAATATCATCGGTATTTACGATTATCCGCGAAACGGTTTTTAGGGGTGAACCGCGATAGCTGCCGCTGCGATAGACTGCTTGTGTATCTGCACCCGGATCGAGCACGATGCGCGATCGAATGAGTACGTGTTGCCCCGCGCGCTTTGCGGAGCCCGATAAGAAATATTTTGAAGCTGCAGATATTTCAGTTTCAGGCAAGACTCCATTCCTCCGATCGTTCAGTATCCGGTAACGATCAAGATCACTTAAAGCCGGCAGAAGCTGGAGATCTTTCCAGGAAGCGTTATTAATTTGAACTGGACTCATGGAAAGACGCTCGAAATCATCGGTAAGGAATTGAAGCTCCTGGCCAAAGATTTCTTCACTTGTTCGTAAGAAAACCTGATTAGATAGTTCGCTTGCGTCAAAGAGATCGGTTAGTCCGGTGCTGCCGTTGGCCGAGTCCGAAAGTATCTGCCCGTATCCCGTTTTTTCGAAGAGGAGGAGGGTGAAGAAGATCGAGATGGCGAAGGCTCTCACCATGTTCCGCTTGCACTAAAAGAAAAGATCGAGCCAAGTGCCTTGTCGAATCGAGATCCTACGTCGCAGGAGATATTACCGTAGCTGATGCCCACTCCGGTCGAAATGTTGCCCGTATCCGTAGATGTTCCGACGCGGAGCGCGAGGAATGTTGCGGGGTCATATTCGGCACCGAATCGAAATGTAAGTTCTTGTGCTGGTCCTTCGTCTACTGAAGTTAAAAGCTTAAGAGGTACGGCCGTCGGATGATAAGCAATGCCGAGGAGGAAGCGTCGGTCAAGCCGCTCAGTTTCGCCGCTGGCAATTTCATACTTCGTCCCACCGAGATTCAGTGCGACTCCGGCAAGCGAGCATTCACGCGTAAGATCTAGCGAGAATCCAATATCGACAAACAGAAAATGTAGTCTTGGATAATCCGGTGTGGTTGCAAGCGATTCATATCGCAAACGAATTCCAACCGATGATTTGCGATCGCCTGAAAGCGAGAAAGCTTTGCTCAGGCCTACATAGAGTACAAGATCGGAATAGAGGTCGCTTAAGAAGAGGCTGGTCGCACCGAAGGAGATGGATGAGGCGATGAACGAAGAATAGTATATCCCTTCGGCAGCACTCTGCCCCGCATCCTTCAATCCTCCGACGAAGGGAGCGTATGCAACTGATGCACGCAGCGAATGGCTGGAATCAGCTTGAGCAAGAGCGGGATTTATTGAAAACGATCTCGCATCAGGCAAGGCAACAGCAGAACCCGCAAGCGACGACGATACCGGAGATTCGGGAAGGAGCGACTGCGCCCTGCTCCTTAAACTGAAGGCCAGAAGGAGAAAATAGCATGCACAAGAAAGACCTGATCGAAGGAAAATAGCCAACCGCGGTGGACGGAGTTATAGCCTAAATGCCGAAGGGCATCTGCCACCGCAAATGCCCTTTTTTCTATCGGCGAAAAAACCTTATCTGATCGAACCCTGAGCGCCGCCAGTCGAAGACTTGAGCTGCTTCTCGCGGATCAGATTCTTTTTGAATGCGCCGAGGTAATCGACTAAAGAAGCGATCTCCTCGTCATTGAGCGGGCCTTTATGCTTCAAAGCGAATGCCGGCATGTTTGTGTTCGGAACGCCTTCGGCGATGATGGATTTCCACTGCTTCGCATCGTGGTTCATCATGCCATCGGCCGTGATATCCGGACCCGGCTTGTTATCGACTTTGGAACCATGGCAGATCGCGCAATCTGCGTCATAAAGCTTTGCGCCGAGTTCGCCTTTGCCTTTATCGACATGGCATGTTGCGCAATTACCCTGGAACACGCCATCCATGTGCATGACACCGCCTGCATGAGCAAGCTTGGATTTGTAGATCGTGCCATGGATGCGCAGGATCTTCTGCGGATCCTTGATGGAGTTCGAAACGACGGAGATCGTCTTCGTCATATCGCCTTCTGCCTTATTATGAGGATCGAAGGAGATCTTCAGTTGCGAGGTATCTCCCGGCGGAATGCGCTTCTTGCCCGGGAAGGAAGCAGTACATCCGCATGACGGATTTGCACTGAAAATTTCGAGGGTATCGGTACCGGTATTACCGAGGATGAATACGGTCTGGGCGATCGAATTCTGTTCGATTTTTCCAAACTCATGAGTTTCCTCATTTACGGTTAAAATGGCGTTTTTTGGCGCCTTTTTTACGGTATCGACCGGTGTTTTCTTAACGGGATCCGTGGGGGAAAAGAACCCGGCAAGTACGGCATTTGAACTAAGTGAACCTGTTCCGAAAACGAGTCCGCCAACGATTGCGGCAAGAACAAGCACGGAGGCTAACATTCTGGATTGTTTCATACGTCTATTAGTCTTTCTGTCGAAATTAATGGTAAATGTGACTATGTATAAATAAAAGACCGGGGAAAAAGGTTTCAAATTCGGGATTATTGGCTCCCATGCAATATAGAGTCTCGTGATCGAGAGATACCTTTCTCGGGATCTGTTTGCTTATATAAAATGCCTTCCGCCTATCCTCACTTATTCGGCTTGAAGTCCGTGCCGTAGAATGGCTCCAGATTTCCGAGGGATTGGGCTGATATCTGATATTCCGTTCGAAGTGCCATTTCTGCCATTGTATGCAGATCGATGGAGGTGATCCGGTGCGGAATCCCGATAAAATCCAATTCAGGAGTGCAGACGACTTCGGCGAAGTTCATTTTCGCTACTTCATCAATAGGAATGTAGCGAATCTTCTCCGGAGTTTCGGAGAGTGACATATAGACTGAATCCTTCTCATATCCCGGATAGAGAATTGCCGAATTGGCGGGGAGAGGATTATTGCTTGTTGCCGATGCGAGAAGAACTTGATGAGCTAGGAGGGGAGCCAGGCGGACTTCGCCGAACGGACTGAGAGTCCGTTCCACCGGAGAGAGTTTCTCTGCTGCACTCACATTTTCCTTTGCCGGGTTGCGGCCGAAGGCAAATCCTTTTGCGAATGACAATCCGATTCTCAGGCCGGTGAAGGAGCCAGGGCCATTGATGAAGGCGATGAGCGAAATATCATTTGAAGTTGCGGATAGCTCTTTGAGAAGGTCTGAAGTTTTTTGAGCAAGGAGCCGATCATGGACTCCGCGGTCATCGCTTGAAGTCGTATGATGGAAATTGGCAAGCGGCTTCGCATCATCGGAGAATAATCCGATGTCGAGATCTGCAAGCGACGTATTATAGGCGAGTAACATACTAGTCGTTAGTCATTAGCCGTTAGCAGAGTAAAATAGGCTAATTTTTCGTACATTCTGACTAAGGATCTCGATCATGACTTCAATTCTCTTTTTCGGTAAGTATGCCTCTATTCTTTCCGGCCATTCGATCACCGTTATTCCGTGGGTTGGATAGAGGTACTCTCTGGCGCCCAGCTCGATCAGCTCTTCGGGTTTTTCGAAACGGTAGCAATCGAGATGATAGAGCTTTGAAATGCTTCCGGATGAGCTAAGATCATATTCATTGACCAGAGCGTAAGTCGGCGAAGAGATCTCGTGATCATGAAGCCCGAAATATTCGGCAATGCCTTTCGTGAACTGCGTCTTGCCCGCACCTAGCTCACCGCGTAAGAGGACGAGTGAGCCGGAGTGAAGCTCTGCTGCGAATTCCTTACCCAGGGCAACGGTTTCGGCAGCGCTTCGCGAAATTACTTCTTGATCCATGCAGAAATATCGGAGATCACTTTCTCCGAAACATGCCCTTGCTTCTGGTAATCGGTATACTTGCCTTCGCCGGGGAAAAAGAGATGGAAAAATCCCGGATAGGAAATGAATTGCGCATTCTTCTTACCTGAAAGCGCTTTCTTCCATAAGTTGAAATCGGTCATCCTTACCTGGTAATCATTTTCTCCTTGAAGAAAAAGCATCGGCACCGAAAGCGATTTTGCCGTTTCGACCTGATCGTAATTCTTCATATCCTTCCAATAAACTCCGGAGAGTCCCAAAGGAAGCTGAGCCGTAGAATCGTTGAAATCATTTTTCTTGATCATGGCGACTTGCTTCGTAGCAATTTGCAGAAGGGAGTCGGCCTGTTTCTTCGGAGCCTGTTGCGGCAGCAAGGTCGTCATTTGGTCCAGATACACATCTTCCGATGGGCGCGCTTGACCTGCCATAAAGATGACGCCGGCAATGAAGGGAGTTTGCTTCGCAATGCGCGGAGCGGCAAAAGCACCGAGGCTATGGCCGAGCAGGTAGATCTTTTTCGGATCGATCTCCTTCATCGTCTGTGCCATGCGTAAGGCACTGACTGCATCGTCGACAGTCTCTTCCTTCAGCGTGACCAGCTTCGGATCGGAAGCGCTCTTTCCGCCATATACATATGTTCGTTTGTCATAGCGGATCGTCGCAATACCTTTTGCTGCCAGGCCGAGTGCAAGATCTTTGAAAGGCTTGTTCAAGCCGATCGTTTCATCCCGATCGTTAGGTCCGCTGCCGTGCACAAGAATGACAACAGGAAACGGTCCGCCTTTTTTCGGAAGGGTGAGAATTCCTGAAAGCTCGTACTTACCGGTCTTCACGGTGATGTTCCGTTCCGTCGTTGCATTCGAATCGGCGTAGGTGGGCAGTGCATATTTCGTTGTGGGCACGAAGAAATATCCCATTACGAGCAGTTTGTCGTTCAGCACGATCTTGCAGTCGAGCTGAGCGCTATCGTAAAGACATGTCACATAGACAGCCATATAAGGCTTCACTTCTTCGGCACGGACCGATGTTATATTCTTCAGCGCTCCGAGCTTTGCATGGATCTTCTTCCATCCGGCCTCATTTTGTTTTTCCGTTATGACTTTCATTACCGATGAATCGAACTGCACGTACGCATCGTGGAATTTCTCATGTTGCAGATTCTCGAAGAATTTCTTTGCCGCAGTTACATAACTGCCTGTCGGCTGAGCAAGAACAGAGCCGGCTAAGCAAAGAAATAGAATGGGGATTAATACTTTCTTCATGCAGGATTATTTTGTTTCAAGTGTAATAACTGGCAATATTAATTCTTCCATCGAGATCCCTCCGTGCTGGAAGGTATCTTTATAATGATTGAGATACTTATGATACTCGGTCGGATAGACGAAATAAAAATCTTCTTTTGCAATGATATAATTCGTTGTCACGGCACGCGACGGCAATTTGTACTCTTCCGGTTTCTTAATGAACATTGCCTGTTTATCCTCGGCTTTGATGTTGCGGCCGTATTTATAGCGAAGGCTTGTCGATGTTTCCTTATCGCCCAAAACTTTCGCTCCGCGCAGACTGCGGACAGAGCCGTGATCGGTCGTGATGATGATCTTCAGATTCGGAATACGCGCAATCGCCTGGAACATATCGAGCAGGCTTGAATGCAGAAACCACGAACGCGTCAGCGAGCGATATGCGCTTTCATCTGGCGCGATCTCCTTTAAGATCGGAGAATCGGAACGGTGATGGGCAAGCATATCGACGAAGTTCACAACGATCGCCGTGAATTGATTGCGTGCATATGTCGTAATATTCTGTGCAATGCCGGCGCCGAAATCGCGATCGATGATCTTGATATATTTCAGATCGGCTTTGAGCTTCACCTTCTTGCGCTCGAGCAGCATCTTCAGCATAAGGGCTTCATCTTTATTCTGTGAATGCTCGTCGTCGCCCGAAGTCCAGGTATCGGGAAAGGTTTTACCGAACTCCGAAGGAAACTGCCCGCTGAAAATTGCATTGCGTGCGTATGGCGTTGCCGAAGGAATGATACCGAAATGATAATCCGTCGTGATCTTGAAAAGATCGCGTATCTCGCGCTCCATGATGCGCCATTGATCGAGCCGCATGCAGTCGATCACAAAAAAGATCACGTTCTGCTTTCCTTCTTTGAGAACAGGCAAGACCCATTCTTCAGTAACATCGGGCGAAAGCGCCGGACGGTTCTCGGCATTATCGCGGCTATAGATCGTATTGACCCAGTTCTTATAATTGCGTTCGACAAATTTTCCGAACTCAGCATTCATCTCGCGCTTCTGATCGGTCAAGGTCTGCGCCAGCCCGAGCCCGCCATGCTCATCAAGCTCCATCTCCCAGCTTACGAGCTTCAGATAAAGATCGATCCAATCCTGTGCTGTCTGCGCATTCTGCAAGTTGAATGCCATGCGCGCAAATTCTTGCGTGTAGTCGCGGCTGATCGCTTCGCCCAGGATCTGCCTTCCTTCCAAAAATTTCTTGACGGCAAGAAGTACTTGTGTGGGATTGACGGGCTTCGTCAGATAATCGGAGATCTTTTTTCCGATGGCCTGCTCCATGAGATCTTCTTCTTCCGATTTCGTGACCATGACGATTGGCGTGGCCGGCGATTTCGATTTGATCGCATTCAATGTTTCCAATCCCCCCAGACCGGGCATCATTTCATCAAGGAAAATAAGATCGGCGGGAGATTCTTCATGCAAAGCGATCGCATCCGAACCGTTCGTCGCAGTACGGACACTATATCCACGCTGCTCCAGGAGCATGATATGCGGCTTAAGCAGATCGATCTCGTCATCGACCCAGAGAATATTTCCTTTATTTGCCATCAGATATTTTTTATAGCCTTAGGTAACAGCCATGATACGGAGAGAATTCAGAAAGGGTTCGAGAGGGGGAAGGGGGAAGCTGGGAGTTTTGGAGTTGGGAGTTTGGGAGAGGGGGAAGGGGGAAGACGTATGAACGTATCGGGAAATTCAAAGACTTCTGCTAACGACTAATGACTAACGACTAACCATGTCATCTCGAACGGAGCCTGACGCGAGTAAAACGAGCGGCAGGCGGAGAGAGAGATTATTTAATGAAAATAAGTCCTTAGATCTTCAAGCGAAGCAACCAAGACAATTTTAAAAAATATGGATTTATTTTTTATTGCCAGATTTCTCCCGCTATTCGCTCGGGTCGAAATGACAAGGTTTGTAACGACAATGTTCGTAGGGGCACGCTGCGCGTGCCCTGCTGAAGTTATGTGTATCCAGAGAGATTCGTAAATCGTCAGAGGGCACGCGCAGCGTGCCCCTACGGGTTCGAGTCCAAAATCATTTTCCTCGATTCCAGCTCATTTTGGGCAGTTGCATTTTTTATTTAAGTTATTGTTTTTCAATAATTTATTGGCTGTTTTCTGGGGAATATTGTGAAATTTTGTCCTTGCAATTGGCATTTAAATTCCGTATTTTTGTACTCAGAAGTTCGCTTCAACGGTTTTCTATAATGCTTTTATCTGGATGGCAAACAGATCGCTCTATGAGTGTCCTGCCGGTAAGGGAGAGAGTATTGGAGTGAACAGTATGCAGTAGGCAGTTTGCAGAAGTTGTAGTCCAATCTGAGGTAAGTCCTTTGCTTCAGGAAGTATAATCCGAGTAATCCCTTAATCCGACGAATCCGAGTCGAGCAGTGGCCAGTGGTCTGACTCTGTCGGACGGACTGAGAGTCCGTCCCACTGCAGAAAGTCAGTGCGTCTACATCGTCTGCTAGCAACTAACGACTAAAGACTAACGACTAGCTTCTACCAGCTACCAGCTATCAACTACCAGCTTCTCTCCCCCTCACCCTGGCGGCCAATCCATTTGTCTGCCGCCCAGAAGATGGCAGTGAATATGGAAGACACTTTGTCCGCCGTCGCGATTGCAGTTGAAGACAATTCGGTAACCGTTCTTCTCGATTCCTTCTGATGCAGCAATGTGCCGCGCGACTAAGATCATTTTGCCCATGAGCGTAGCGTCGCTCTCGGCAAGATCGTTCAAAGTCGGAATCGGTTTGATCGTTGCGATCACAATATGCACGGGAGCTTTTGGATCGATATCATTGAAAGCAATGACGTCATCATCCTGGTAGATGATCGTTGCTGGGATCTCTCTGGCAATGATCTTTTCAAATATGGACATGGCTTACTTCGAGATTAATGCTAAACCAATTACGGGACGTGGGGAAAGCTTGCCGATCACGAGTCGGTATTTTGCCAAACCATAATCAGCAGTAATTCCGGTAGTATCGGTAAACGATCGGGCGTACGGCCCGAAGTTTGAAGACAATGCTGCTCCTTGTTTAAGTGCTGCAAGAACACGAAAACGGGGATCGAAGTATTGCTCTGGACTCGGGAAGTAGATAGGACGTGCAGGGCTTGCTCCGCTCGGACTCTTATCCTGGCGATCTAAGATACCTGCTTCCGGTTGAAATTGCGACGGGTGCGAGAGTGGATTGCCGATGCCGTAGATGTAATTCGGCGCCGTGCACGAATACGAAAAACTTCCGATCGGAGATTCACTCATCGATTCGATGAGCGCCGAATCGAGAACAAAGCGGATGGCAATGGTATCGAGATGATCGTCGGATTTAGCGGAGGCAAATTCTCCGCGAACGAGTTTGATCGCTCCGTCGCGAATTTCGGAAGCCGCTTCCGATCCGCGATTCGTGCTGACTCCGTTAAAGAGGCCGGCTGCGATCATCGCGATGAATCCGATGCTGCGTAAGATCCGATCGACTGCACCTCGCCTTGCTGCCGGGCCGCGTGAATACGAACCCGCCACAAGCAGGAACGCAGCGAACCAGATAAAGCCTGAAGTTTCGATGCCAAGCGGCGTGAGAACAAATCCGAGCAAAGCGAGAACGACGAGAATTCCGCCTGCTCCTTTTGCCGAGCGCGATTGCCACGAGACTTCTTCCATCGGAAGCAGGAAGGCACGGGCAAGCGAAGTGATCACCAGAAGCAGTACAGTCGTCGCGATCGTGATTGCCAGGATATCGGAACCGGGAAACGCTGCTTCGCGAACGAATGGCGTGGCCGTTAGTGCGAAGACGAGATGCTTCAATCCGCCATCGGGAATAAGGCCACTCGAACTGAGCATGAAGATCGGAGCCGGATAGAAGATACGAAGTGCAAGAACGAAGCAGCCCGGGACGATAAGTCCGGCAACACTTCTGATATTCGATAGCCAGCCCTGGCTTAAGTGAACGCTCCGGCGTTGTTCATTGGCAACACTTAGAACGAGCGCGATGATGGCAAGGAATGCAAGAGCATGACAGAGCGCAACGACGGCAAAACCGATTGCCAAAAACCAATAGGTGCCGCTGCGCGGATGATCCTGTCGAAGCAAATGCGTGATCAGTGCCAGAGCAAGTGTTTCACCTACAAGATAAGGAAGCGAGCCGATGAAAAACGCACCGCTCCAAAGGAAGATAGGGATCAGGAAGTAGACTAGTTCTTCACGAACCCTCATCACACGAAGGAGTGAAAGCATCGCAAAACCACGAAGGATAATGCCGACAAATACGATAAGCAACCGGGTGACAACTTCACCGCTGAAAAGAAAACTCAGGATTCCCGAGATGAGCGGTACGAGCGTATTGGCAGCGGGGATCGGAATCATCTTTAGTCCGTCGTTTCCATGTCCGGAAAGATGCTCGCGAACTGCATCGCTCTGCAATGCCCAAAGCGAAGCGTCGAGCGGCAGGTACTTGTGGAAGAAGATCCACAGCGCCTCGATCACGAGCACAAGCATCACCAGTGCCCGCGCCTGGCGTTCTCCGCGTCCTATGGAATCATCGGTCATCGTGTGTTTCGGCTCGTGTACTTTGAATTGGGGTTGCAAAAATACGGGGAAACGGACTCTAAGAACCGCGAATCGGCCAATATCATTGCGCCTTCGTAAGTTATGATAAATCGGTCACGAGGAGTGCAGATATCCCGATCAGTCGTAAATTTGCCGCAATGATTGAAAGCTTTCGATTGCCGTTTACCTTTGAGATCGCTGATCTGCTCAGTGATCTGGAGAACTTCGCAGGGGCAGAGTGGCTTCCGCATTTCAATACCTCTTATTATGAAGGGGATTGGGATGGCCTGGCACTGCGAGCTCCGGGAGGGAAGTTGGGAAGCATTTATCCCGGATCAATCTCGCAAAAGGAGTTTGCAGATACTCCGTGGATGCCGCATTTTCGATCGGTGGAAAAAATATTGGAGACTTTCCAATGCAGCATTACTTCGGTTCGTTTTCTCCGGCTTAAGAGGGGATCGGCGATCAGAGAGCATTCCGATAATGCGCTTTCATTTGAAGATGGAGAAGTCCGGCTTCACATTCCCGTCATCACCAACGATGTTATCGAGTTCAAGAGCAACGGCAGGCGCCTTCTAATGAAAGAAGGAGAGTGCTGGTACATCAATGCAGGACTTCCGCATAGCGTCGAGAACAACTCTGAGATCGACAGGATACATTTAGTGATCGATTGTAAAGTCAATGATTGGCTGAAATCTTTCTTTCCGAATGAACCCGAGATAGTGAAGAATGGATTGTCATCGATCCGCTCGGAGAAGGATCGCGAGAATATGATCATTGCTTTACGAAGCATCGGAACACCTGCAGCTTTGAAGATCATCGATGATTTATTGCACAGGGAGTTGACTAATGGATGAAGTAACGACTCGCATGATCGAGTTTGTGAAAGCGATCGGTATTCCGGTGCGTATTGGCGGGATAGTCGGAGATACTGTTCTTCCGGGCATTACGATCGAGCATGGCGGTTTGGCGATCGATCCCGATCACCTGCTCTATCCCGGAGATATTCTTCATGAAGCAGGCCATCTTGCAGTTGCACCGCCGGAGATTCGAAGAGCGATGCATGGCGCTCTTGATCCGAAAAAAGATCTTGAGGTCGCCGGAGAGTTAATGGCTATTCCCTGGTCTTATGCCGCTTGCCTTCACCTTGGTATCGATCCGGCAATCGTCTTTCATGGAGATGGATATCATGGAGGAGGAAATTCCATCGTCGAGAATTTTGCACAAGGCAAATATTTCGGAGTGCCGATGCTGCAGTGGGCAGGGATGACATTCGATGAGAAAAATGCTGCGGCAAATAATGCTCCGAGTTTTCCGAAGATGATCAAATGGATTAGGGAATAATTCTTTTCTAACGCATCGGAATCAAGACGTTATTTTTCTCTGCAACTTCGATCGCTTTCTCGTAACCGGCATCGGCGTGACGAAGAATTCCCATCGTCGGATCATAGGTCAGGCATCGCTCAAGGCGGATTGCTGCTTCATCGCTTCCATCGGCAACAACGACCATTCCGGCATGGATGGAATTCCCGATCCCGACTCCGCCGCCATGATGCAAGGAAACCCAGGTTGCACCGCCGATCGCGTTCAAGGCAAAATTCAGGATCGGCCAATCGGCGATCGCATCGGAGCCATCTTTCATCGCTTCAGTTTCGCGGTTCGGACTTGCAACCGATCCGCAATCGAGATGGTCGCGGCCGATGACGATCGGAGCCTTGAGCTTGCCTTCTTTGACTAAGCGATTAAAGAGCGCCCCGGCCTTGGCCCGCTCACCCAAACCAAGCCAGCAGATGCGGGCCGGCAATCCCTGGAAATGAATATGCTTCTGGGCAAGCGGGATCCACCGATGAAGGATCTTGTCATCGGGAAAAAGTGCGAGAAGTTCTCGGTCCGTTGTCAGAATATCTTCGGGATCGCCCGATAGAGCAACCCAACGGAACGGGCCCTTGCCTTCGCAAAAAAGAGGACGGATGTATTCGGGTACGAATCCGGGAATATCGAATGCATCGGATACGCCACTCGATTTCGCTTCGCCGCGAATATTATTTCCGTAATCGAATGCGATCGCGCCGCGCTTCTGCATCTTTAGCATTGCCTTCACGTGTTCGGCGATCGATGCGCGCGAATGCTTCAAATACTTTTCGGGATTTTTTTCTCGTAATGTATCGGCTTCTTCTTTGGTGTATCCGGCAGGATAGTATCCCCGAAGAGGATCGTGAGCGCTGGTCTGATCGGTGACGATATCAGGAATCCATCCGCGCCTAATCAGTTCAGGATGGACCTCTGCTGCATTGCCGAGCAATGCGACGGAGAGAGCCTCTTTCGATTCTTTAGCTGCATCGATCCATCGGAGTGCTTCATCGGGATTATCCGTCCACTTATCGCAGTAGCCGGTATCGATCCTTTTCTGAATTCGGCTCCGATCGATCTCGACGCAGAGGATCGCCGCACCTGCCATCTTTCCGGCAAGCGGTTGTGCTCCACCCATTCCGCCCAGGCCTGCCGTGAGCACAGTATGGCCGGCAAGGCTTCCGCCGAAATGCTGGCGTGCACATTCCATCAACGTTTCGTATGTGCCCTGCACGATACCTTGCGAACCGATATAGATCCAGCTTCCGGCTGTCATCTGGCCAAACATGGTCAGGCCTTTAGCTTCGAGCTTACGGAATTCGTCCCAGTTCGCCCAGGCAGGTACGATCTGCGAATTTGAAATGATGACTCGTGGAGCGTCGGCATACGTCTTCAGGATTCCGACGGGTTTGCCGGATTGAACGAGAAGTGTTTCATCGCCTTCAAGTTCTTTCAGGCTTTTCAGGATAGCGTCGTAGCATTCCCAATTTCGTGCTGCTTTGCCGGAGCCGCCATAGACGACAAGCTCTTCCGGGCGCTCGGCAACATCGGGATCGAGATTATTCTGGATCATGCGGTATGCTGCTTCCTGCAGCCAGCCCTTGCATGAAAGAGAGGTTCCTTGCGGAGCATGCACTGCGCCGCTTCTTGTGAGAGTCATCATGAATTCTCGTTACGTGTAATTTCTTGATTGCACATTGTTCATTGACAATTGAACAATTGATCTATAGATCGCCACCGATCGGTCGTAATACGATCTCTTCGACCATTGCTCGCTGCGGCTGCTCGAGTATACCGGCGATGGCCAGAGCAATATCTTCCGGTTGCATCATGCGATCGTGATATTCTTCTGCTTCATCGCCCCACGAAGGAGTTTCGACTGCACCGGGCATGACGGAAACAACTTTGATGCCCTTATCGCGGACTTCCTCGCGAAGGGCATTCGTGAATCCGAGCGCTCCGAATTTGCTGGCTCCGTAGGCCGCCCCTCCGGCGAATGCTTTCGTGCTTGCGATCGAAAGCATCTGGATGATCGTCCCTCGGCCTTTGCGGATCATTTCCGGAAGCACGGCTTTTGCACAAAGAAAATTGCCGGTAAGATTCGTAGCGATAACGCTATCGAATATGTCCGGTGTCATGTCTTCGATACTATAGTCGGGTGAAATGCCGGCATTATTAATGAGGATATCCGGCCCTTCGCCGAATGCCTTGATAATGCTCTTGATCGCCCAATCGACATCTTCTTCGTTCCTGACATCGCATTGCACGGCTCGCGCATCGGCGCCGGTAGCACGGATCTCCACGGTGCGATCGATCAACTCCTTGCGGTTTCGTGAACTCATGACGATCCTTCTGCCCGTAGCAGCCAAGGCTTTCGCACAGGCGAGTCCGATGCCCTTCGATGCACCGGTGATCCAAACGATTTGGTTTTCTTCCATATTGGAATTTGTAATTATGGGAAACAATCGAAAAAGAGGGCGTAATGGTTCGCGAAGAAAAATGGCAGAAAAAAACGCGCCACTTTCGTGGCGCGCCGTTTCCTTTGATAAATATGAAACAGTACTACTTCGAGAGAACCAAAGACTTGGATAATCTCATGGAGCCGCATTCAAGCGAGTAGACATACGTGCCGCTCGAAAGCTTCGATGCATCGAATGTGACCGAGTGGTTGCCTTCCGAGATAGCACCGCTAACGAGTACCTTCACGATCTTGCCCGACATATCGCTGAGCGTGATCCTGACGATCGATTCCTTCGGAATCATATAGTTGAAGGTTGTCGAATTCGTGAACGGATTCGGATAGTTCTGATCTAAAGCAAAACCTTCGGCAGAAACCTGCTGACTGACTCCGCTTGCGATTCCCTGGCCCGAAAGATCGATGACAACACTTGCATCCTGACACGGTCCGGAATTCGGGAATGTCAGTTCTGAAGTTGCAAGTCCGATCGATGTCGGTGAGAATTGGATCTTCACATCGCCCGTTCCGTTGGCGGGAATAGGAGTCGGCGTTACCGAAACAACACTGAAGATGCCAGCAGGAGTCATGACTCCATTGCCCGGTGTCCAATCCAGATTACCGGCATTCGTAACCATTACATCGAACGTGTTCGAGGAACCGACTCCGGTCTGTGGGACCACAGGAGCCTGAGCAGTCAGCGTAGCGCATGCTCCTTCGCCCGTAAGCGGAATGTTCATATTCGTAACATTCGCGGAGCTGACGAGCAAGTTGCCGTTCTTAATTCCGACCGATGTCGGGTTGAATGCGACCTGGTATGTTGCCGTCCCACCCGGAACGATCGAGCCTGTGACGCCTCCTACCGGACTAACAATAGAGTAACCGTCACCATTGACCGTTGCAGTATAGATTGCCGGAAGATCTCCACAATTGGTTACGACGACACTTTCCGTGGCGATAGAATTCTTGACGATCTTCTCGGCATTGAAAAGCGCGAGCGGATTCGGTGAAGCACATGCGATCTCGCCGAAGACGCCAAGCGGAAGGTTGCCGTTGATCGTCTGTTCGTTCGTTGTCGCTTGCAGTGTTAGCAAGGCCTGTCGCAAGCCGCGAGTATCGGGTGTGGCGCAGACATTCAGAATCACCGATCCTTGAGCAGGTATATGCAAAGGAAGCGTCAAGCCCTGAATCGTGAAATCCGATGCTTGGGCGCCGGTGATGCCTGCACTCGTTACGATCAAATCGGCCTGTCCATTATTGAGAATCGTGAACGGCGTGCAGATCTGCGTTCCGACAAGTGTCGAATCAAGAACCGCTACACCGGAAATAATGGAGAGCTTGCCGAACGGAACACCGGTGCCGCTGATCGCAACGGATACAAGACTCGTATCTTCCTGAGGAATATCGAATGTCTTCGGAATATTCGTTGCCACAGTGAAACGTGCTTCGCGCAAGCCCTGCTGTTTTGGGGTGAAACAGACTGTCACATTCGCAACATGGCCCGGAGCAATTCGTGATTGCTCGGAAGATAATTCGACCAATAAGTAATCGCCATCGTTGCTTGAAAGATAATTTCTCAGAATGACAAGGGTGTCGCTGCCAGGATTGCTGATCGTGATATTCTGACAGACTGTTTGTCCGATACCGACGGAATCGAAGAACATCGGGCTCGGAGTGAGCACCACTCTTGGAAGCGTGCCAATGCCCAGAAGATCGACCGGAGGGATGGTATTCCCCGCATTGCTGAGAATATAGAGCTCCGAAGGATCGGATCCTTCGCGATTCGGGAAGAACTTCACGCTGAGCGTATCGCTTTGCCCCGCTAACAGCGGATTGATCGGAAGCCGCGAGATCATGTACTGATCTTCTTCTTCTCCATCTATGTAACTGTTGGGACTAATGACGAGGCTCCCAGAGCCAATATTCTTCACGATAAGCGATTGCGTAACTGTGTCGCCAAGCATGGTGTGAACACCTTTAAATAATCTCGTTGAAGTATTTTTCGTGCCGATAGGATCGATCTCGATCAGCGGAACACTTCCGATACCAATGAACGGAACGTCGATGACCGGAAGGTTGTCCGAATTATCGGTGATATGCAAATTGCCATCTTGCGGCCCGCCTGCAACCGGTGTGAAGATCAGACAGAGATCGACTGATCCATCGGCCGGGATCGCTTCCGGAATGTTGCCGACAAATTCATATTCACTCGAGCCGGCTCCGGTGATCTGCACTGAATTCAGCGAGATCGCCTGGGGTCCGGGATTGGTCAGCGTTACGCACACAGGCTGAGATTGATTTCCGACGAGCACCGTACCGAAGTCCAGCGATGACGGAGCAAACGAGATGTTTTGATCGATCGAACCCGTGACGACAAAATTATCGATACCAAAATTTCCACTTCCGCCGCAGACGCCTGATCCATCGGCATTAAAAAATATCTGAAGCGACGCAGTTGCATACGATGCCGGGACGGTGAGGGTAACATGCTTCCACAGCGTTGGATCGGTAAGCGGATCGTAGAAATATTCGAAGCTTCCGCTATTATCGAAACTGAAATCGGAAGTCGAATACATCTGTGAAAGTTGTAGAGATCCGGATTCACCGTTGGCATAGATCGTTACAGTGTTCGAGCCGAAGTTCGCGTCATAGAAGTTGGCTTCCCACCAGTAATCGAAGTCGATCGTAACCGTCGATCCCGCTCCGCCATAGGCCGAAGCATCGATAACGGGAGAATAGAGATTCTCCGATCCGCAGACTCCGTTCATGTTATACATGGCCGAACCGTTGTAGCCGCCATCACCGGTTCCCATATCGGGGCCGTATGCCGAGCCGTACCAATAGCCATAGCCATCGGTATACCAGTTTCCCGGAGGGAAACCGCCTTCGGTGGCCGAAGAAAAATCTTCGGAGAGTAGCGTGGATGTGATTCGTGCGGAAGAAGTAGTACTTCCGAGCATCAGAAAAGAAACGAGAAGACAACATGCTATCGTCTTCACGAGAGTTTGTAGGTTTGTTTTCATATTTTTCAATTAGTATTATTCAGAAACGCTAATGGCTATCACAGACCAAAGAGGAATACGCCGGGGAAGGCGACAGGCTCTCAGATTATACGTGGAATCGGAAAATATTCCACGGGATTACGCATAGCAAACTTAGCACTCAATAGCTTACGAACTATTGATGAATCAAGACGCGTAGAAGTTTCATGGTGTGGACAAGTTTTTTGAGGGCGAAATACGAACTTAAAAAACTTCTGCGCTCCGACAGATCGGAAACCCATCAAAAGCGGCCTGAATGGCCATTCTTGCGCGTTTCCTATTCTGTTCAGCCATTAAACACAATTCTGTCTTTAAAGTTACATCGGTCTCATTATTTAACAACACCATAATTTTAGACCAAAAAAAAGTGCGCCACTTTCGTGACGCACTGTTTCCCTTGATCATTATGAACATTATTACTTCGAGAGAACCAAGGACTTAGTGATCAAATAAACAGAATTCCTAAAAAAGAGTTGCATGGGAGCCCATATTATTTTTTGGGTCTCTTTTTCCCCGGCGGAATGCGATCCTGACCGAGCTCTGGGAGAGGGGTTTTAGTTATTATTGAAGCGCCAGCTCACACTAAAACTTGGCGCCAGGATGCCGGAAATGGTATGATAGTATTGGTAGCGCTGAAGGATGCCGAAGAACTCGACATTGGCGAAAAGCCCGTCAGAGAATTGGATGGACGTTCCGAAATTGATGATTCCGCCGTAGCCCCAGTCGTGCGTAGCAAAGTCGGCCACCATCATTCCTAGCCCTGCTGCCGCGTATGGTCGGAAAACTCCGATCGCAGGAAACCAGCCGGCCAGATGAAGGGATCCGCCGTTGGCCATAATGCTTCTTCCGTCGATCAGCATTGAAGAAGTGGCAATGAGTGCAAGAGGAAGTGACGCCGTTCGCGAGTTCAGAAGGAATGTGGCCGAAAGAGATGTGCCTCCGTTATATCTCAGCTGATACAGTTCCGAGAATTGGCTCCATGCTTTTGCTTGCAGTGAGAACCTGTCGCTGAATGCATAGGATATCTGTCCTTCTCCGCTTCCGGCTATTCCCATATCACCCATGCCGGTCTGAGGCAGTAAGGCAGCCGTACCGGTGATCATACCTTGATTTCTTGTCAGAGGTTCGTGGGGTAGATTAAGAGTTGGGCTATAGATTGAGCCGCAACCGGTAAGGAGGGTACCTGAGCAGAGGAGAGCGGCCAAAAGAAGGATGAGATGTTTCATGATCACAGTCGTTATCGTGAACGCTAGAGATGAATATGTCATCGATTCTCCCATTGGTTCCGATTTCATGCGGTATTTTTGTATCCCTGAAATCACCAACAAGAAGTAAACCGTATGCCAACGAAAAAAGCAGCTTCAACACATATCGAATCCGCACTTCTGGAAAAGCGAGTATTCAAACCCTCGAAGAAATTCAGCGATGCCGCAAAGATCGGAAGCCTTGCTGAATATGAGAAGCTCTATAAGGCAAGCATTAAGGATCCTGAGAAATTCTTTGCACAACAGGCGGAAGAACTTCACTGGTTTAAGAAATGGAAGAAGGTCATGCAGTGGAAGGCTCCATTCGCACAGTGGTTTATCGGCGGCAAGATCAATGCAAGTTATAATTGCCTCGATCGGCATTTGACTTCGTGGCGGCGCAACAAAGCAGCGATCATCTGGGAAGGAGAGTTCGGCGATGAGCGCACACTGACCTATCAGCAGCTTCACCGCGAAGTCTGCAAAGCGGCGAATATGCTTCGATCGCTCGGAGTCCGCAGCGGAGACCGGGTTGCGATCTATATGGGCATGACACCCGAGCTGACGATAGCCGTCCTTGCCTGTGCGAGAATCGGTGCAACACACTCCGTGATCTTCGGCGGATTTTCTGCTGAAGCTATTCGCGATCGTGTCAACGATGCCGAAGCAAAAGTTATCATCACATCTGATGGTACATTCAGAAGAGGCGGCGTGATCGAACTGAAAAAACATGTCGATAATGCTTTGAAAGCTGTTTCAACAGATGGAATCAGCGGATGTCCGACCGTTGAAAAAGTTATTGTCCTGAAACGGACAGGGACTGAAGTTGAAATGTGGCAGGGCAGGGATTTTTGGTGGCAGGAGCTGATGAACGAAGCAAGCGATAAGCATGATGCCGTTCCCCTTGATAGCGAACATCCACTCTATATTCTCTACACTTCAGGCACTACAGGAAAGCCGAAAGGAATTGTTCACACGACAGCAGGCTATTTGCTTGGAGCATATCTGACGACGAAATATATCTTTGATCTCAAAGAAGATGACATCTTCTGGTGCACGGCCGATGTCGGTTGGGTTACGGGCCACAGTTACGTAATATATGGGCCTCTTGCAAATGGTGCAACTGTCATGATGTATGAAGGTGCGCCGAATTTTCCGGACTTCGGAAGATTCTGGGATATCATCGAACGCCGCAAGATCAGTGTCTTCTATACAGCACCGACGGCGATCCGTGCCTTCATCCGTGCCGGCGATGAATTCCCGAAGCGCCATGATCTCTCGTCGCTCAGGCTCCTTGGTACTGTAGGCGAGCCGATCAACCCCGAAGCGTGGATGTGGTATCATAAAACGATCGGAGGCGGAAGATGTCCGATCACCGATACATGGTGGCAGACTGAGACTGGAGCGATCATGATCGCTCCGATTCCCGGAGCCATTGCGACGAAACCTGGCTCGGCGACAAAACCGTTTTTCGGCATCGAACCGGAAGTGGTTTCGAAAGAGGGAATTCCCGTAAAGGCAAATGAGGGCGGATTCCTGATTATCCGTAAGCCATGGCCATGGATGCTTCGAGGCATTTACAAAGATCCCCAGCGTTTCGAGAAACAATATTTCTCAGAGTTTCCCGGTATCTATTTCACCGGCGATGGAGCACGCCGCGATAAGGATGGGTATTTCTGGATCATGGGAAGGGTCGATGATGTGATCAACGTGAGCGGCCACAGGATCGGAACGATGGAAGTCGAGAGCGCGCTTGTTGCATTCGAAAGCGTAGCAGAAGCGGCTGTCGTCGGCCGGCCCGATGAGATCAAAGGTTCGGCGCTCGTTGCATTTGTTACACTGAAATCCGGATCGACAGGAAGCGAGGAGGTCAAGATGCAGCTTCGCGAGCACGTTGCGAAAGAGATCGGAAGTTTTGCCAAGCCCGACGATATCCATTTCAGCGACGCTCTTCCGAAAACGCGAAGCGGCAAGATCATGAGGCGCCTATTGCGAGAACTGGCATCGACTGGAAATGTGAAAGGCGATACGACAACACTGGAGGATTTTTCCGTGCTCGAAAAATTACGGCAAGTCGAAGAAGAATAGATCATGAAAGATAAACTCAAACGATTGGAAGAAACCATAAAACACGTTACGGATTTTGCAGAGCGTTTTCCACCGGGAATGGTGACGCTTAAACCCGATCTCATTGCCTTCAGCGCGAACGAGATCATCTACCATCTACTCGAAGTTGAAGAACTATGGCAGCGCCGAATCAAGCAACTTCTTCACACCTCAGATCGCCACTTCCAGCAGATCGATCCGGATGCATTAGCGAAGGAACATCGCTACAATGAGCAGTCGTATGAAGAAGGGATTGCGAAATGGAAAGCTGCCCGGAAGCAAACGATCGCCCTTGTTAGCGGAATGACTCCGGAGCAAAGCATGCTCAAAGGAATTCACTCCCGATACGGAGAGATGGATACGGCAAGGATTCTCGATACGATGGCTGATCATGATATGCAGCATCTGCGGCAGATGGAAAGAACGCTTGCAACCGTCAGTAAATAGGAAATTCCTACTGCATCATCAGGATCTTTTGGGTGAAGACTCCTTGACTCGTGTTCAGGCGAAGAAAGTAGATCCCGTTCGAACAGCGATTGAGAAACCGAGATATCGTGAAATCATAGTTGCCTGCAGTGAGCATCTTATCGAAATACTTCGTGACCTCCCTGCCTGCTGGATCAACGAGAGCAAGAGAAGACCTCCCACTCTGTGAGACTGTAATATGCGCTTGAGTTTGGGTATGCCGATCGTCAAGATAATTGCGATCCAATGCGATAGGATTTCTGCTCACGGTAGTGGAAACGACTCCCAGAGGTGCGGGAAATCTGTAGATCGATCCGAATAGATAATCAAGAACAAGAATCTCATTATTCGGGTCGAGCCCAAAAGAGGAAATCATAATGCGCGGATTGGAACCGTCATAGAGCATCTTGTTGATGATGGTATCCGGAGAAGAATAATCCAAGGCCCACATTCTGCCGCTTACGTAATCGCCGTAAATGTACTCACCGACGAGAGAAGGCATAGCTGTTCCGCGATAGACGTACCCGCCGGTGACGCACTGATTAAAATTTTCATGAGGATATTCCCACACGGGAAGCGTGAGCTTCGTCGTATCACCGGGCAAGTTAAAGAACCGGTGTTTTCCTTCAAGAATATTCCATCCATAATTGGCACCGGGATGGACAAGATCGACTTCTTCGTAGAAGTCTTGTCCGACATCTCCGACCCAGAGAGAATTAGTCGCATTGTCAAACGAGAATTTCCAGGGATTGCGAAATCCGAGAGCATAGATCTCTTTTTTATATGTGGCTCCGCTATCGATATATGGATTATCGGTCGGAATTCCGTAGTAGTGCGATGACTCGTATTTATTCACATCGAGTCGCAGAATCTTGCCGAATAAGCTCGAAGGATTCTGGGCGATCTTCAGCGGATCGTACAGCATGCCTCCGTCGCCGATCGATGCATAGAGATATCCATCGGGCCCGAAAGCTAGTGTACCGGCATGATGTTCGTTCGTGGGAGGGGTGAGCGTCAGGATAACTTCTTCACTTCCGGCAAGAACGGTATCGGGATTCGCAGGATCTGCGCTAAATCGAGAAATGAAAACCTTGAACACCGTATCAAAGTACTGTGTATAGGTGATGTAAAGAAATCCATTCTCGGCAAACCTCGGATGAAATGTTAGCCCCACGAGCCCTGTCTCATCTCCGGTTTGCGGAACACGATCGGTCAGATCGAGAAATACCTTTTTCACAGAGACTGTGTCGGAGTTGAGGAATGAATAGATCTTTCCTCTTTGCTCGGCGACAAAAAATCGATTGGTACCATCGTTAGGCATTGCGATCGCTAACGGTTTGGAGAACGGTGCGAGGTTCGGATACGCGCGCTGAATCCCATATTGGGCATGAACTATCGAACCGGACAATGTCAAGACGCAAGCAAACAGGAAATACTTCATCATTTTGGACAACAATAAGAGTGAGAACAACAAATAGAAACTATTTCCCGGGGTGACGAAAAAACGAAGCATCGTCTGAGAAAAGTTCGCAGCGCAGAAGGGTGGACGAATTCTTGACCTCACCTAAAGAAGGCTCAATCGCTTCTGACTTTTGGAAAATGTGCCAGATAAAAATCTCCGGTCGTATTTTTGTTCATGATCATTGCGTTATTAGTAGGCATCATATCCGGTTGGCTGATCTCGATGCCGATCGGGCCGACCAATGCGGCGGCTATCGCCAGGACCATCCAATACAACTTCAAACATGGATTTATTGTAGGCCTTGGCGGTGCTGCAATGGATATTATTTATTGCGGCGGGGCGACGCAGATCAATGCCTTCTTGCTGCGATCGCCGATAATCAATCTTGTTTTTCAGATCGTGGGATTCGGATTGCTCATTTTCTTGGGCATCAAATCATTCCGAGCCGAACAGAAGCCTCATCCTTTCGAGCCGACTCCGAAAGACACGCAGCATGAAAAACGCGCGCAGGCACAGGTCGTGAAGATGCATATTAAGAAAGCAAGTTACTTTGCCTCATTTTCTCTGGGTGTTGTGCTCTATGCCTCGAATGTTGCAGGTGTTCCGGAATGGATCTTTATCAGTGCCTTCTGGCATAATCAGGGAGTGCAGATAATCGGGTTCTCCGATGCGATCGCATTTGCCATCGGAGCAGGAATCGGAACGGCGGGTTGGTTCTTCACCTTGGTGAAATACTTCTCGAAACGAAGCACGTCACTAAAGCCTCGGACGCTGCATATCATTAATCGCTTTGCAGGATTTGCGATGCTTGCCTTCGGATTGTACTTTGGGTATCAGATCATTTTCAAGACCGATTGGAATAATGTTCAGGATAGATGGAAGACGGATGTGAAAAAAACATTCGGTGCTGCTCACCAATTGGAGAGCACACCAAGAAGCAGATCGTTAGAAAGCTTATCCTCTGCATTCTTCAGCGCAGCGTTCAGGCCTTCGAGCCCCTGCGAGATCGGATAATCGGCAGTCTGCTGAAAACTTTTTTCCCAGAATGTTTTCTGTTTCTTCTGATCGCGATAGCTTGCGTCGACGGTTATCGTGACACGTTTGTTCGTTAGCTCCTCACCCGTACGCACACCGATCGGCTGATCGCTTATTCCGGTGATGGTTACATCGAGCAATGCATCGGCAACGGAGCGATCCCTGACCGAAAGGGAGCCATCTCTGGTAAATTTTTGCACGAGTTGATCGGTAAGCTGCTGGCGGACATCGGCCTGGGCAAAATTCGAATTATCCGCAGCAAGTGGAATGGCAATACTCTTGATCCCGGCCGGAAGACTGGCTCCGGTGAATGAGTAGCAACTGCCAACCACAATTACGAGTGCGGTCAGCAAGAGAAGTGAAGGAGTTCTGAAAATTTTCATATCGATGTTCGTTGCTCTTCCAATTCTTTGAGTTTCCTATATAATGATCGCTCGCTGATTCCGAGAGCTTTGGCTGCGCGCTTTCTATCGCCTTCAAATCGTTGAAGGGCCTGATTGATCAGCTCCATTTCATGCTTGTGAAGATTGAGTTCTCCATTTGTCGGATGAGCCTCCGAATTCCCGAGCGGAAGAGCTAACGGATTGCCTTTCGGTTGCAGGCGCTCTTTCAATTCTGCGATATCGCTTCGCAGTTCCACGAGCGCACGGTAGATCAGACCTAATTCGGATTGCTGCGGTTGTGGATGAGTCAGCGGCGTCAACGTGACATTATGATAGCCCAGCTCTGCTTGCGTATGTTCCTGAAGAATATTTCGAACATCACTTACCGAGATGACGCCCTGTGAAGACCTGTTTGCAGGACTATATGCCATGACGGAAAGCTGCTCGAGCACATTCCGAAGTTCGCGGATGTTACCACGCCATTCGTGTGAAGTAAGTTCTTCGATCGCTTCACTCTCGATGTGAGGCAGGTGCGGAAACGAATGACGCTTAACGAGGTCCCGCAAAATGTTATCGACTAAGAACGGGATATCTTCGCGCCGATTCCGCAGCGGCGGCAGTCGAAGCATAACGGCGCGAAGCCGGTAGTAAAGATCGGCGCGGAATTTGCCTGCACGAACTTCAAGTTCAAGATCACGATTGGTTGCTGCTATTACCCTTGCATCGCTCGTCCGTTCGGAAGCCGAACCGACGCGCGTGAATTTTCCGGTCTCTAATATTCGTAGAAGTTTTACCTGTGCCGAGAGCGGCATTTCGCCGATCTCATCGAGGAAGATCGAACCGCCTTTTGCCGTTTCGAAAAATCCTTTCCGCTCAGCGGTTGCGCCGGTGACCGAGCCTTTTTCATGACCGAAGAGCTCGCTTTCGATCAGGCCTTCCGGAATAGCTCCGCAATTAACCGTTACGAAAGGCCCTGAGGCCCGTTGGCTCCAATCATGGATCAGGCGCGCGAACACTTCTTTCCCTGTACCACTCTCGCCGGTCAGTAAGACCGTGATCAGCGTTGGGGCCACGGCGCGCACGACTCCGAGCAACTCGCGCATCTCGTCGCTGGAAGCAACGATCTGCGGCGGAAGTTTTCGAAGCGTATCCGATGATGGTGTTTCCGTCAGCATTATTCTTGGAAAGTATAGAACTTCTTTTATACAGTTGTAAGTTCGGTAGGGTGATTTCTTATCTTACACGTGCCGCATATGCTACGTTTTTTTCAATTCTTTGTTGCATTCGCCTTCGTCGTGATCGCTTCGGGCTCTCTTCCGGCCCAGCAGGTCGCCATTCCCAATTCTGAAGCGAAAGGTTATGATGTAACCTCCTACGATGCAACTATCTGGCTTAACCGCGAGCAGAATAGGATATCCGGCCAGGTGGATATGACGGCGACTTCCATGGGAGATCTATCGGTCATCCTTCAGCATGCAAAATTTCTTCAGATCGATAGCGTATTTGTCGGCGGCATTCGATCCGCAATTCAAGTTGTCGATACGGGATTCGGCACCTATGTTGTAACCGGTTTCCCGCCATATCATAACGGCTCGATCTTTACCGAGCGAACGTACTACCATGGCAACGGCACTCCGGAAACCGGAAGTAATCCATGGGGAGGAGTTCAAGATACAGGTGGGATGATGTTCGCAATGGGAGTGGGTTTCACTGCACCGTATGTATCATGCACACGTCACTGGCTACCATGCTACGACGAACCGGATGATAAGGCAGATTCGGTAACGCTCCGTTTTTTTGCAGATACATCAGGAATAGTGGTCTCCAATGGATTGCAGACTGCATCTCTTGTGGAAACTGACGGCCGCACAACTTTTTGCGAATGGAAGATCTCTCATCCTATCGCAACCTACTTACTGACATTCGCCTTCGGCCCGTTCAAGCATCTATCCATTCCGAATCCATTGAATATTCCGTTCGATGTGTATGCTTTTGCGAAGGATACAGCGAAGCTTCGGGACTTGATGCAAAAAAGGGTGGTCGAGGGATTAGTGTATTTCGATTCTCTCTATGCTCCATATCCATTCGAAAAAGTCGGATATGTCGTCGCGCCGATCGGATCGATGGAGCATCAGACAATGATCACGCTTGCAGGTCAGACCATCGATACGAATAACACGACGGCCGTGCACGAACTTTCGCATCAATGGTGGGGCGATAAGGTGACGTGCGCCGATTTCAACGATCCATGGCTTAATGAAGGATTTGCAACGTATTCGGAATCTCTTTTTCAGGAGCGTTTCTTCGGAGAAGGGAAATACTGGTCTCGTCAACACTCGAATATTTTGGGTGCCCTTGCCGCTTCGGAAGATACGATCGCTCTGTATGGTGCGCCATTCCATACCAGTCCCCGGAACAACTATCCGCCGGTGATCTATCAGAAAGGAGCAGCCGTTCTCGGAATGCTCCGGTATTTTCTCGGCGATACTGCTTTTTTCAGTTCAATTCGGGCATACGGAAGAGTTAACGCATATTCGAATGCAACAAGCGACGATCTTGCTGAAGCCTTCGTGCGCACGACTCATCAGGATCTTAGCTGGTTTTTTAAGAAGTGGGTGTATGGAACGGGTCATCCGATCTTCAATATCATCTGGTCGAGAAATGCAACGACTGCAACGATGAATATCGTGCAGGCGCAGGATCCGGAAAGGGTTGGCTATTTCCGGTTGCCACTAATCGTCGAATCGCGCGCAGCGAACGGAGGAAAGATCGAGCGCCATGAAATTCAACTTGATTCTGTTCGCGTCAATGAAATAACTTTTCCCTGTTCCTTTATTCCGGATACGCTTGTCATCGATCCCGATGGAGCGGTCATCAAAAAGATCGTCGGCCCGATCAAGTTCGGAGTGCTTCCCTCTAAGGCTGCATCGAAAAATATGTATCCGATGCGGCTGCAATTCAATCCGAATCCTTCTCATGGGAAGAGTGTAACACTTTCTCTACCGGGACAGAAAATTACCATCACCAACCAACGATCTTCGGAACTGCAGATCTTCGATTCGAACGGCAATAGTGTTTCAATCATGAAACCGGGGCCGTTTAGCGCGAATTCTTCAACCCATGTATTGGAATCATCGCTGGATACGACTTCTCTGGCGAGCGGGACATATTTTGCAATTCTCTTGTTTAATGATGCCATCGTAGGCGAAGGGCAATTTGTCGTATCGAAATAGAATCAACATTCGAGAAATAGTATGTCAATAAATGTATCAGCTCCGGGAGATGTCGCATTAGCCGAGCGTGCGTATGCATCGGTTCGTGCCGTGCCGACCGTTGAACCGAATGACCGCAACCGCTTAGGATATCATGTTTGGTTGTATCTGCGTGGTGAACTTTCTTCATTGGAGGAAGCAGTCCAAGTCGCCCGTTCGCGCTTCAAACCGAAAACTCTTCCGATCGAAGATGTGGTCGCCCATATCACTGAACAACTTCATCTGTTGGAACACGGCGGCGTTAGTATCGATACGACCGGAAAGTTAGCTTGAGGATAGGACGAAGGACTCTTAAGAAAAAATTATTGAATGACTAGCGAAGAACTTTTTGAGGGTTTAAAATCTCTTGCCGGTGAAATGGGTCTGAAGATCCGTTTTGAAACCGGAAATTTCGAAGGCGGATATTGCCTGTTGCGCGAGGAAAAAATGCTTGTGATCAATCGCCGCGCAACGATACCGCGAAAGAACCGGACTCTTTCCCTGGGTCTGCATGAATTCGGTTTGGACAATGTCTTCATTTCTCCGGCGCTGCGAGAGGCGATCGAAGATGAAGTTGCTAAGGCGCTTCAGGAGAATCGGCTTGCCGCTTAGATCTTTATCTGCCCAATAATCCATGCGCGTCACCCTTCTGGGAACCGGTACTTCCACAGGTGTTCCGATGATCGGTTGCGGCTGCAGAGTTTGTACGTCCACCGATCCTCGCGATAAACGTTTGCGAGTAAGTGCACTTATCGAATCGGGTGCAACGAAGATCCTCATCGATACCAGTGCCGATTTTCGTGCGCAGATGCTTTCGCAAAAAGTCAGAGGGCTTGATGCAGTTCTCTACACCCATTATCACTACGATCACATAGCCGGTTTTGACGATCTGCGTGCATTTCAATTCCTGAATCTTCAGGTCCCAATATGCTATACGAATCAGGAAACATTCGATGTCATCAAGCGGACGTTTGGCTATGCTTTCGGCGGAGCAGTACAATCAGGCGGAGGATTACCCAACATTCCATTTGAGATCATTGGGGGAATGCCGTTAACTGTCGGTGAATTGCTTGTCGAGCCCGTACCTGTCGATCACGGAGTTCTCAGCATTTTCGGTTACCGGATCGGGAAGTTCGCATATCTGACCGATTGCAATCGTATCGGTGCTGCATCGAAAGAGAAGTTGAAGGGCCTGGATGTTCTTGTCCTCGACGGATTGCGGTTCAAGCCACATCCCACTCATTTTTCAATCGATGAAGCGGTTGCGGTTTCGAAAGAACTTCAACCGGCAATGACCTATCTGACCCACATGAATCATGATGTGCTGCATTCCGAAGCGGAAGAGAAATTACCTGCGAATATCCGGTTAGCTTATGATGGGCTGGTGCTGAATCTTGAGTAGAGGCAAAGGAAACGGCAATATGCAAAAAGGCTCGAAATCCTTGCAGGATCACGAGCCTTTGATAAGATCAGCCTACAGCTTAGGCAGTAGCCTTCTTGATCGAACGGGCAAGTTTCGATTTCTTGTTGGCAGCGTAGTTTTTCTTGACGATCCCTTTACGGGCAAGGCGGTCGAGCGTACTCTGGATCTTCTTCAGCGAAGTAGCGGCTGTTTCAGCCTTCGGATCGAAATCCTTTAGCATCTTGCGCATCGTGATCTTCGTACCTTTATTTGCAATACGGCGCTTCTCCGATAGACGAACGCGGCGTTCTGCGCCTTTATGTTGCGGCATAGTATCCTTTTTTAGTTAATTATCCTCAAAAATTTTGGGACGCTAATAACAGAGGTCATGCGATTAGAGTTCAAATGCCCTGCTTTAAGCCATCATTTTCTTCAAATCGGGCACTTCCAGGATTTTCCCGATCGTCCGGTCATCTTTAAGGGCGATGATAAATGACTGGGCGAGAACTTCGCGGGTGATATTCCCGGCTCGTCTTGCCGTATCGCCCAATTTGCCTGGCGAAAGGCCCAGCAGCCAGAGAAAAGGCCCCATCAAAACAGGCCATTGCTGGCCGGGACCGACAATGAAGGCTGGCCGGAAGATCGTCCAATCCAACTTCGGCTCCATGATCGCCTGCTCGGCCTTTGCCTTGGTCCGGATATACTCGCTATTGCCGATCGCTCCGGCCGATAGAAAAAGGATTCGCTTGATCCCACTCCGCTGCATCGCTATTGCAGATGCAAGGGCTGAGGCAAGATCGACATCAACATAGTTCAGGCCGGTGCGTTTGGATTCTTCACGTTTCGTCCCGACAAGATGAATGAGGGCATCGCAGCCATCCAGTGCTCGGATGACATCATTGGGTTCTGTCGCATCTCCGAGAACAAACTCAAGTTTCGAAGGGTATTGCTGTTTGACTTGCGATAATTTCTTCGAAGAGCGATCGGTGCGAACAAGAGCCCGGACATGATAACCGTTTTCAAGAAGTTTTGAGATCACTTCTTGCCCGACAAATCCCGTTCCACCTGTGACGCAAATATGTGAATGGTTCATGAGAGTAAGTACTTGCTATGTGAAGGAAGGGGAACGTCACCCTTATCAACACGTAATCACCTTGTCAAATTCTCTTGGAATTCAATGTGGAATAGCAGAAGCAAATCCCGGTTGGTTTTCTTCATTAAATTCCAGCAAAAATTTGTTAAACCCGCCGCTCACTTTTCGGCCGACGAAAATCAGAAACATCGGCTCGCGAACGAAGTATAGTGCATATTTGCAGTAATGAAAACAGCGATAATCATCCCCTCACGACTCGGATCGACTCGTCTGCCGCGCAAACCGCTTCGGCAGATTGACGGCATGACGCTTGTCGAACGAGTCTACCGTCAATGCAAGAAAGCTGCCGGCATCGATTCCGTTCTCATTGCTACCGATAGCGATGAGATCGCCAAGCATGTCCATAGCTTCGGAGCCGAGGCGATCATGACGCCGGAAGATTGTGTAAATGGTACCGAACGTGTTGCCTATGCTGCTCGTCACCTGGCCGAAGGATATGATGTCATCATGAATGTGCAAGGCGATGAACCGCTGATCGATCCTGCCGTGATAGAATTGGTTGCTGCGGCATTTCAGGACGAGAAGGTGAAGATCGCAACTCCGATCAGTCCGCTTCGTGATCGAGCGGATATCGAAAATCCCAATATCGTCAAAGTTGTGACCGATTCTCATGACGATATTCTCTATTTTTCTCGTTCGCCGATTCCGCATGATCGCGATGCTTCCCATCAAGTAAAGTATTGGAAACATATCGGACTGTATGCATTCCGCCGAAGCATTCTCGAAGAGATCCGGCATCTTGCGGAAACCGAACTTGAGAATATTGAAAAGCTCGAGCAGCTTCGTTGGCTCTATCATGGATACAAGATCCGTGCTGTGCGAGTCGACTACAATTCCGTTGAAGTGAATACTGAAGAAGATGTACAAAAAGTCGAAGCGATCTTAAAACACAATTCATAATGAATCTCGAAGACGCACGAGGACAATTTCCTCATACGTGGACCGATATGGTCTACATCAATCATGCAGCCATTAGTCCGCTGCCATTTGTCGTTCGTGATGCCGTCGATAAATATCTCGAGCGCCGTGCACTTAAAGGCATCGAGTTCTATCCTTGGGCAGTGAAGATCGGCCTTGAGACGAAGCACATGATTGCCGATCTGCTGCATACGAAATCCGATCGCATTGCCTTCACGCTTAACACTGCCGAAGGCGTTAGCTTGCTGGCTGCCGGTATCGATTGGAAAGAGGGCGATAGGATCCTGCTCTATCGCTACGAATATCCGGCGAATGTCTATCCTTATCTGAATCAGCGGCGGCACGGAGTCGAGATCGATTTTATGGAGCCGGCTGATTATCGCATTACGCTCGATGTCGTTAAGAAACATGTTACACCGAAGACTCGGCTACTTGCTCTGAGCTTCGTGCAATTCCTGAGCGGTTTCCGCTCCGATCTTGAAGCGATCGGCAAATTTTGCAGAGAGCATAATATCATCTTCGCCGTCGATGCGATCCAGGGACTTCCGCATTCCTACATCGATGTTGAAAAATCGAATATCGATTTCCTTGCAGCCGGATCGCATAAATGGCTGATGGGTACAGAAGGAACGGCATTCGTCTACATCGGCAGCAGGGCCCAGGAGCTGATCCATCAATCATCGATGGGTGCATCGAGCGTCATGGCGCCATTCAATTTTTTCGATTTCGATATCGATCGTTTACGAACCGATGCCGGAAGATATGAGAACGGGACGATGAATTTCCCCGGCATCACGGCGCTTAACGCTGCACTGAAGTTTCACGGCGAGTTCGGATTCGCCGAGATCCAGAAACGAGTACTCGAGCACTCTGCATTTTTCATTTCACGATTTAAGGCTCACGGAGTTAACGTGCTGACTCCGGAAGCCGAGGCCGAGCGGGCAGCCATCATCAGCATTGA
The DNA here is from genome assembly GCA_030706385.1 of Bacteroidota bacterium. GTDB lineage: Bacteria > Bacteroidota > Ignavibacteria > Palsa-1295 > Palsa-1295 > PALSA-1296. The sequence continues at coordinate 12,854 of JAUZOQ010000014.1, read as the reverse complement.
AATAGAAAACCCCGATCAGGTGTTAGAGCGCCTGCTGAAGAGGAATATCATTGTTGCCGTACGAGGCGGCAAGCTGAGATTCTCGCCGCATTACTACAACACCGAAGAAGAACTGCGGCTTGCAGTGAATGCCGTGTTCGAATAATGTGCTGCATTACATTATGCTTAAAGGAAAAAAAATACTCTACTGCATCACGGGCTCCATCGCTGCGGCGAAGGCACCGATCGTTGCCCGGGAATTGATACGCTCCGGAGCCGATGTGCATTGCGTGCTGACAAACTCCGCACAAAAATTTACGACGGCATATAGCCTCTCCATCCTTACCGGCCACGAAGCGATCACCGATATTTTTTCGTCATCTTCGAACACTACGTGGCATGTGCATCTCGCACGCAGCGCCGATGCAATGCTTATCGGACCCTGCTCGGCTGCAACACTTGGGAAGTTACGCAGCGGCATATACGATAATCCTGTTCTGCTCCTTGCTTCATCGCTTCCCGAATCGACACCGCTTGTTATTGCTCCGGCAATGGATGAAGAGATGTGGCTGCAACCTGCCGTACAGGAAAATATTGCATGGCTCAAATCCAAAGGTGTGCAGTTCATCGAACCGGTCAAAGGAGCTTTGGCCAGCGGACTTACCGGCTTCGGAAGAATGCCGGAGCCCGATGAAGTCGTGAAAAAATTCGAAGCGCTGCTCAAAGCTCCTGCTCCGCGAGCTGCCAAGCCACGTCCGCTGCCGCTCGGCGGAAAACGAATTCTTATTACTGCCGGGCCGACGTATGAGCCGATCGATGCCGTCCGCTTCATCGGCAATCGCTCCAGCGGTAAGATGGGAGCAGCTCTTGCGGCCGAAGCCTCGCTCGTCTTCGGAGCCGATGTTACGCTGATCATGGGCCCATCGGCTGTTGCGACTCCATCATCAGTCCATCGTATCGATGTTGAAACTGCCGACCAGATGCGGGATGCAGTTCTCGCGCAGCTTCCAGGACATGATATCCTCATCATGAATGCAGCAGTTAGCGATTTCCGTCCAACCGATCCATCGAAGGCGAAGATCAAAAAGTCGCAGCAACCGAATTGGAAACTTGATCTTGCTCCGACTCGCGACATCTTAAAAGATGTGATGGCCTCTCGCAAACCGAAGCAGCATATTATCGGCTTTGCTCTTGAAGGCGGCGACGATGCTACTTCGTATGCAAAAGGGAAGCTCGAGGAGAAGGGACTCGATATGATCGTCCTTAATCGCTTCGACCAAAAAGGCTCGGGCTTCAGCTCCGATACGAATCGGATGACGATCTTCACCAAGAGCGGCTTGCAGAAAGAAGTACCGCTTGCGTCGAAAACCGAATGTGCAAGAATTATTCTTTCACTCATTGCGGAGATCGATTGATGCAAAGAACTCGCGACGAAATACTTTCCGATATCGAACTCTGGGCAAAGGAGCGGCTGGCTACCGGCGAGCAGACGATATATCTGGGGAGTGGGGGGAATGGGCGTATGGGGGTATTGGCGGATGGGCGAATGGAAGGCGAAGAGCAGAGTTCGGGAAGAGGCGACGAGAACGATAGACATACAATTTCGGAAATAAAAAGTAATAATTTGAAAAAGACTACTGCATCTGCAAAAACCTCATCTGCCCGCATTCCGTCGCCCCCACCATCCGCCCATACGCCCATACCCCCAGCCGCCGGCATCCCAGCCCCTCGAACTACTTCCGCCGCAACCCGAAACCCGCAACCCGAAATCCGCTCCTCGCAAACCCCAAACCCTACACCCCAAACCCCAGCCCCTTGGCTTTCCGCTACCGATCTGCCTACTCTGCAGTCCCTCATCTCGTCATGCACAAAATGCGAGTTGCATAAGACTCGGACGAACTTCGTTTTCGGAGTCGGCAATCCGAATGCTAAAGTTATGGTGATCGGCGAAGCGCCGGGCAAGGATGAAGACGAACAGGGCGAGCCCTTCGTCGGCCGGGCCGGACAGCTTCTGAACAAGATGCTTGCAGCGATCAACTTTCCGCGTGAAGAAGTTTTTATTGCTAATATTTTGAAGTCGCGTCCTCCGGGCAATCGCGATCCGAAGCCGGAAGAAGTTGCAGCATGCGAACCCTATCTCTGGAAGCAGATCGAGATCATCAAACCGAAGATGATCCTCTGCGTCGGCAGAATTGCCGGAAGCAATTTGCTCAAGACGGGCGATGAATCGCTTGCCAAGATGAGAGGCAAAGTATTTGATTTCATGAATGCTAAAGTAATGGTCACCTATCATCCGGCAGCACTGCTTCGCAATCCGAACTGGAAGCACGGCGCCTGGGAAGATCTGAAGCAATTCAGGAAGCTGTATGACGAGCTTGTGGGGAACAGGGAAGCTGGTAGTTGATAGCTGGTAGCTGGTAGTTTTTAGTCGCTAGTCTTTAGTCGTTAGCAGAGGGAACAGGGTGGCGCGAAGACTTTCTCCAGTGGGACGGACTCTTAGTCTGTCCGACGAAGTCGACTCCGCATAACGGACTAAGAGTCCGTTCCACTGAATGCAGTCCCTTCCCCGTTCCCAACTTCAGACCATCGGACATCAGACTTCCGACTTCCCCCGTCTATTTCCCCACTCCCGAAAAAACAATATCAGCTTTGACGCGTACCGAATCGCTCTGCGGTGTTCCTTCTATTAAGTTCGTAAAGATCGTATAGATTGTTGTATCCGAACTTGAATTCTTGTTGCCGATAGAAAAAATAATTTCCCATCGTTTGATGTAAGGACTACTGTTATACTGCTCAACAGGATGAGGGAAATAGAACAGAAGCCCCTCCAAGCCGCCGGGAGCGAAGGCATGGCTGAGATCGGCGAGCGGAGGCCTTACCGTAGAATTCATACTATCGGGATTCGCCCACCAAAAACTAAACGAATAATCTGCTTCGCAGGTACTCTTGGCAGGAGTTGTTTCTAAATAAAAGTATCTGGCGCTTCCCGTATCGTTAGCATGAAGCACCTGTAGTTTTCCGACATTAAGATCCTGCTTGCAATCTTTATTCGAAGGCTCCGTACCGGTTTTGCAAGCAGGCTGAGTTGCAACAAGTATGCAGAAAAATAGAGCATACATATAAAGTCTTGCATTACTATTCGTGTTCATAATATATTCAAATCAAGATAGTTAACCACGCTCCCAAAGTGCAAGAGTCATGCCAGTAGCGGATTACCGGAGAAACAAGCAGAATATCGGAATGCAGATATGAAATAGAGAAAATATCTTTACTGTATAAGAGTATTTTACAGGAAGCAGTGGGCAGTGGGCAGTTGACAGTATGCAGTATGCAGTATGCAGTAAGCAGTTAGCAGAATCAGGGTTGTCATTTCGATCGGAGTTTCGTTCGACCGCAGGGAGAACGAAACGGAGAGAGAAATCTATAAATAAAAATAAGTCCTTTGTTCTTCAAACGCGAAAAGTAAGGATTTATCTTTATTGCCAGATTTCTCCCTACGCCTGCCGCTATCGCGTCAGGCTCCGGTCGAAATGACAGGGTAGTCATTAGTCTTTAGTCGTTAGCAGAGGGGAACAGGGTGGCGCGAGGACTTTCTCCAGTGGGACGGACTCTCAGTCCGTCCGACGAAGTCGACTCCGTATAACGGACTAAGAGTCCGTTCCACTGAATGCAGTCCCTTCCCCGTTCCCGACTTCGGACTCCGGACATCAGACTCCGGACTTCCCCTGCCCCTCACGCCATGCCACCCAATCCCTTTAGGAAATAGCGATTGGCACGGCTTCCATTCTACCGGTTCTTTTTGGAGATTGCCGTCAGCGAATCCTGAAGGGCGCTCAAATCCTTCACTTCGCGATCAATGTTCCGTTGCGATTCGGCATCCGGCGCAACACGCGACTCCAGCTCCCGGACTTTCATCGCAAGCTCGACTTTTTTCTCTTCGATAAATCCATCGACGATCTGCCGGTAATCCTCGATCGCATCGTTGATCCGCCGCTGAAAATCCCGGCTTTGCCGGAAGAGCATCACGCCGGCAATGATCGAGCCGATGGTAAACAAGGCTCCGAGCGCTGCGATGAAGGCCGCCGCAAAAGTCATGCCGTGCGAAAGCTGCTGATTCGTCCGTTCCACAAGGCTGATATAGAGATCCTGCACCTGGATCTTCTGTCGCAATGCAGCAACGGATGTATCGAGAGAGTTGAGTCTAGCACCGATCGTAACAAGAGAACTATCGGCCGCATAAGCTGAAACTGCCGAACCGATAAGAATAAGACCGAGCAAGACTATCGGTAATGAAATACGTTTCATCTCTATTCCTAATGAATGAATAACCGAAAATATAACATTTGCCAATTATTTTTTTCTCCCAAAGCCAGGTGCAGTGGCGGGTAGTCGTTAGTCATTAGTCTTTAGTCGTTAGCAGAGGGGAAATAAGGTTGTCATTTCGAGCGTAGGCGAAGCCGGAGCGAGAAATCTTTAAAAAAAAATAAGTCCTTTGTTCTTCAAACGGGAATAATAAGGATCTATCTTTATTGCCAGATTTCTCCCTACGCCTGCCGCTATCGCGTCAGGCTCCGGTCGAAATGACATGGTAGTCGTTAGTCATTAGTCGTTAGCAGAATCAAGGTTGTCATTTCGAGCAGAGGCGAAGCCGGAGCGAGAAATCTATAAAATAAAAATAAAATCCTCAGTTCTTCGGGGAAGCTGGTAGTTAATAGCTGGTAGCTGGTAGCGGCGAGGACTTTCCCCAGTGGGACGCCCGCCAGGGCGGTTCGTTCTTCCTTTTGTCAACTATTGGGAACTATTAGTTGACAATATCGTTACTATTTAATGAATAAGGTATCTTTATTGTCAACTTTTTAGCCGTGTATAAGAAATCTGAGGAAATCAGGCAGTTCATCATCGAAAACGTCGAAGCTCATCGGCGCAATATTGCTTCGGTGGCGGCCGATAAATTTCACCTTACGCGGCAAGCAATCAACAAGCAAATCCGGAAGCTCGTCGAAGAAAAGATCTTGAGCGAGGAGGGCAGTACCCGAGCGAAGATCTACAAACTCTTTCAACATATTCTTGAAACGAAGGACTACGCTAATAGTCCCGATCTATCCGAAGATAGGGTGTATGCAGTCGATGTGCTGCCGAAACTCAAAGAGATCGGAGTGGCGAAAAATCTTGAGCAGCGATGTGCGTATTTTTTCACCGAAATTTTTAATAATGCTATCGATCATAGTGAAGGCTCGGTTATTTCTATATCCGTAACCTACGACGAGCGTTATATTACAATTGCAATCAAGGATAACGGAGTCGGAATATTCCGGAAGATCATGAAGCGCTTTGAGCTTGAGGATGAACGAGCTGCTATTCTTGAACTATCGAAGGGAAAGTTAACGACCGATCCCGCAAAACATACGGGTGAAGGCATTTTCTTCTCGTCGCGTATCAGCGATCGGTTCGTGATCCTCTCGCATCAATTGACCTTCCTCAGTGCCGGAAGCGAAGATGTGCAGATCGAATTGAAAGACGATAAACTTGACGGTACGCTCGTCTCCGCAAAGTTTTTACGTTCCTCCGATCGGACAACAAAAGAAGTCTTCGATAAATATGCATCCGGCGATAGCGATTATGGCTTTGCGGTGACGCACATACCGGTGAGATTAGCGCAGATCGGAGAAGAAAATCTCCTGTCGCGTTCGCAGGCAAAGAGACTGCTGGCACGGCTCGATAGGTTCAAGGAAGTGGCCTTCGATTTCGAAGGTGTGGCAGTGATCGGACAATCCTTTGCCGATCAGATCTTCAGAGTTTTTCAGAACGAGCATCCGGATATTCATCTCTGGTATTTCAACGCCAACGAAGCAGTAACGCAAATGATCAGCCGTGCCCTCTTCGCAAAGACAGAGGGAAAGCAGGAAGCACGCAACCCCCTCTCCCATCCATAAATATTAGTATTGGGAGAGAGTCGGGGTGAGGGATTGAGCCCGCTCCCGACTTCGGACATCAGACTTCGGACTACCCCATCCCCTTTCCCCCACTCCCCGATAAGCCCCTGGAAGTTATTATATATCAACGATATGGTTGTGCACACTCGCAATTTCCCCTCCCATAAACGACGAAGCCGGCAAAAGCCGGCTCGATCGAAAAGTAGTTGGTAGTTATTACTTGGTAGCTGGTAGTCGCTAGTCATTAGTCGTTAGCAGAATCAGTGTTGTCATTTCGAACTGAGGCGAAGCCGGAGTGAGAAATCAGTAGATAAGAATAAAATCATTTGTTCTCCAGAGCACCTAGTAGCTCTTGGGCAGTTTAGTAGTGATTAGTTGGTAGCTTGGTAGAAGGTCTGGGTAAGCTGGTAGTTATTAGCTGGTAGCTGGTAGATTGTCTCAATGTCTCTCGTTTCCCCCCATACGTCTATCCGTCAATACGCCCATCCTTCTGGGCAGTCTAGTAGTTATTAGTTGGTAGTTTGGTAGAGAGTCCTTGTCTATCCCAATGTCTTTCGTTTCCCCCGATACGTCTATCCGTCCATACGCCTATCCGTCTCACCCCTCCGAAGCCACTCAATTTCACCCCAAAAAACCCTTGAAACCGCCCCTGCCCTCGAACCTTCCCCTACAAATATACGAAATTTTCGGACGATTTCCAAATATTTTATGTCTTTTTTATAAACAAATTACCAACAGAGCGATAAGTTATTGGGAATAAAGAGGATAATCCCAGAGAATTTTGGCCTTTTTGCCCCCTCTCCCTTCCATAATATTTGATATTGGGAGAGGGTTGGGGTGAGGGATCGAGCCCGTTCTAATTATCAGTTATTTCAGCTGTCCAATTTACATCAACGGTCCCAACGAGTGTATGCCAATTTGTCGTCCAGATTTCATCAGGGTTATACTTTTCTCCGGGGTTCAGCCTTCGTAAGTTCTTACTATTGACCAGACTCTCAACAACTCTCTCGTCAAGAGGTCGTGTTCGCATTGAATCAATGAAAGCCTTAATTGCATAGTGAGGGATCTGCATCCCCACGCTTAGTGTGTAATGGTCGACTTGCGGATCGTCCTGGTAAACAGCAACCGAAGGGAATGCGTATTTTCTAGCAACAGAATCATCATAGGTCAGCGGTATATGGAGATCTTTCATGACAAGCTCAACAGGACGAAAACCTGCATTTGTGATACCGATCGAAACGCGTGGTTTTTGTTTGAATGGTTTTTGAAATCTAATTATTCTTTCGACTCCGATCATATCGATGGTCTTATCCTCATAAAATGTCCACTTCTCGGGGTTTTCACCAAAGAAGGTATATTCCTGACCCATCAGTGCCTTTGCTGAATTTGCTGTGAGATTTGCCCGGTAACTTACAAGGAGCGAGCCCGCAGCAATCAGAATCCCAATGAGTCCAAAAGTATCGGATGTTTTCCATTTCCTTTTGGGTTTAGCCCTGTCGTCGCTATTCTTAGTGTGAGTTGTATCGCTGGCAGTTCTGCTTCGGGTATGCTCAGAGTCGTTCTTATTTTCCATTATGGATGTAATAAATTACATGAATGGTAATATAACCTTTAACGACATCTATCGTGCATCGGATACCTCAGATTGGGTGTTTTTTGGGGGGTGAAGCTGGGTGTTATGGGTGCTAAGTTGGTCAATAAGCCTCACTTCTTTAACTTATTCAAAGGCACCCAGTCTCCAGGAGCTCGTTCGTACTTCCAGAAAGTCCAGCCATTTCGGTTTGGAGAGGAGCTCTCGCATGCGCGCGCGGCGGCAAGTGATGGGGAAGTGAATATTTGCTTCTTAAATCGGATTCTACCGTCTCGAAGGACTCTAGCTTTGATTATCTTGCCTTTATATGACCCTCGCAAAACCGTGACTCTCCCCCGATAGGGAAATAACACGGGCAAGCGTCCATCCTTATCATAACTTTCCGCTTTGACCTCAAGTCGACTTTCAATTCCTAAGAGCTTGTCTCTTTTCGCCTTCATATGAGAATCGACATCTCGCTTCAACCTACGATGCAAATTTTGCGCATAACCAAACTTACCTTTCACGGAATTGCCAGACGGTTGAATTACTCGAAGGACGAGTGACTCAATTTCCTTCAGGTGCGCATCTCCGATTGTCAGATAGACACTAAACCTATTCCATTTACCCTCATGTTTATCCCGCAGATGTTGCTTTAAGCGCGCACTCATATTCGATGCCAGGCCCACGTAGTACAGCTTATTCCCTTTATACAGAGCATAGACTCCTGGTCTTCTTCCTACGTAACCTTTTATGACTGCGATAAAATCATCGAAAACATCGGCAGATATTCGCTCAAGATATTGAGATACAAGTTGTCCTTTTTTTACCATTTCGGTTTCACTCCATATTACTTCAATTTCTCATTCACCCATGCAAAGAACTCGTTGTAGTGTTTCTGTGAGTCAGACAGTTTGTAATGCCTAAAAATCGGTTTTTGTAAATTTTCGCATATTTCCTCCTCCCAAATTTCCCAGACGCCCTTTGGAAGTTTCTTCCTTGAAAAATACTCAACGGAACATAAATTCAAATACTGTATCAATATTAGGCTATCCGGTTCACTCAATATAGGATTGTCCTTCTCTAGGATCGGCCTAAGTTCTGAAAGGAGTTTTTCATAGCGATCAGTAAATGCGAGGAATAGGGTAACACCCGTAGTCTCTCGATGGCTCTTAATGCTAAAGTAAAATGCAATAGAACTTATGGCAAGTCCTATAAAGCTAATTGTTGTGGCTATCTGCATAATAATAAATAATGAGAAAGTGTTTGCCATCCACTACTATTAGCTATATCAGACTCGTCCGGACAACTCAAAAACCACCTGCTCTATCTCACAATCGGTATACTAACTTTAGCGGATTTAGCCTGGACTAGAATTTACTCGCTGAGTAATGCCGCAAGACTATTTTCCCATTTGTCGAATGGCATAAATTCGTACTTTACGTGACGCTGTTCGAACGCAAGATTTAATTCTTCCCAAGACATCTCGCGGGATTTCGTATTACAAAGGCTGAGGACCGCTTGAACATAGGTGGAACGAGGATTCCCTGCAAGTTGTCCACCTTTTGTTTCAATCACATATACTCGTTGAAATGATTCGGGATTCTCAGGATGTTTCGAAGCGAGAATGAAATCTGGATAGACTTTATGTTTTGCCCATCCTTGAATAGAATATGAATCTCGTTCGCGCTCGATATTCCTATACCACATAAATATCTTTTTGTGATCATCAACGACACGCGCGAATTCTTTTTCCGAGCCGTTGTATCCCGCGGCGTCTTCGGCCAGCGGATCGAAGAGAGTTAATTCTAAAAGTTGCCCATCGTCCCCTTTAAGAATTGCCATCTCGCTCGGCACTTGTTTTATTTCTGCCGGCTTCCATTCGCTACGTTCACCCCATTCGTCAGTTATGACGACGAACTTTAATTCACCGGATTGAATCATTGAGTGGAAAACGCTTTTTGCAAGCGAATCCTTCTCAAGCGTGAGTGACGTACGTAGAAGTGATGACCAAGCATACAAATCGGATTTGATCGCTTCCATGCCATAGAGTTTTTTTAGGCGCTCGAGTACTCGTTCGGCTATTCCATACGCTACCCAAGGATTTGGAATAAGATCCATCAAGTCTTTTGCAACATGTAGAGGTTCGGGTTCATGTGCAGTGTTTTCAAGAAACTTCCTTCCGTAAACTTCTGTGCCAACTTCTGTCAAATCTATTGAGTATTCAGTATCCTTGCTCTCACGGTTGGAGGGATGATATGTCTCAAAAAATAGCTCTAAATTTGCTTCATCCCAATTAATTCGACAAGCGAGGTCTTGTTCATAATCCAATCGTCTAAATGAACCATCTCCGTTGCTTACGGCAAATACAGGAAGGAATAAGTGTTTTCCTGCCTCTTTATACTTTGATTGCCAGCCGTACTTTTGAAGACGTGAATTAACTTTGCCATCTTCATATTGCTTAACATCACCGACAATTTCTTCAAGTCCTTCTTTCTGAAGTTCTTTGACTAGTTGCTCGTACAGCTTATTTCGCTTCCGCGAAATAACATAACACTCATTCAATGCCTCGATAGGTGAACGTCTGCCAAATGGTTGACGCATAACGCGTCCTACAAGTTGAGTAATCCCTGTTTCTGTTTTTGGATTATTCAATAGTACGAGAACATAAGCAAATGAGCAATCCCATCCTTCTTGCAACGCTCGGACTGTAATGATATAGCGGACAGGTGAACGCTCTGACATCAAGCCACCAACTTCATCGACCTCCTTGAGTTCGTCGTTAGCGCTTGTCTTTATTTTTATTTCTTCTTCTAGTACACCATTTGCCATAAGCCATGACTTGGCGTCATCGGCATGGATAAGCCCGGCTTTCTTTTCGCCTGATCGTTCAACCGAAATCAGACAAATGGGTCGAATATATTCGCGCGTATAACCTTCATGTTCTTTTGCCGCATCGGTTAACTCCGCCAAACGCTTCATTCCAAGACGCAATGCTTCAAACATATCGCTATGCCCATCTTCTTGTACTTGACGAATATTGATAGGCAGCTTTATCATGTGCGCCTTCTTTAAATCAAGTCCACCTATTGTGACAAGGCAGTTACTGGATTTTTCCGGCGTCGCCGATAATTCGATCATGCAGGATGGATTCAGTCCCTCTAGCATTTCGCGCCGTAATCCGCTTCTGGCGCGATGACTTTCATCAAAAACTATCGGTGGTTTACAGAGACGAATAACATTTGCAAGAGACGGGACAATAAGATTTCCCCACATGCCCGATTGTGTTTCTAGATTGGGGAATTCGCTCAGTAATCTTTCGTGCGCCGGATAATCATCTTCGGCAGGAAGGAATTCTGCGAAGCTTCCCGTTCTATGGATGCGCAATTCGGATTCTGTTTTTCTCGCAACCGCCTGAACTTTCAATACAAGTACGACAAGATTGCCGGCAATATCGGAGCGTGAAATAGGATCATCTTTTTCTACAATGAGAGTTCGCTTACCGCTTGCACGCTCAAGAGCAAGGCGGTATTCATGATCTTTCGTTCGAAGATTTTTCAGTGTTTGTGTATAGATTTGGTCGGAGGGAACAAACCATACAACTAGTCCAGTCTGGCGGCGCAGCAATATATTTTGAACAAGATCGATTGTCTTTACGGCAAGAAAGGTTTTTCCGCCACCCGTAGGCACACGAAGGCAGAAAAAAGGTATGTCTTCATGAAGGGCATTTTCAAAACGAATATAGGAAATATGCTTTCGTTGAGCAGTTCTTCTCCATGCCTCTTCGCTTGCTGACCGCGAGTCCGGCATGGTATCGCGAACTTCGCGGACGGCGCTCAGATACTTCTCGACAATATCGAGCGTAATGACTTGATATTCTTTTGGCTCGAAGTTCACTCGTTATTCTTTTTCTATCCTTCGGTAAATTTCATAGGGCAATTGCACATATTCAACACCGTATTCATAGAGAACGTCACTCGACATCCACTTTACCGGTGCAAAAATTAGTCGCTTCTTTTTTCCATCCCATTCCGGTAATTTTTTCAGCCAGTCCATCGTTAGCGCAACATTTTTCTTTAGCTTTTCTCTATCGGGTTCATAGATCAGATAGACTTCGAATTTGTTCGTCTCGCCAATGTATTGTTTCTTCTCCTTTATCTTTTTCTCATCTATACTATTGCCAGTCAGCGTTGACCATACAAAGCCAGCCATGTCATTATATTTCGGCAGATTCTTTCCCGATAAGAATTTCTCCTCGTCGAATGACTCGCCTAACTCATAATACGTAAAACTTCCGCCTAATCCCTTCTTTAAATCTTGGTCTTTCGCAGTTTTCACACCAGTAATAACACGGCGTACACGCTCCGCTGTAATCTTATCGGAGATATCCCTATCCTTTCCCGTTTTTGTATCCGTTTCGTCACATTGTATGAGTATGAATTTTCGATTACCCTCATCCTCTTTATTGAGCAAGAGTACAGCATGTGCAGTCGTTCCCGAACCAGCGAAAGAATCAAGGATGATGTCGTCCTCAGATGTAGTTATTTGTAATAAATGTCGAATCAAACCAACAGGTTTAGGGGTCTCAAAAATAGATTCACCTTCAAATAATTCTACAATTTCTCTTTTTGCTTGATCCGTTGACCCGATTAACTTTGCCTCCAAAATTGTAAGTGGTGTAAGACCCTGTCTTCCCTGATTAAGAAATTTTTTTATTCTTGGTACCCCATTCCCATCCGAACCAAACCAGATATTATTTTTCTTGATCTCAATATCCATTTTTTCTTTAGTGTACCGCCAGCAACTACCGGAGGGTGGATCAATTTTCCTTCCTTTTGGAGTTAAAAGCGTATAGAATTGGCTTTTAGTCCCATGCCCTGCTTGAGCTATTACGGGTACCGACGTCCAAGGTCCGCGAGGATCATTATCGGGATTTTTGTATCTACTAATTGCGGCTTCATCCATTGGCATCAAAGTAACTACCGAATCAGAACTGAAATCATGTTTTTTTGAATACAACAAGACATACTCATGAGTAACAGAAACATCTGTTCTATTTTCACGAGTGACTCTTTTTTGCCAAATAAACTGGGCTACAAAATTATCCTCACCGAAAATTTCATTCATCAGCATCCGTAAATGGGCAACTTCATTATCATCAATGGAAATGAAAATAGCCCCATCGTCGCGAAGTAGTTCTTTCAGGAGTTTTAGGCGCGGCGTCATCATAGATAACCATCTATCATGCTTATCCTGACAATCTTTATCAACAACTTTATTAAGCCATGCTTTTTGGGTAGGTGAGTTTACATTATCATTGTACTTCCATCCCTCATTGCCCGTATTATATGGCGGATCGATATAAATGCACT
>JAUZOQ010000139.1 GCA_030706385.1 Bacteroidota bacterium | reverse complement strand
TCTCCGTGGCCATGGTAACAGCCTTCAAACTTAATGATCTTCTCTCTTTTCGTATACGCACGTGCAAGCCGAATTGCCGACATCGTAGCTTCCGTACCTGAGTTCACCATTCGCACCATTTCAATACTCGGCACAAGTTCGATCACGAGTTCGGCCAACTCGATCTCAAGATCTGTCGGAGCGCCAAAACTTGTAGCTTTCTGAACCTGGTTCGTGATCGCCTCTGTCACTGCAGGATGCGAGTGACCAAGAATGAAGGGTCCCCAGGAACCGACATAATCGATATACTCATTCCCATCGGCATCCCAAATATGCGATCCGGCTGCGCGCTCCATAAAGATCGGCGTACCGCCGACTCCTCGAAATGCACGGACCGGAGAATTCACTCCTCCTGGAATAGATCGTTTTGCCCGCTCAAATAATTTAGCACTATTGGCTGTACTGCTCATTGAAGAAAAGAATTTGAAGGAAAGAGAACACGATATCCGGAAAAATGCTTCACTAATGCGCTTCGACCGCTACTTTCACGCGCCGCTTGAACCGCTGCATGAAAATGAACGGAATCGCAACCATAAAGATGATTCCGCCGATCCAGAATGCATCGGTATAGGTTAGAAGCATTGTTTGTTTGACGATCGAGCCGTTGATCGCCTGCAGAGCAAGTTGCTTTGCCTCGACAAAGCTATGGCCTTTGGCAACCAGCGACTGCACGGATGCATTGAATCGCTCATTGAAATGAGGCGAATAAGGAGAAATATGCTCAACTAAATGCGCGCGGTGCATTGACAGACGCGAGGAAATGATCGTCGTGATGATGGCAATTCCCAGCGACCCTCCGAGCTGCCGCATCATATTGTTCAGTCCTGTTGCCTGCCCCATTTCTTCCGGAGGGACATCCTGCAGGGCAAGCGTGGTGATCGGAACGAACAGCAGGCTTAATCCAACTCCGCGTATAAGGATCGGAATTATGAAATCATCAATCCCGGCCGAGAGAGTTAGTCCCGAAACCATTTGAGTAAATATCAAAAAGAAGATCATTCCGCCGAGGCAGATGAGTTGAGCAGGTATGCCTCGTTTTAATGCCATTCCCACGAAGGGAAGAAGCACGATCGTTGCAATCCCACCCCACATGATCATGATGCCTGTTTGCTGTGCGCTGAATCCCAAAAGATTCTGGCAAAAGATCGGGAGCACAAAAAAAGAAGTAAAGAGTCCGAAGCCAAATGCGAACGAAGTAACGATACCCAACGAAAAACTTCGATGCCGCAAGATCTTGAAGTTCACAACCGGATGCTCCGTGCTCAGCTCCCTCCAGACGAAGAGGATTCCCGTGATCAGGACAACGAAGGCAAGCACGGCAATGTACGTTGTGGAAAACCAATCTTCGCCATTCCCCTTTTCGAGAAATATCTGCAGGCAACCGACCGTGATAACGAGAAGAATTATCCCTATCCAATCGACAGGAATTCGTAACGGATGCCGATACTCCTTGACGAACATGAAGGCGAATACCGCTGCGATTATACCAACGGGAATATTGACATAGAATATCCAAGGCCAGGAAAGATGATCGGTTATGTATCCTCCGATCGTCGGCCCGATCGTCGGACCAACGATGGCACCCAAACCAAATAACGCTGTTGCCATGCCGATCTCTTCGCGAGGCCACGTCTCTAGTAGAATTGCCTGGCACGTTGAGAGCAGTCCGCCTCCGGCAAGCCCTTGAACGATCCGATACCCGATGAGTTCTGAGAGCGAATGCGCCGTTCCGCAGAAAAAGGAGGCGATCGTGAAGATAATGATGGAAGCAAGGAAATATCTCTTTCTCCCGAATCGCATTCCGAGCCATCCGGACATCGGGAGAATGATCACGTTCGCTACGGCATAACTGGTGACGAGCCATCCGATATCTTCGAGAGAGGCGCCGAGATTTCCCATGATCTGCGGCAGAGAGACATTTACGATCGTCGAATCGACAAGTTCAAGTGTTGCGGCAATGATCACCGTAATAGTGATGATCCATTTCATTGCACCGCGCTCTGCCATGGGATAGCTCTTGCTTATTGATCGAGACTGACGATGGCCTTCACGTTCATGCCGGGTTTCAGCATTCTCTTCTGCGCAGAGTTGCCGATGATCGATACTTTTACCGGAACGCGCTGAACAACCTTCACGAAATTACCGGTAGCATTTTCTGCCGGAAGCAGTGACCATGTCGATCCTGTAGCAGGAGAAAAACTCGAGACCTCACCTTCGAACGATGCATCGGGATAGGCATCGATATGCAGATCGACGTGCTGTCCCTTACGCATGCGCTCGATCTGGGTCTCTTTGAAATTAGCCGTTACATAAATACTCGTATCGTTCACAATAGAAAAGAGCGATTGACCGGCCTGTACATATTCGCCGGGCTGGATCATCCGTTTGCTTACGATTCCGGAGACGGGTGCGGTGATGATGGTGTATGAGAGTTGCAGCCTGGCATAATCGATATCGGCTTTTTTCATATCGATGGAAGAGAAGGTGGATTTCAGCTGTTCGCGATAAGAATCGGCTTGTTTTTGTGCTACCTTCAATCGCGCCAACATAGAGTTCAACTGCGCTCTGGCGGCATCCCTTTCCGACTGCGTACTAGCATTAGCGAGCATGCTCTTGGCTGCAGCAACATCGGCCGTCGCAGCGCCGATCGTTGCCTCCGACGTCATGATGTTCGCTTCGCTGACCTTGGCCGATGATGTTGATGAAGTAAGGCTCGCCTCAGCCTGTTCGAGTTTAACGAGAAAATCGCGGCCATCGAGCACGACAAGAGTGTCGCCTTTATTCACCCGTTGATTATCGACAAACCGAACCGAATCGATATATCCACCGATCCGAGCAATGACCGGACTGATCTCCGCATCGATATGCGCATCTTCCGTATCAACGTGACGGCCATAGTAACTGAATTCATTAAGGCCGAACCCGGCACCGCCTAAGAGAACCACGCCTAAAAGTGTAGAAAGAATGGTTTTCTTCTTTCCCGTTTTCTTCGCAGCAATCGCTCTTTTCTTTGCGACGGGATTAGTACGAGCAGCTGCGGACTTTTTTGCAGCTAATACTTTTTTCGCAGCAGTGAATTTTTTCGTTGACACTGCTTTCGTTGCGACCGCTATTTTTCTATTTTTTACAGGTTTCTTTTTGTATCCTCGTTCCATTCAATCGGAGTACGTTCAATGTGATGCGAATGGAAACACGACAATATTTAAAAATGGTAAAAAATGGAGGATTTTTTTATCAACAAAAACAGAAATAAATTGCTGATAAAAAAAATGAAATCCTGTTGATAACCGTCTGCTAGTCCGAGAGGTCTTTATGAACGAAGATTTTTTGCTGCTTCAAAAGCAAAATACGTAAGTATGATCTGTGCTCCTGCACGCTTGATCGAAAGGAGTGATTCCATCATCACTCGCTCTTCATCGAGCCAGCCATTTGCGCTCGCTGCTTTGATCATTGCATACTCACCACTAACTTGGTACGCCGCAATAGGCAAGGTAAATTCATCCTTGGCACGCCTGATAATATCGAGGTAGCTCATGGCGGGTTTTACCATGATGATATCGGCACCTTCGCGAATATCGCGTTCGATCACACGCATTGCCTCATCACCATTTGCCGGATCCATCTGATGCGAGCGGCGATCACCAAAGCTGGGGCTGCTTCCGGCTGCTTCGCGGAATGGGCCGTAGAATCCTGAAGCAAATTTTGCAGAGTAACTCATGATGGGAAGTTTTTCGAATCCGTTCTCATCGAGCGCCTCTCGTATCGCACCGATCCGTCCATCCATCATATCGCTCGGCGAGATGAGATCGCTTCCCGCTTCAGCATGGGAAAGTGCCTCAAGGACGAGCTCCTCTACTGTCTCGTCATTAGCGATTTCAAATTCTCCTCCGTCATGTTCCTTGATGATTCCGCAATGTCCGTGCGATGTATACTCGCAAAGGCAGACATCGGTTGCTACAAGCAGTTCAGGAAAGCGCTTCTTTATTTCACGCACCGTTTGCTGGACGATACCCATTTCATTATGTGCCGATGAACCGGTCTCATCCTTATCGTCGGTGATGCCAAAAAGAATGATGCCGCCAAGTTTCGATTCGACTGCGCGTTCGCTTTGGCGCAGAATATGATCGATACCAAACTGAAAAACTCCCGGCATCGAAGAGATCTCATTTCTGTAATTCGCCGATCGGTCCGAGACGAAAAGCGGAAGAATAAAATTGGAAGGTTCAAGATGCGTTTCGCGAACCAGATTACGCATACGTTCTGTCATGCGTGTACGCCGTGTGCGCGAGTCACTTTGGATCGATATGGCGTTGTTATAGCTCATAATTAAATTCTAATGAAGATGTATCTTGCTCGAGTTCTTATTTCCTAATCACTTTGAATGCATGACGCCACGTTCCCTTTATCGACCCATACATTACCCACAGAATTGTCAGCGGCTCAAGAACACGAGAGCCTTCGATACCGCCGATATCGAGTACAGAAGTCCAGCCGAATTTATCCAGTATTGTCGTAACGGTTTTCTTCGCTTCCGCATCGTTGCCGCAAATAAACATATCGGCCGGTCCATCGGGGAAATCAGGATTCACCATGTCAGGATTACCGACGATATTGAGAGCCTTCACGACATGCGCTTTCGGAAGTTGCCTCTGGATCTGCTCACCTGCAGAATCGGTATGACCGACCAAAAGTCCCGGAGGCATGCCCTTCGAGAAATCGAGAGGATTTGTTACATCGATGACGACCTTGCCGGCAAAGTTATCCGGTCCGGCGAGCTTGAGCGCATTCTCGGTGGCTGCTCCAGGAATGCAGATGACGACAATCTCTCCGAATTTGGCTGCATCGGCAAACGTCCCGGCCCGGCATCCATGCCCCACTTCCTTTGCGATGGCGAGGACCTTTTCGCCCTGTGCATCGCGGGACCCCACCATTACGTCATCTCCGATTCCGGCAAAACCCTTTGCCAGTGACTTACCCACAGCACCGGTGCCAAGTATACCTATTTTCATATTTACGACTTTTAAGGCAGATTTATAGCCGAATGGGTTAACAAGAAACTGCTCTGTTTCCGTTGCTTTTTATGAATGATTATTCATAAAAAATAGTGTAAACCCTCTGTAACATCCGGTAATCTATTCCGTTATATTAGACAGTTTTCATAGGGACAAATACTCCCAACAATAAGACACAACACAACTCAAAGGAGCTCCGGACAACATGGTCTCTCACCATCCGGGGCTTTTTTATTGCCCTATCTCAAGAATCGAGATATTAGCCAAAAAAAAAAGCGGGCATATTGCCCGCTCTTTTGATTTCCCAACATTCTTAGCTATTTCTTCATGAAAAGCTTTTCGTCAACCTGGACATTGTGCTTGATCGAGGAAACCTGGAATGACTGATCGCCCGCTCCATGAGTCTCTTCATGGAACGCATACGGAATTCCATCGACCATTCGGAAGTCGCTATAATCTGTTGTAGCGGATTCTTCTCCGCGGATCTCTTCTCTGCGAACAAGGTAGCCGGTCTGCGTACTGATATACCACTTCTCATGCGATGCTCCGTTCTTCATGACGTCAAGAACATATGACTCTCCGCCGGGGCTATCGCCAAGTCCCAACAGTTTCACTGAATTGTTCGGATCGCGAAGATGGAGCTCTTCATTGAAGACGGAATTTGCGAGTTCGATCTTCTCGTCAGGGCTCGGCACACCGTTGCCGCCCGGATAGTAATTGATGACGTGATTTCCGTCGTTGCGGGCTTCGATCGTTACTCCTGAGCCGAGTTCGAATTTTTCATATTTCTTGTTCGGTGCAGCTTCAATAACGGTCATCGCTCCTTTGCGGACTTCACCGGTAATTCCGATGCTGCGCTCTCCATCGATCTCGCGGTTGGTGATCTTCTCCAATGCCGGTTTATTGATGCTCTTATACATGAATTCCAAAACCTGATCGAGAGTCATCTTTGCATCTCTGAGCTTCTCTTCGGTGAACTTGACGGGCTTTAGATCAAGATCGTACACGTCTACTTTCCCGAATCGTTCAAGTTTCGATTTTACTTGCGATGCATCGCCGACAACGATCACACTGAGATCGTTCGGTGAATACACTTTTTGACCGACGATCTGCAATTCATCGGGAGTAAATGCGGAAATGCGCGAAGCGTATGTCGAATAGTAATCCTTCGGCAATCCGTACTCAAGG
>JAUZOQ010000138.1 GCA_030706385.1 Bacteroidota bacterium | reverse complement strand
GATGTAAAACAGGATCTTGCACAGGTGCCGGTACAACACCAGCAGATGAGCACACCGGCTCAATCTACTTCGCCGGCCTCACCGGTGAGTCCGAATCAGAATTCTTCTAGTGCCCAGGTTCATTCGAATGTTGCATCTCAAACAGCATCATCTTCACAGGCATCAGCTAGAAACTTCGCCTCTGCAAGAGTCCGGCACGAGAAGCAATCGAATACTAACTCTGACCGTTCGGCAGTCGATCGTCATGCTTCGCAAAGTCAGCATGTAGCTACTCCTGCTGCGAAGGTAGAAACGCCGGCCGAGAATGTCGCCGATAATCAGAATCCTGTTGCAACACCACCGTCTGCGAATAAAGATAAGAACGAAGCAAGAGATAATTCGTCGAAAGATAATTCGGTCAAGGAGAATGCACCGAAAGCCGTTGCAGAGAAGAATACTCCGCCGGCTCCCTCGGCGCAAACACCTCCGAAGGATATGGCCTCGAACGATGAAAGTGTCGGAAGCCATGAGAAGAATCCTCTCCGCGATAGGGAAGAGGAGTCATCTTCACGATTTCCTTTTGCTGTGCGAGTCTATGGCAGCTTAGGCGGAAGCCTTGTCAATATTCATGCAAACGATGCAATGCTTGCCAATCATATTGAAGGCGCAGCTCTGCTTGGCCTTGATTACATCATCGATCCGAGGTGGTCGGTTGGCGTTGAAGGCGGTAATGCTGCGATCTCGCAGTTGATCTCGCAATCAAGCCTTCAATCGAATGTTGGCGGCTTGCCTTCGATCTCGCGCGTTGTTGTCAGCAATGCCGTATCGAACGGTTCGCAATTTTATGCGCGCGGTGTGATCCGGTACACGTTTAACCCGCAGGATCGGATCCATTTCGAAGGCAGCGGCGGAGTCGGCGCTGCCTTCATCTCAAGCTTTGCACCACTTGTTTCGGCAGCATTATATGCCGGATACGATCTCAACAGGAATTTCGCGATATCGGCCGGATTGGCATTCGCCGGAACATGGGCAAGTGCCGGCACGCCGAATGCCGCTGCCCAAGCTGTTGCATCGGAGTCGGATCCGATCGGCTACGTCACCGTCAATCACTCTTCAGCTACGCTCTTTACGCCTTCATACGGGCTTCGCATCGGATTAAAATTCAGACCGTGATAAAGAACCTCCGATATATTCTTCTTCCGATATTTGCTGCTTCGCTCGGCATTACGGGATGCAATCCCGGAATTGTCGATGTGCCCGCTCCGCAAGTAACCGATGCTTCGGCATATTTCTGGCCGAAGAACTCCGTGATATCCTTCGACCTTATCGATAGTGTTACCGGAAAACCTTCTGTTATCAGTCTGGGCTTCTTTAGCGATAGTTCCACAGGTGTGATCAAAGAATCCTCAGGTGGCATTGCAGATAGCCTTTTCTCGAATTCAGGCAATGACGAAGTAAGCATCAGCGGAATTAGCCGTCACAGCATTGTTCCTCTGCCCGATGGATACTCGATTAAAACAGAGAATACTCTGACGCAGCATACATTCACGCCGCCTGTAAGCCACATAATCTCCATTCCGAATACGACGACAGTTGTCGCAGCGACGGAATCAAATGGAGTCTTCTTCTCTGACGATGGCGGCCTTAGCTGGCAGAAAAGTACGAGTCAAACGTTTGGCGATAACAATCCCATTACCTGCTTTGCTGTCGTGAACGGTATGATCTATGCCGGCACTTATCAAGGCACGCTATTCTATAGTACCGATGGATCGGTATGGTCACCTGCCGGTTCGTATGCCAGTGGCAGGCCGATCGTTGCTCTTGCTTCGAATCCTTTGTCGGATGCGCTGTATGTTAGTATCGGCGATAGTGTTTACCGGACCACGCAGCCGCGCGCTGCGAAAGGTGGTCAACTTGTCTCGAAAAGACCCGTGAATATCACGACGATGGCCTTCATTGTTGGCGACAATGATTCGAATCAACGTTCCGAATTTCTCTTTGGCGGAAATTACAGATCGGGAACGGGTACCTTACTTTCCTGGGAATGGCCTTCCGGACATGATTGGACCATGGCAGAGCTTACGCAGCCAAATTTCGTTTCCTCACTTCTTGCGACTTCCGGACAGCGAGTGTATTGTTCGGCAGACTCTGCGGTTTTTTTCTGCGATACACTGCGCAAGTGGACTCGTATTTCTCTAACAGATATTGGGAATGGGATTCTGGCCTACGATTACGGCTCACAGAGCAATAGAAACACGCTCGTCGAAGCGGGCGGAAGATTTTTAGTGCTCGATGAATTCGCGAAACTAAGCGGCTCAAGTCCTTCTACTTTCTCGAAAAGTGTGATCCATGATATTACCGTTGTAAATTCGAAATATCTTCTTGCAACCGATCTCGGAGTGTATTCAAACTATTACAATACCTCGACATGGGATCCATCGTCGCTGAATCTCTCATCAACGAGAATGGATTCGATCAGTATTCCGGGTAAGATCGTGCTTCTGCGCTCACGAAGTGGAAGTGTTGCACTCGATTCGAGCTGGGAAGCTTGTACATTGTTCAGCAATCAGAATCTCAACGTCCCCATACCGATCACGGGTCGTATCATTGGCCATCTTGATAGCCTCACGATCGGAACGAAGAGCTATTCTGACGTTCTCGCCGTCCGTTATGCTGCTGAGCTTACAGCTAACTCGCTTGCTCCGCATCCGTACTGGGTTATCTACTTCGGACGCAGTGCCGGGCCGCTCATTATTACTCAGATGATCGGCACGAGAACCTTAAGCAGGGCGATCCGCCAAAATTGAACCTCTTATTCTTCTTTCTTCGTTAGAAGTGTATGATTACACTTCGCACTTTCTATTCCTCCCCGGAAAACAAACACACGCTCGTCCTGCTCCATGCTTTTCCCCTTTCAAGCGCCATGTGGGATAGCGCCGCAGCCGTCATATCGACGAATGCTCCTGCTTTTAATATTCTGCTTGTCGACTTTCCCGGATTCGGAAATCCTGAGCCGGAAAAGCAATGGACACTCGGCGAGGCAATGGTGGAACTCCATGACCAACTCAATTCCACTGGAATCGTCGATCCCGTGCTTGGCGGATTATCCATGGGCGGATACGCTGCATTCGCGTATTACCGGCTATATCAAAATGAAGTGAAGGCATTGATCCTTTCCAATACGAAAGCAGATGCCGATACCGATGAGGGCAAAAAGGGCAGAGAGGAATTCGCTCTCGATGCCGAAGCACGAGGAGCCCAGGCTGTTTACGACCGGTTGCTGGACAAACTTGTATCGGCATCTTCGAAGAAAAACGATCCTGCGCTTGTGCCAAAGCTAAAAGAGTGGATATCTTCTTTCACTGCGAAATCATTTGCAATGTGCCTTCGCGCTCTTGCTCTGCGATTCGATTCTTCGGATCTGCTTCCCACGATCTCCTGCCCGACACTTGTGATCACCGGCGATGACGATGCGATCATCCCTCATGAAGACATGGAAGCGATGGCAGCGAAGATCAAAAGTGCAAAGTTTGTCTCGTTCACAAAAAGCGGACATTTGACTGCAGTCGAGTATCCGGAAAAATGGGGAGTCGTCGTAAGTTCGTTTCTGAATGTGATCTAAATTGTCCGGGCTCCGAGTGTGGCTATTCCATTCTTCAAAAGTGAGCAGAGCCATCTGCCCGATAAGAAAATTTTCGTAAATTCCAAACTCAAACAACAGGCACCTGGTGGAAGAACTTCTCCATAAATATTTCGGATACACGCAATTCCGTCCGCTTCAGCGCGAAATTATCGAGGGCGTGATGAATAAGAAGGATTCATTCGTCCTGATGCCAACGGGCGGGGGTAAATCACTGTGCTTCCAGCTTCCGGCGCTGATGTTACCGGGGCTTACTGTTGTTGTCAGTCCGCTTATCGCTTTAATGAAAGATCAGGTTGATGGCCTTATCGCAAGCGGTGTGCCTGCAGCATTCATTAACAGCTCACTTTTTCAGAGTGATATCGATGAACGCATGCGCGCCATCAAGCGAGGCAAGATCAAGCTGCTTTATGTTGCACCGGAGCGACTAGTAATGCCCTCATTCCTTGCTTTTCTCGCTGAGATCCCTATTTCGCTTTTTGCCATTGATGAAGCGCATTGCATTTCCGAATGGGGACACGATTTCCGTTCGGAGTACCGTCAGCTACGGATCCTGAGAAAAAATTTTCCCGATGTGCCCGTCATGGCAATGACGGCCACGGCCACACAACGTGTGCAGCAGGATATTCTCGAGCAGTTGAAGTTCGGCAAGACGGCGCTTCGCTATAAGGCGAGTTTCGACCGAGCCAATCTTCATTATGCCGTCCTTCCGAAAGAAAAGCAGTTCGTACGCCTCTTGCAATTCCTGAAAGGCCACAAAGATGAAGCCGGTATCATCTACTGCTTCAGCAAAAAGAGCACCGATGCGCTTGCCGCCGCACTCTGCGAGAAAGGCTTCAAGGCGCTTCCGTATCATGCAGGGCTGGATGCAGCAACTCGCACAAAGAACCAGGAGAAATTCGTCAAGGATGAGATCGATATCATCTGTGCAACGATAGCCTTCGGAATGGGAATCGATAAATCGAATGTGCGATTTGTTGTCCATTACGATCTTCCGAAATCCATCGCAGGCTATTATCAGGAAACCGGCCGTGCCGGCCGCGACGGACTGGAATCCGACTGCCTGCTTTTCTTCAGTTATGGCGATAAGCATAAGATCGAATACTTTTTTACGGAGATCCAGAATGAGCGCGAACTTCGCGTAGCTCAGGAAGAACTCAAGAGCATGCTCGATTATGCCGAGTCCCACAGCTGCCGTCGGAAAATACTACTCAATTATTTCGGCGAACATTATCCCAAAGAGAATTGCGGAAATTGCGATAACTGTATGTCACGAGGTGCATCCGAAACGATCGATGCAACCCGTGAAGCACAGATGTTCCTCTCCTGCGTTGCCCGCATCGACCAACGATTCGGAATTAAATATGTGATAGATGTTTTGCGGGGCTCCGAAGACCAGCGAATCTTAAGCAACCGCCATCATGATCTCTCCACTTACGGCATTGGCAAGGATAAAAAAGTAAAATACTGGCAAGCGCTTGCGCATGAACTCATCAGTAATAAGTATCTTGTTCAGGATGCTGCCAATTACAATGTGCTACGGCTAACTCCGGCAGCATGGGAAGTCATGAAGGGCGAACGTAAAGTCGAGATTCGTAGAATCGATGAGACGGCGGGCGGCTCTGATTCAGTGGCGAGTTCAAGGCCTTCTGCTCAGGCAGCCGAACTTCCCTCAGGGCACAAAGATCTTTTCGAAAAGCTCCGGGCACTGCGAAAAAATATTGCTGAAAAACACGGGATGGCGCCCTATATGATCTTTCACGATTCCTCGCTGCGCGATATGACAGTAAGGCTTCCGAAGACAAAGAGCGAATTCCTTGAAGTGCTGGGAGTTGGTGAATCGAAGGCCGATAAATACGGCAAGCTTTTCCTGGAGGAGATCGCTGCCTATCAGCGCGAGCATTCCATCACGAAGTTGAATCTTCCCAAAGCAAGTTATATTCCTCCACCGGAAAGCCAGACGACGCTTGCATCATTCCGACTCTACAAACAGGGGATGTCGGCAGCCGATATTTCCAGCGAACGGAAGATCTCGCTCACGTCCGTTATGGCACACTTGGAAGTCTATATAGCTAGCAAGGAGATCACCGATATCTCTGCCTTCGTCAGCGAGCAAAAGATCGCGCCGATCAAAGCGGCCTTCGAGAAATACGGCGATGCAGTCCTCTCGCCAGTCATGGATGCTCTCGGCAAGGATGGATTTACATACGAGGAGCTGCGAGTGGTGAGAGCGTTCTTATTTGCCGGGAGATCATAGCGGGGGAAGTGGTTTCTTGCATTCGTGCAGAATCGTTTCGATCACAGAATCGATATTGATATTAATTTCTTCCGTTGTAAATCGGAGGACACGGTAACCGGATTCTTCCAATTTCTTCTGTCGTATCTCATCTGCGATCCTCTTCGAAGGCTCATCGTGTATGCTTCCATCTATTTCGATAACGAGATTATGCTCATGGCAATAGAAATCCACGATATATCCCTCGATCGGATGTTCGCGCCTGAATTTCAGACCGTCTTGTTTGCGATTGCGTAAGGCTCTCCACATCAGCTTTTCTGTGTAGGTGGGGTTCTTGCGGATCTCTCGCGCAAATTCCGTGAGGTAGGGTGCCTGTCGACTCATGGAATAAATATACAACGAGATTTTACGCCGGCCCTCACCCCCGACCCCTCTCCCGGAGTACCGGGAGAGGGGAGTGCTTGTTCCCTCTCCCGGTACTCCGGGAGAGGGTT
>JAUZOQ010000137.1 GCA_030706385.1 Bacteroidota bacterium | reverse complement strand
GTTCTTGCCATGAGAAAAACAAAATCGAGAGGATAGAGTTACAGGCAGAAGGGCTAAAACCCGGAAAGTAGCCTAAAGGCTACCATCCGCTTATGTAAAATCGATCCGATCGGGTGAGGTGAAGAATTTCCCCAAGAAATCGATCCGGCCTTTTGTATCGGTCTTCTTGAATATGCTCCTCAGATGTTTTTTGACCGTTGCCGGAGCGACAAAGTTTCTCCTGCCGATCTCTTCATTTGATTTGCCAAAGAGGAGTTCTATCATGATCTTATGTTCGGTCTCAGATAACTTGTAAGCGGTAGCAATTCTCGAACAGATCTTCACATAGGTATCGAAATATTTATGTGCTTTGGATTGAGTATCAAAGGTATGAGATGTTCGAATTAGTGTCAGGACATGAGGCGTAACTGTCACAAAAAATCTCTTCTCTGATTCGCTAAAGGCTTTATTTTCTTTCTCATTGAAGAACCTGTAAAATACAGCCGAGACCTGTGGCTCTTCCCGAGAAGAAATTCTGATGTGATCATGCCGAGTTGATTCAGGCCGGGACAGCTCCCCTCTCTTTAGCCAAGCGTTATGCATCTGACCATCCAACTCATCAAACACAGTATCCGCATCTTTTATAGGAATTGCCTTGATGGCTAATTCACTTGCGGCATCTTCGATTTCCATTCTCAAGCTGACAATATTATCCGTTTTCTCTCCCGGCTCCAGCATCAGGAAATAATAGGAGTCGTAGGGCACATACTGTAACAACCATTCATCGATCACGGCATGCGCTCTCGCCTTTTCTTTATCGCGATAAAGACATGCTAATGTATTCTCATACAGTGAAAGTATCTCTATTTCAGTAATTTCTTCGGCACCAGTCATGGTCTCTTTTATTCGTTGAAATTGACTTGCAGTCAAATTTACCCGGCGTTAAAAGTCATTATCCAGTATCTCCTGAAGTTTACCGTACGCTTCCTCAAGATCCTGCCTGGTCGTTGAGTAAGGAGGAAGGAAATAGATCGTATCTCCGAGCGGACGGATGAGCATACCTTTATCGAGGCAAGCCTTGCCGAGAGCCTGCATTTTCGCGCTTAGATACCCTTCGGGATTCTTCGGCTCCATCGCTGCCATTGTACCTTGAATGCGAAAATTGTAATTGTTCTTTTCCGCCAGCTTCGGCATCAGTTCGTTATGGACTGAGCAGATCGTTGCGATCCGATCCATGACGGGCTCTTGTTCGAAGATACCAAATGAAGCGACAGCGGCAGCACAGCTAATAGGATTACCCGTATAACTATGCCCATGAAAGAAGGTTTGTGATCGGTCGTCGCTTAAGAATGCTTCGTAGATCTTTTTTGTGGCAAGAGTTACTCCGAGCGGCAGGAAACCGCCGGTGATCCCTTTGGAGAGCGTCATGATATCGGGTGGAAAAGCGATGGTATCTGAGGCAAAAAACGTACGGGTCCTTCCGAATCCGGTCATGACTTCATCGGCGATCGTCAGTACTCCATATTCTTTTGCGATCTTCACCGCTTCTTCCATCACATTGCTTCGCCAGGTTTTCATTCCACCCGCTGCGAGCAGGAGCGGTTCATAGATAAACCCGGCGATGCGGTGATCGTGCTTTGCATGATTGCGAAGCTGCTCCAGGAATAACTCTTCGGATTTGGAATACTCTTTAGATCCATTAACCGGAGGAGTTGGGAAAGGCATATGGATCACGTGGAAAAGCATCGAACCGAAAGGGTGTGTGAATATCCCGCGTGCACTTGCCGACATTGCTCCGAAGGTATCTCCATGATATGCACCATCCAAGGCAAGAAATGTGGTGCGCGTCTCCTTATGTTGATGCCAGTATTGCACACACATTTTCATTGCGACTTCGACTGCCGTCGATCCGTCATCACTGAAAAATACCTTCTCGAGTTTTTCCGGTGCATGCTCGATCAATTTTTTTGCGAGGACTGAGGCCGGTTCATGAGTGAACCCGGCAAAGATCACCTGCTCCAGTTTCTTCGCCTGCGCGGCAATCGCCTTTGCGATCACCGGATGTGCATGCCCATGCAGCGTCAGCCACCATGAAGAAATCGCATCAAAGATCTTTCTTCCATCGGAGAGATAAAGATACGATCCTTCTCCACGATCTACTCCGATCGCTTCCGGCACGAGTTGCATCTGTGTATACGGATGCCAAATGTGATCCTTATCGTATGCTTGCCAATTCTTCTCTGCCATAAATGCGAATAAAAGTCATGTTATGGAAATCATCTCCTGCAATAAAAACTATACCGTAGTGCAGGAATCTCCGGATTGCCACTCTATTCAAAACGTAAGAGTACGAAAATATTCATGATAGATCGCAACTAACGATTCTTTATTCATTATCGGAACAGGAGGAATTCTTCCGATGATCTCTATCCCTCCGTAATATCCGACAGCCTTTTCATTCTCTTCATTTACTTCGCCGATCATCACGAGTCCGGCAATGGAGATATCTCGCTTTCGTAATGCTTCGATCGTCAGAAGAGAATGATTGATCGTTCCAAGCGACGATCTCGCGGCAATGACGACAGGTAATGCCCAAGTTTTCATGAGATCGATCTGCAACAGATTTTCATTTATCGGCACAAGGACTCCGCCTGCCGTTTCTATGATGAGACCACTCTGCTTCGGTAGCAGCAATTGCTTCGGATCGATCTCGACTCCGTCAAGCCTTGCCGAAAGATGGGGTGAAAGCGGACGGCTCAACCTATAGGCTTCCGGCAAAACTCTTTCCGGCTTGCATTCTGAAATTCTTCGGACAACAATTGAATCCGTCTCTCCTTCAAGTCCTGATTGTATCGGCTTCCAATATGAAAGATCTTCCCGGACCGACATATAAAGCGCCGAGAGAACGGTCTTGCCGATATTTGTATCTGTTCCGGCAATGATGAATGATCCCTTCATAGGTAGTGCGCCTCGACTTCAATAAGTCCGTCACAAAGCAGATCGAGATCCTTTTTTGTATGAAGTGCGCTGACGGTGATGCGGAAGCGTGCAGTGCCTTCGGCTACCGTCGGAGGACGAATCGGGCGGATATCAGCGCCACGCATTTGCATTTCTGCCGCAACGGCAACGGAAACCCTATCATCGCCAACAATAAGAGGGATGATCGGCGAGCGGCCTTCCGGTACGATCCATTTTTTCAAGTGTGAGCGCAATTTTTCCCTGACGTAATCGGCATTCTGATGCACTTTCTTTATGATCGCCGGATTTCTTTTGATCTCTTTCAACACTTCGCTGATCGTTGCCGGAACAATGGGCGGCAATGCTGTGGTGAAGATCATCGTCCGCGCCTTATTGATGAGATACGACTTAATAATTTCCGAAGAACATACGAATGCTCCTGCAGCAGCGAGCGCCTTTCCGCACGGATGAATGCTAAGCAGGATCTGCTCACGAATGTTCTTATCATCGATCAGTCCTCGTCCATGTTTTCCGAAAAGTCCTGTTGCATGCGCTTCATCGACGATGAGATAGAGTTTTAACTCGCTGCATACAGCAGCGATCTCTTCCAGAGGCGCTTCATCGCCATCCATTGAGTACAAGCTTTCGACGACTACATACATATTTCCGACATCTTTTATGCTCTCAGCCGCAGCGCGAAGCGAAGCAACGGACTTATGTTCGAAAGTTTTCTTTGCAGCGAGGCTTGAGTGAATTCCTTCCTTGATGCTGGCATGAACCATCGTATCGTAGAGGATGACATCGCGCCGCGTTGGAATTGCTGTCAGCACAGCCATATTTGCAGCGTACCCGGAAGAAAAGAAGAGCGCCGCCTCGACATCTTCAAATTCTGCGAATTCCTTTTCTGCGAGTTGATGCCAGACATGATTCCCACGAAGCAAGCGCGATCCGCCGGAGCCAAGCAGCATGCCCGATTGGAGATCTCGGATGACGCGCGCTTTAATGACGGGGCTTTGTGTCAGGCCCAGGTAATCATTGGAAGTAAAATCGATCGCATCGGAAATCCGAAGATCGCGTTTTCTCTGCTTTTGTTCTAAAGCGGCTAATTCATTCCGAAGTCTGTCTTCGACGGGATTGAGCATATGATCGTACTCGAAATATCTGCCCTGCTTATTCGGCCAGGGACATCTCCATTGCAAAAGGAGCTTTCGGCTTGACACCAAGCTTCTTGAGCAATGCTGCATCCTCATTGAATGCGGGATTCGGAGTGGTCAGAAGTGTATCTCCGGTGAAAATGGAATTCGCTCCGGCAAGAAATGCGAGTGCCTGTGCTTCCTGAGAAAGCGACAATCTTCCGGCACTCAGGCGAACGCGGGCGCGAGGCATGAGGATTCGAGCACAAGCGATGACACGAATGAAATCGAACGGATCAAGCGGAGGAGCATCGGCAAGCGGAGTCCCTTCGACCGGAACGAGAGCATTGATCGGAACACTCTCAGGCTGCGGATCGAAATTCGCTAGCGTGTGAAGAAAATTGATGCGATCGTCATCGGTTTCACCCATGCCGAGAATTCCTCCGCAACAGACAGAAATTCCTGCTTGCCGAACATTTTCAAGAGTGTCAAGCCTATCCTGATATTCGCGGGTGCGAATGATCTTTCCGTAATAGCTTTCCGATGTGTCAAGATTGTGATTATAAGCGGAAAGCCCAGCCTCTTTAAGGCGTTTCGCCTGAGCATCGGTGATCATTCCGAGTGTCGTGCATACTTCAAGCCCAAGATCATTTACTTTGCTTACCATTTCCAGAACCTGATCGAAATCACGACCGTCGCGAACTTCGCGCCATGCTGCTCCCATGCAAAAGCGAGTTGCTCCGGCATCCTTCGCTTTCGTAGCTGTCGAAACGACGAAATCAACATCCAGCAATTTCTGCGCATCGACTCCGGTATCATAGCGTGCAGCCTGCGGACAGTAGGCACAATCTTCCGGACAGCCACCGGTTTTTATCGAAAGCAGAGTGCAAAGCTGAATATCGGCAAACCGATGATACTTTTGATGGACTTCGTTTGCCTGTGAAACAAGCTGCAAAAATGGGCTGGTAAATAACTTCCTGACGTCTTCGAATGAGATCATCTTCAATATAGATTCTTAGTGAATTGATAGTTATCGAGGCTGATAAACAAAATAATCGGAAAAGAAAGCCCGCTCATTCGCGCTCCTGATTCGGGTCAATTATAGACTTCATTTCCTGCAACTAACTCCCCCGCTATGCGTTATTAAAAAGACTTTATATTCGCAGAATAGCCCATGAAGTATCTCCTTCTGTTCCTTCTTGTTTTCCCGGCATTCGTTTTGGCTCAAACACCGGTGATCTATGATGAATGGTCGCCTGCACTCTTCGGCTCGACGGTTCACGTCAAGATCAGCAAGCATGAGATCATCGTGCGGCACCAGTCCTCAGGACTCATCAACGAATTGCCGCAATTTCTTACGGCTCCGATGCCGGAGGGAGATAATCCCAGTGCCGCTCCGGAGATGAAAGAATCGCATTCGGAAAAGCTTGATACAGCCAGATTGCTGAAGGTTGTTTATGACTCTGCAAAGGCGAAAGGCCGTCTCTTTTTCGAATTCGCTGGTAAAGACGCAAGTTCGGATTATGGGCCATATATTATTCCTCTGACCTTCTGGACGAAAGATAACGGCGAAATGGAGATTGGCCTTGCTCCGAATGCGTTGGAATCTGCATTCGAGAAGAAGACACTCAAGGAAGTAGAGCGATCATCGCGTAAGAGTGCTACCCCTCACAAAACAGGCCGTGGGCCCTGCGACCCCAATCTGGATTTTCTCGGTGATTTCACATACACATTCTATAGCAGCCAAAGGACGGCTGAATATGCTAAACTAAAGGATCCGAACGTGATGCCGAAAGAGGAGATGATCGGCATGATCAACTCCTTCGGGAATCGCTGTATCGCGGAATTCCAGAAGCTGCCTCAGGATACTACGGAAAATTTTATTGAATCAATGCTCATTGTCAAGAGCTTGTTCAAGAATATTCAACAAGTCGGAGAGCAGCTTTTTCTGGCACACGGCTACAATCCGCTTGCTGTCGGCGCTGCGATAGAGAGATTCAAGAGCGATAGTGATATCATTGCAGCTACGAAGACAATGGGCGATAAGATCGAAGAGTCCGTGCCTTCACTGAGGAAAGATAAAGAAAGACGAGAGGCACGCAGGCGTTCCTACCATGCAGATTCTGCGATTGTACCACCGGAAGCTATTCCAGCTGCTCCAACTCCCCCGCCTCCGCCAATAGATCCTACTTCGTCATCATCTTCCTCTTCTGAGAGCGAATTTGCTGATGTTACCGAAGAGCCTAAACCATTGCAGAATGTACAATCGCTTGTCGTTTACCCT
>JAUZOQ010000136.1 GCA_030706385.1 Bacteroidota bacterium | reverse complement strand
ATGGGCAACAGTTTCTTCGACAAAAGAAACAGCCGATGCCTGCTACTATTGGCAGGTTATTCCCTTCGCGCCGACGTTTATTGCGGTTTCGATCAAGACACGTACCAGCGGCACCAATGAAGATTGGTTCTATAATTTCTGGAAGGCTTCGGGTTTTCAGGGCGGTAATCCTCAGAAGAGCGGCATCTACGATGCTTCGATACTAAGCTCCGGCAATCCTCTTTCTTTCCGTTTTTTTGACAACCAGGATCCGCCTTCAAAATTTTATGGCGACAACTCTGGCTCGATCCAGATCGAAGTTGCCCGCGAAACACCGGGTATTGCCATCCAAAAAGACACGCTCGATTTCGGCACGGTTCGGGCAGGGACTCAGAAGTCACTCCTTGATTCGATCGAGAGTTATGGAGTTGAAGGCTACAGCGTCGTCAATGTTTCGATGCTGGGCACGTCGGCCTCGAAGTTCAGTGTCACTAGCCAGCGCGTCGTTCCTTTTGTGCTGACGGAAACTACGAATGAGTTTGTCTTTACTTATTCTCCGACCTCGGCCGGACGGGACAGTGCAGAATTCCATATCTTTTCTTCGAATGGATTTGGTGCCGATCGGGAGAAAGTAATCTATCTCTATGGTAACGGAATCAAGACGCAACTTACGTTCTCGCCGGATACTCTCGACTTTGGAATTATCCGAGCCGGAAAGACAAAGACTCTGCCGGAGTTGATCATTAATGGTAATAACGTCACAGTTTCGGTAACGGGAATAACTCCCGAAACTCCAGGTTCAACATATTCCATCACAGGATCGCCGAATTGGGTTATCCCGAATGGAAATTCCGTCTCCATCCCGGTAACGTTCGCGCCAACGGTGACAGGCACATTCTTCGAAAAATTCGATGTAACGACAGATGACGGATCGCTCTTTCATTTTTATGCAACCGGTATTTGCGGAGCACCTTCAGTCGATCTGGAGAAAGCCGTTCTCGATTTTGGAAAAGTCATCTTGAAGCAATCGAAGAAGCTTCAGGATAATTTCGGGAATGCTCCGCTTCCGATCGGTACAGCCCCATTGAATGTTGTTTCCACTTTTAATTCGAATCCTGCCGAATACACGATCACGGGAAATCAGGGAGTAAAATCATATGATCCGGGTCATCTGGAAACATACGAAGTTACCTTCTCTCCTCAAGTCCATATTCCGCTTTGTGGCAATCACGACGGATATTTCCAGTTGAATTATGACGACGGTACGTCAACGACAATTACCTTTCTGGGCTGTGACCATGCTCCGCTCGATGTGAATTTGAAGATCGATACCAACTATTATGTCAGCGCTGGGCAAGAGTTGGATGTCGTTCAGAAACTCATCGATCTGGAAGATCCGCTGGACAGCGCCATCACTCCGGTCGATAGTCTTTCCGAGAGAATCACATATGACGCATCTCTCTTCGATCTACTCTCTGTCAGTAAGGGTGCGCTCATAAATGCGGCGGAGTGGAATCTCCGATCGGTTCCGATGGCTGGAGGAATCGACGTAACGGTGAATTCGACTTCAGCGCATTTGGGCCCTGGCGGTCCGCTTCTGGTGCTACGGTTTCGTGCCCATTCCGATGCAAAGCTTGGCCAATTCACGGATCTTGTCCAAAGCAATATCAAGTTTGGCAATCCGTTCGAACCTCTTGCCACGACTGATCCCGGCAAGATCACGATCTCCGATATTTGTTTTCCTGTCCAGGTCACATATGGAAATATGGGCACGAGTATCGAGCAGAATAACCCGAACCCATTCAATCCGGCCACGCATATTCACTACGCGATCGGAAGGAATTCCGATGGAAGTCCGGTACAAGTTCGTATCAGCCTCTACGATGCACTCGGAAGATTCGTTGGAGTCCTAGTTGATGAAGCGAAAGCTCCCGGTATGTATGACTATGTGTTCGACGGGAGCTCTTATTCCAGCGGCGCCTATCTGTATGTATTTCAGGCCGGCGGCATCCTTGATCGGAAGACGATGGTTCTCGCCAAGTAAGATATCAGTCGATCACAAATTTTCCATGGGCAACGGAGCGAGCTTCGGTATTGCGAATATCATAATAATAAATTCCCGTTGGCAGATTGCCACGCTCGAAGGTGATGTGTGAATTGGTCACAGTATATCTTCGAGTCTGCATTACGGCGCCGAGTTGATTGTAGAGGAGAATTGAAACCGTCGTGCCATCTTCGTTATTATCCAGAAGAATATCCGTCTTTTCAGAAAAAGGATTTGGGAAATTTACTCCACTGAGTTCAGGCGCCTTGGAAGAGCTTATGCCTGCCGATACATTGTTGAAAGCGCCAATAAACTGATCGTTGCGTGCAAGGCTATCGGTTGGGTGAAGATATTCGAAAGTTGGCGTCAAAGAAAAACTACCTGCACTTCCGGCGTCGATATCATAGATCGGCCAAACGTGAATCGCAGATGAGGAAAGATGGTAATCAAATTTCGAAGCATCCAGGAAAGAAAAGTCTCCGATTTTCGTATCAATCGCATTTGAGATCGTATCGGCCGGCCCGCTAAATATTGTCCCCGTGCCTGCGAGGATATTATTGATGATCCTGGCAGTATCTGTTCCGGCTGCGACAGCAACGAACGTTGCTCCGCTGGGCCGCAATGAGACCATAGTATTATTAACCACGTAGAGCTGCTTCGCAGGATTAGTAAGACCTTCGGAGCCATAGTCGACAAGGGTTCGATTCTGAGCGTTCGGTCCCTTCATCATCGTGTTGCCTAGCACTACAGAAAATCCACCGTTCGGAAGATTGATGAGGTAACTTGCCGATCCCGTATCCTCATCCATGATTCTGCAGTACAGAATATAGTTATTCATTGCACGGGATTTGACGCAATGTCCGATCTTCGCGTGATGTGAGTAGCAGAAGCGCATCGTGAATGTTCGGATGTTGCCGATATATATGTTGTGAGAATATCCATCGCCATATCCGTTGCGAGCGAACTCACACGCTTCAAAGAGAATGTCGCTTGCCGTATTTGCGCCGGCAAGAACGCCATCTTCGTTATCGTGAAGGTAGCAATGCCGCAGTTCAAGCCCTGCGCCTTCCTGCCTGATGCCGGCGCCATTCTTATCAGGTACGGTACATCCGGAGAATTCGATATTTTCGATTCGCGTATTATTGCCGGAGATCACCCAAATCGCCTTGCCTCCTGCATTTCGTCCGGCTGCCTCAAGATGGGCCATGCCATTGGGACAGCGAATCAGTAAATTGCTTTTTGACCACGTTCCGACATCACCGGAATACAGGCCAGCGTCTATCTCGACAGTATCTCCATTAGAAACAAGTCCCATCACCTTGCTTGGAGCCGTATAAGTGCGAGTGGGCCCGACCTGGAATACTTTCGCGAACGATCCGCCCGCTACTAATAAAATTCCGAAAACAACAAGAAATCTTTGCATGATGCTCTTACAATGCTTTTCACTCAGGAAAGTTACATAGTTTTCCATGACTCGATTCGCTTCTTTCGTAGATTTGTATACGATCTCTTCTCCCCATAAGCTATCGGATACTTGGCAGATAGCGAAATATGAGATCAAGGCTATTGTTCACCCATTCCTAACTACAGTATGCACAAAAATAGCACCATCCAATCGGCTGCAGCTCTTCTCATTCTTTTTCTCTTTTCTTTCGGCAATCCCGATCAGGCTCGCTCACAAAGTACGGCAGGCAGGATATCGTTCGGAGTTGATGCCGAAGGCAATAAACTTTATGGCAGCTTCCGCGATAACCAATTCTGGTTCTCCGGAGATATTTTTCTTCGTTGGAATATTCTCGATTGGCTTTCCTTGCACGTGGCGTATAATGGCGGCCAGATGAGGATGAAACCGAATGCAGATAATATTACCAATTATCCGGGATACTTCGGAGCGCCGAACGATGCAACCTACCCGAATCCGTTCACGGGCCAGCCGAGTACCGGTAATTCGGCCATTAACCGTGAAGATCTCAACAAGATCCGTCACGGCGGATTCCAGATCATGGCCAGCTATAACTTTTTTCCGCTTCAGGAATTTGTACCGTATGTGATCGGAGGACTGGAGATCTTTAATTTTGAACCGCGCAATCTCAATCAGGACCGCGCACTTCCGTACCTCTCAGCAGTGGGGTATAGCCGCAACACCCTCGGATGGGTGGCAGGAATCGGATTCGAACTTTATGCCAGCGATAATTTTGTATTGAACGGCAAAGGGTTATACCATGCTCCGGGAACGGCCTATCTTGATGATTTCGATCAGAAGGCATATGATGCCTTCAAAGCCGGCGGCGTCAACACCGTCATCACCGATGATATTAAGAAGGGATCATCGAACGACGCTTTCCTTACCTTCGGACTCGGTGTCAGCTACTACATTTTCGGCGATCAGGATGTCGATAAGGATGGCCTCACCGATAAATCGGAGCGCGAGATCTATCATACCGATCCGAACAATCCGGATACCGATGGCGATGGAATTTCTGACGGTGATGAAGTGAAGAAATATCATACGAATCCGCTCAAAGCAGATAGCGATGGCGATGGCGTTAGCGATCATGATGAGATCTTCACGTATCATACCGATCCGAACAATGCCGATTCCGATGGTGACGGCCTTAATGATGGACAGGAAATCAATGTCTATCATACCGATCCGCTGAAGCCCGATTCCGATGGCGATGGCCTGACCGATGGCGAAGAAGTCAATAAGTATTCTACGGATCCATTGAAAATCGATACCGATGGCGACGGGCTTTCCGATGGAGATGAAGTCCATAAATACAGTACGAATCCGACGAAGATGGATTCCGATGGTGATGGACTTAGCGATGGCGACGAAGTAAATAAATACAAGACCGATCCTGCCAAAGCAGATACCGATGGCGATGGACTCAGTGACGGGCAAGAGGCGAATCAGTATCATACCGATCCGTTAAAAGCCGACTCCGATGGCGATGGCTTGAACGATGGCGATGAGATCAAGTATCTCACCAATCCGATGAATCCCGATACCGATGCCGATGGGCTCACGGATGGGGAAGAAGTGAATAAATATCACACTGATCCGCTTAAAGCCGATAGCGATGGAGACGGGATTTCCGATGCTCTGGAGATCCAGCAATATCATACCGATCCGCTGAAAGTCGATAGCGATGGCGATGGGCTCAATGACGGAGACGAGATCAATACGTACAAGACCGATCCGCTAAAGGCCGATACCGATGGCGACGGACTTTCCGACGGCGATGAGATCAAGAACTATAAGAGTGATCCGCTGAAGATGGATACCGATGGTGACGGACTTTCCGATGGAGACGAAGTCAAGACCTATCATACCAATCCATTGAAGAAAGATACCGATGACGACGGGCTCTCGGATTTTGACGAGATCAACAAAACGAAAACGAATCCGCTCAATGCCGATACCGATGGTGATGGCTTTAAGGATGGAGTCGATAAATGCCCGCTAATCGCAGGTGTTGCTCCGGATGGATGTCCGCCGAAACCTCCGGTTAACACGGTGACGAATTTCCCCGGAATTCTATTTATTGTCAATACCGATAATTTCGATATGTCGCAGCCCGGAGTTCTGGAGAACTTGAACAAGATCAAAGCCCTTGTCGAGCAATGCGAAGGGTTGCGCGTTGAGATCGAAGGCCATGCCTCAGGCGAGGGCGAAGCAAAACACAATCAGGAGTTGTCGGAGCTTCGTGCTGCTGCAGTAAAGAAGTGGCTAGTCGATCAGGGTGTAAATCCTGTGCATATCGCCAATACTGTGGGCTATGGCTCATCGCGACCATTGATTCCGGAACCCAAGAAGGGCAAGAAGATAACTGCGAAAATGCTCGAAGATGCTCGCAAGCAGAACAGGCGTATTGCAGTTAGGGTGGTGGAAACGTGTAAGTAAAGCTTAGGTGAGAGGACTTATAGGTCTTATAAGACCTATAAGTCCTATAGGATTCTCCATGGCTCGGTTCATTCCTCCTCATGGCAACTACCGCGAACTGCTTTCATACAAGAAAGCAGAGATCATCTACGACCTGACATTCCGTTTTTGCGAGCGCTTCTTGAGAAAAGGAGACCGCACCATCGACCAGATGGTACAGGCCGCTCGCTCGGGAAAACAAAATATTGCCGAAGGCAGCAAAGCTTCATTGACCTCAAAAGAAACCGAGATCAAACTCACCAATGTCGCGCGAGCCAGCCTCGAAGAATTGCTCATTGATTACGAAGATTTCCTTCGCGTCCGCGACCTAAGCAAGTGGGATAAAGATTCAAAAGAGGCACAGTATGTGAGAAAGCTCGGCTCAGGCCCCGATAGCTTTGAAACCTACAGAGAGTTTTGTGAAACCCGCCCGCCTGAAGTTGTGGCAAACATAGCTATCTGCCTGATCAACCAGGCCAATTATCTGCTCGATCGCCAAATCCGGCGATTAGAGCAAGACTTTATCAAAGAAGGCGGACTCCGGGAAAGAATGGCGAAAGTAAGGCTGGATTATAGGCGGTCGAAAGAGTAGTCAT
>JAUZOQ010000135.1 GCA_030706385.1 Bacteroidota bacterium | reverse complement strand
CTTCACACCTAATACCTCTTTCATTGAGTTAATGGTATCGGTAGAATTACGGAGGCAGCTAATAATCTCAACGCGAGTTGGGACTGCGAATAGTGTAAACAATTGTGAAGTCATAGCCTTACCATGTTTAATGAAGTGACATGCCACTCTGTGTATGGGTTTTTGAATCAAAACGTGGCACCCTTGTGATTCAAAACTTTAAAATCTTAATGGCTTCAAAGGAAATGATCTGTTCCGTCTCGTCTTCGATCAGCGCGTAACCCTGCAATCCGATCAGAGAGTCGTGTACTGTCGAATGCATCACTGCCTCTTCCATGAAAGCGGGAAATGAGAACGGAACCACTGCACCGGTCTGGGGGCTACGTATCTCGGCGCACCTATATGGTCCTACTGAGAACTGGTTCGCAATTCCTCTCAGCGTACCCCATTTCCTCGTGCATTTCTGAGGAGCAAGCGGTACATGCAACTTTCCGTTATTTGCAGACATGGTGAAGTATTGCTTCAAGCGAATCGATAATTACTAATAACCCTTCCGAGATCTTTCGTCCGACAAGTAGCTCTTCGGCAAGAATGTCATTGCGCAGTTTCACGAGAATTTGGATGATATCTCGAACTGAGTATATCGCCCCAGGAGTGTGAGTCTGGATTGAGTCCATGGTGTTAAAGAAAATAGACTTTCTTTTCCCTTCCCGAGAGCTTTAGTGCATACCTTGCAAGGACTGTAGCATCTGCACGGTCCGGGCTCCTGCCGATTCTTGCCTTAAGGTCCTCTTTTGGTTCGAAGATGAATGAGTTATTCTCCGTTATTTTTCCGAGTCGCAGCGAAGTGAGCTCTTGTTTCAGTTTGTCGTCGTCCAACAGCTTAACCCGAGACTCCTTCAACTCCTGCAGTAGATTAAAGTACATTTCTGCCCGTGCATTTGCGAACCTGCGGTATGGGGTATTTAGGAAGCCTAGCGGAGACTGTGCGAAATTAACGGCGTGGAAGTTAATATTCTTAGAACGCAAAATATCACTGACACCACTGCCAACAAGAGTATCGTCAACTGCAATATTCGAAAAACCTTTATTGGCATACTTTTCGACCTCATAAGCGACTTCTACTAGGTTATTCGTTCGCAAGCAAGTAAAGGGCAATTGAGTGTTACCGTCAAAAAAGGCGAGCACTGTCTCATCTTTTCCGCCCCGGGCAACGTCTACACCTAATGCACGGACACCAAAGACACTTTCGGTGGCAAAGGATTGCTCGATCAAATACTCGGGGATTAGACCTTCCGAACCGAGATTGGACCATAGACCGAGCATCCTCGCCATAACCTCCGGCGTCCTTCGCCACCACTTCCCTAACCACTCGAACGAGTCGGTACTGCTAGGTTCGACTTCGTAACTCCACGAGGGAAGCATATCGGATATCCACGTTTCCGTTACTGCGCCCTTGATCACCTCTTCCTTTCGAATGATGTTAGGGTGCTCTAGGGCGGAGATCGTTATCAGATGCCAGTCTCCAAAACGCTCTGCCTCGAATGGGTAAGAATCGTTATCAATTGGATTATACGCAAGGATGATCTGCGAATTCTTACCCGTTGCATTACCAAACAGCGCCGTCATAATATCACGGCTCACCCCTGTTGCCTCATCGACGACGATTAGCATATTCTCAGCATGGAATCCCTGAGCGTTCTCGGCCAGAGCCGGCGAGATACCGACTCCAAAGTGCTTATCGTCGAGCTTTATCTGAGTCTCCGTAATCTCAGATGCAGCAAAAAGACCCGCGGATTTGGCTTGTCGACGTATCTCACCCCAAAGATTCCGTTTGACTTGGGTGTAGCTCGAAGCCGTCGTAAGAACAATGCAATTCTTTTGTGTAGATAACTTCCAGTTACAAATGGCAGCGAGAGCAGCTGTCTTGCCTGCTCCGTTACAGGAGCGAATAAGTATCTTCCGCTTCCCTCCTTCGACTGCATCAAAGATCTGATCAAGTTTTCCCCACGCTTGTAAGCCAAGCCGTTCATAAGCAAATGCCCTAAGTTCGTGAGTTTCATGCGTGCCATCCTGCAAATCCCTAGGAGATACTTGACGTGGCACGTTCTGAGTTTGCCTTCTTGTTCGGATTTTCGTAGGTTCCGAGTTTTGTAGACGTAAGATTTTCGCCGATCCAGCGGATGGCAGTTCTCTCCGAGACACCATATTGCTCTACTATCCTCCCTATGATTATCGCACGTGTTAATGTAAGCTCTGACTCCTTAAATAATAATGAGCCATCTATCATGTGCCTCGTACCCTCAGGATCCTTCTCGAATTTGAGGTCACTAACAGCAATTGTATTACCAGTCTCTTTGTAGATGAAGGTATTCGGATCGAACTCAAGCTCGATTGCTCGTTTCTTAGCTTCAGCCGGAACACCGTTGCCTTTTGTACAGGCAAGAAACCGAATTTCGTCCTGAGTACGTGATGGGCGTAGTTCTAGTACTGTTCGGACTTTCTGTACAAATCCGCTGCCTCCTTGCACATGTATCTGATCGGGGGAAGCAAACTTTGCTGCCTTATTCGTGTGGTGGACAAAAATAATTGAGACTCCATAAGTTTTAGCTATTATCGAAAAGGGGCGTAGAGAATTTCTATTTTGAATATTAGAATTACCTTCGCCCCCTTTGAACACATCACCATAAGCATCGACAATGATTACATCGAAATCAAATTCATTAAGGTATTCATTGATTCTCTCAATGATCTCATCCGGCGTTAGGTCGTCCGCCAAAAGTATATGTAAATTCTCTTCGTGGAAGGCTCGTGCCGGACTCTTGAATGAATTAGCCATCCTAACAAAACAATCTTTTGTTGCTTCAAGAGTATCCTCTGTAGTTACAAATAATGCTCTCTTATGAATTGAATTAAGCTTTAAGCCCAAAAACGTCTTCTTACCGAAGGCGATCGAAAGGGCAAGGTTTCGGCAGAGCATGGATTTTCCGGAATCCGGCATTCCGACGACGGTTGCGATACCGACCGCAGGGATGAAAGGGTCCAGCAATGTCGTGTTGGAGATAGTGGTTGTCCTAAGCTCTTTGAGCGAATAGGCATCGTAACGCTTTTCCTCTCTCTTCGTGATAACATTTTTTGTTTCCTCCATTGTATTATTCCCTCAATGTATTTATTTGAAAGTATTTTCTTTTAAAGACCACACCATGCCAAAGTGCAAATACCTAGGAGATACAATGGCATGGACTGACATAGTATATTTTCTCAGTAATATTATTAGTTAATAATACTGCGAGAATATATTTAATACCGACGTGCCAGGACACATATCCCTAGGGAATGCAAGGCATGACACCTGTTCTAGTATTTCTTTCTCAGCTGCTCAATTGTCGTGCAAGTAAAAGCATATACATCTACCAGGTGTCCGTCTTCGTAGATGAGGTTACCCCATATCTGGACTTCCTGGCCCATGCAGTTCATCATTCTAGGTCGAAGCCGCTCGGGATAGCAACATCGGACCGACCTTCCCGTCCATTTGCTCTGAAGGCAGCACTGATTTTTTGAATAAAGCATCCCATAATCAAGAACCCCCTGTACCAATCCATGTTTGAACTCTACTTCATCGTCATAACTGCCGAGCCAATCAGAGACGTTAGAACCTCTCGGCAATATCGGGGACAACAAACCAACGCTATTGCCATTTGTTGATTGCATCATAATGTTGAGGAATTAGCTGAACACGGCACAAAATTAATTTGCAGTTTTCAAAAATGCAACCCAACTTTATTATTTGTTAATAAGTGAGGTTTTCCACTATGGGATTCGCAAGCGGAACGTGCGATATTCCGCGAGACATTACAGACAGGAACTACTACACTGAAATATAAGTACTTAATGCGCGTAAACTTGACTCTTCTATAGTATTTCCTAACCTACAGAACAAGCTATGTCAAAATTCTCCACACTCAAAGTAAAGGACCTAAGCCTTGACCTGAAAAATTTCCGAACCGTACCTCAAAAGGATGAAGCCGGCGCAATTCGGGCAATGATCGCCACGAGGTCCGACCGATTTATTGCCGTAATGGAGAGCTTGATTAAGGATGGTTAC
Organism: Bacteroidota bacterium; assembly: GCA_030706385.1. Lineage (GTDB taxonomy): Bacteria > Bacteroidota > Ignavibacteria > Palsa-1295 > Palsa-1295 > PALSA-1296. Next base: position 2,500 of record JAUZOQ010000135.1, on the reverse strand, counting down.
CTTCCTACCGAGACCATAATTGTACTTCAAACTGGCGCGAAAAACATCGTTAAGGAAGGGAATCGAAGAATCGCATGCCTGAAGCTGATACACGGAATCCACAAGCCCTCTAATTTTGACCTCCCTTCTTCCGTTCTTGAAAGCATCGCTACTTTGGGCGATAAATGGTTCGAAGATAACGAGGAGGTTGGCTGTAGCATCTTTTCGCTGAGCGAAGCTGACGTAGCGGACAGGATCGTGACCCTCGCGCATGGCAAAGGGGAGAAGGCAAGCCGTGACCCGTGGCCGTCGGTAGCGAGGGCCAGGCATAATCGAGATCAGAGGAATGTAGCCGAACCGGGGTTAGACCTCTTGGAAAAGTATTTGAAATTCGGGCAAAACATTACTGGACACCAAAGGGAGACCTGGGCTGGCGATTACAAGCTAAGCGTTTTGGACGAGGCGATGAGTAAAATCTACAAGAACCTCGGATTTACGAGTTCGGCGGAAATTGCGGCGAACTACCCGAAGATCAGTAACTTGCACGAGGTGGAAAGCATTCTGTTAGATATAGGTCTTGACCTGATCGACTTTACAAAGATTAGGAACCCAAAACTCGACTTCGCAACTAGTTATGGCCTGAAGGCCATTCCCCCGTCAGTTACCGGCGCTTCAAGGGTAGCAACCTCACCATCGGGGGCCGCGCGTTCAGGTAATACAGCGAAGACACCGGGTGCAAAGCCCGGCGGTACTACGGGAAACGTTGGAAGCAAGGTTGCTGTAGCAGCGCGAGCAATCGCAGATCCTTTACATGTAAAGAGAACTCTAGAGAATTTCACTCCTCGTGGACTAAACCGCCAGAAGGTAGTCAGCATCCGCGACGAAATGAAAAGCATTAAGCTTGATAAGCATCCAATTGCATTCTGCTTATTGTTACGCACTGTGTTTGAGATCTCCGCTAAAGCCTATTGTCACGATCATTCTATCGGCTCAAAAGTAGTCGACAAGAACGGAAAGAGGAGAGAAAAGACGTTGCGTGAACAATTAAAGGAGGTTACATCACACCTCACGAAGAATAAGACAAACACTGAGGCCACCAGGCTGCTGCATGGCGCGTACATGGAGTTGGCGAAGCCAGATGGAATATTATCTATTACCACGTTAAATCAATTGGTTCATAGCCCGTCATTCGCACTTTCATCAACCGACATTTGCATAATGTTCGGTAATATATTCCCACTTCTTGAGCAGATGAATTAATGGGAAAGTATAGGACACCTCTGAGATATCCAGGTGGAAAACAAAGGCTCACCCCTTTTATTGAGGAGATACTTGCGTCGAATAAAATTACCAATGGTAATTACGTGGAGCCGTTTGCAGGTGGTGCAGGGGTTGCAATTCAGCTACTGCTCTCTGGCAAAGTAGACTTAATTCACCTCAACGACTCAGACTACCGCATATACGCATTCTGGTACTCTATCTTGAACAAGGCAGAAGAATTTTGTCACCTAATCAGGACAGCGTCTCTCACAATAGATGAATGGCGCAAGCAAAGGGATATTGTGAAAAAATGTGACCGCAGAAAATTACTGTCCCTTGGTTTTAGCGTCTTCTATCTGAATCGGTGTAATCGTTCAGGCATATTATCAGGAGGAGTCATCGGAGGGAATGACCAAAAGGGTAATTACAAAATGGACGCTCGTTTTTCGAGAAACGACCTCATTCGGCGGATAGAAGCGATAGCGTTGGTTCGGGATAAGGTGTCGCTCACGCAGTTCGACGCAGAGTATTATATCAGGCACTATGTTGCAGCATTGCCGAAGAATACCCTAGTCTACCTCGATCCGCCGTATTATGAAAAAGGGAGCAAATTGTATCATAACTTCTATGGGAAAACCGATCACGCAAGATTGGCGCAAGTAATACAATCTTCATTAAAGCACAAATGGATCCTCTCCTATGATTGTGTGCCGGAAGTCTTAGGGTTTTATCAGAAGCGCAGACATTTTTTTTATGGCCTCCAGTATAACGCATCGAGTGTTTATAAGGGACGAGAGGTCTTTATCTTGGGAGACAGTGTAAAGTTGCCTAGTGAGAGCTCGTTAGACCACGTCAATAAGGGGATACAGGCTTACACACGTAAATCGCTAACCTCGAGAGCTTAGTGGATTCATGCCAGATTTTGGACAAGAAACCCATACATAAGGTGGGATGGCATTCTGCCTATACTCAGCGACTCCACCACGGAGAGTTAATACTTGCTGTCGACATATTCGATTCCTCCAACTTCATTCACCTGAAGGCTGCAGTGGTGATGCGGTATTTCCCATTTGTAAAAGGTGTATTTTCCTTCGGGCGGTAAGCCGTTATCAAGAGGATCGTTGCCCCAGTCGAACGTTGCGGGTTTTCCTTTATCCAGCGATATAGAATCGGCAAGACGTTTGATATCCATTCGCGTCGGTTTTGCGAGAAGGCGCGCTGCGATATTCGTATCCGGCACGGGCAATTCCTTCGGGTATTT
>JAUZOQ010000134.1 GCA_030706385.1 Bacteroidota bacterium | reverse complement strand
GGCAGCACGTTCAGCTTTGCCATCCATTATGGCATTGGCACCGAAGGTGTATCTAAAGAACTGCCGCATCAAGTCTCCGCAGAGATGATCGCAACGCTTGCCGGCATTCGCATTTTGCTAGCCGATGATAACGAGTATAATCGCATCGTAGCAAAAGATACGCTTGAATTGAAGATCGATCGGATCACTGTTGATGAAGCGGCCGACGGAATGCAGGCGATCGAACAGCTGATCGAAAATGAGTACGACGTCATCTTGATGGATATCCAAATGCCGGTACTCGGCGGCCTGGAAGCGACGGAAAGAATTCGTAAAGATCTTCCCTTCCCGAAGAGCAACACTCCGATCATTGCACTAACTGCAGCGGTTACCCGGGCCGAGTTGGACAAATGCCTAAGCTTCGGAATGAATGGCTACGTGACGAAACCCTTCCGCACTCAGGAATTGCTGCGAACGATCTATGCCATCCTTCATAAGAAGGAAATCCTTCACTCTACGGAGTTGGCGGAGCCGCACCACTCGGTTCGTTCATCGGAGCAGGTAACCGATCTCTCCTTCCTTCGTGAATTCACCGAAGGTGACGAAGCGCAAATGAGAAAATATATTTCAATGTATCTTGAATCGGCTCCAAAGAATTTGCAGATCATCTCCGATTCACTTCGAACGAATGAGCTCGCAACGATCAAGAGAATTGTTCACCAGCTCAAAGCACATTTGAAGTTCATGGGAATGAAGGAAGTCGTACCTATTGCCGAATCGATCGAACGGCTTGCCGAAGCCGGAAACGAACCCAGTCTGCTGGCCCGGCAAGTCGAACAATTACGGCAGGGATGCGAAACATCGTTCAAAGAACTGAGAAGAGAATAACCTGGCTATTTTTTATTTCGTCACCCGGACTGCCTTTGTGCTCAATCTTCCATTAATATTGAATCGCATAAAATAACTTCCACTCGTTATCGCACCAAGATCGATCTCATTTTCAATATTGCCGGCATCCTCCCATTCGTCGAGCAATGTTTCCATCTTTTGTCCGAGAATTGTGTAGATCTCTATTGTTACATGAGATCTTGTTTCAAGAATATAATTCAGCTGCGCCGCCTGAGTTACAGGATTAGGATAGATGTTGAGAATCCCTTCTGTGGATTGATCGGAAGCCACTCCGCTTGCCGGAGTTAATTTCAGGATCCAGACATCTTCGCTGCCATGATTTCCGATCACGTCGCCATCGCTGGAATTTGTAAATCCTGCAACGGCGTATCCTCCATCGGAAGTGATAACCATGGAATTCGCATTTTCGGGCTGGCTGCCTCCGAGACATTTCTGCCAAAGCATTCTCCCTCCGGAATCGATTTTCGCTACCCAGATATCATCTTGTCCGTGACATCCGGATGCATCGCCATCGCTCGAACTGCTCCAGCCGGCTGCAACAAAACCCTTATCTTCGGTTTGAATAACGGAATATGTTCCGTCATCGCCGGAGCCGCCGAGGCAGTGCTGCCACTGGAGGCTTCCAAGAGAGTCGATCTTGATGACCCATGCATCCATATCACCATGATCACTGGTTACATCTCCATTGATCGAATTCGTATGCCCGCAAACCGCATATCCGCCATCTGAGGTTTGAACAATAGAATGAAAATGCTCGAGGCTATCGCCGCCAAAGCACTTCATCCATTTCTTGTTACCATCAGAACCTAGCATCAGAACGAAGCCATCGAATTCACCACCATGATAATTGTCAATATCTCCTTCCGATGAACTTGTCCTGCCGGCGATAGCAAATCCTCCGGAAGAATTTTGAATAATGCAAATGGCTTCATCGTTTCCTCCGCCGCCGTAACATTTCTGCCATTTGATCTCCCCTGCTGAATCCAACTTCATGACCCATGCATCGCCCGGACCGTTATGATTGCCCGATACGTCTCCATCGTTCGAATAGGTTACGCCACAAACTGCGAAACCGCCATCAGAACATTTCGTGATAGAATTTAGCTGATCGTAGCTTGTACCGCCATAGCATTTTTGCCAGATGATCGTACCTTGCGCGTCCAGCTTTACGATCCATCCGTCGAATTCGCCGCCATGATTGCCGGCAACATCTCCGTCACTCGAACCTGTCTTGCCGGCAACGGCGTATCCGCCATCGGAAGTTTCGACGATCCACGTTGCATAATCATCACCGGTTCCACCAAGGCACTTTTTCCATTTTATGTTTCCCGATTGATCGAGTTTGATCACCCAGCCATCACCGATGCCGTGATTGCCGACGACATCTCCATCTTTCGAAGAAGCATAGGCTGCTACAGCATATCCTCCATCGGAAGTTTGGATGATACAGTTGGCAACTTCATAATCCGAACCGCCAAGAGATTTCGACCACTCAAGTCTTGGCGCTTGCTGGCAATAGAGAATACTCGGAGCAAGAACGAAAATAGTCAGCACCGCATAGACTATTCGCGAAGTCTGGAGCATGATACTTTGGAGTGGATAACTCATCCTCGTTGAATCTAATGAAGTGCGGAATAATTCAGTAAAAAAGAGTGACCTAATAAGAAGAGATAGTCTTTGGCAAGGACAGTTGTAGCCTTCTATTTTTATTCTTTTGGCTTTATCGGTATCCAGACTTCTTCTTCGGAGTTCGAACTATCCCTCCTGTATTTTGATCCCAGTATTTCAAAATGCGGACGGTCATCGAGTTCATATGCAGAGCCTGGCAACCAGACTCTGAAAATATGCTCGAAGAACGGGCCGGCATCCCGCGCAAGCCCTCGATAGATGAACGATGCATAAAGTCCGGCATGCAGAATAAAGGTATCAAGATCTGGGGGAAGGAGTTCGAAATTCGTCACTTCGACCGTCGCCCATTTTTCGAATTCTGCGACCGGATTGAATTTTTTGAAGAAATCTGCGCCATAGATCTGCATGGAATAATATTCGCTGCCGATCGTATTCAAGATCTCTATTCGGCGATTCATGAAGCTTGCCCATAATTCAGGAGTTCGATCTTCCTTGAGCGACATCGTCATTCGTTTGCCGGCAAGTTTTTTTTCTTTTAGTTTTCTGATTCGGGGGTCTTTCTTCATATCATCAAGGGCAATTCCTTCCAAAACAAGCGTAGGTTAAGTGAACCTGCATTCTCCGAGTGCCGGTTCCTGCTGGCTCTATTTTGGGTTGTGATGATCATAGCTCAGTGCTCTGTGCAGTCTCCATCTGCCATTTTCCAGAAGCCAAAGGTGCGTGAATCTTGCCGTGCTCGTCAAATACTCAGGCTTATCTTTTTCGAGAGCATAGAATCGGTGCCTTCCATTTTGAATCGCTCCATAGAGCACTCCCTTCTTTTCCAAAGGATAAACTTCCAATGAGTTCTCAACCAACTCTCGTCTTGCCTTGTAGGGTAATTTGCAGAGCCCGTCCCGAATTCCTGCGATGAAATCCGATTTTGAAAGTGTCGGACCGGCCTCATCATGATAGAATTCGAAATTATCGCTGACGAGATTTTCGAATTGACTGATATCGCATGTATTAAATCCGACATTGAACAATAAACTATCTTCCGTTTTCAAAGTCTTGAATAAATCAGAAGTGACTGCAATCTGAGAAAAGGAAACGGCATTACTTCCTACTAAGAGTAATCCAATGAGTACAATCTTCATATTCATAATGATTAAGATCTCGCTGCGGTAATGAATTGATTATATACAAAATACGAGATTAATGAGATGCCTGCATTAGGTCGATGGTCGATAGTCGGGAAAAGCTGGTAGTTGGTAGTTGGTAGCTGGTAGAATGTCTCAATGCCTCTCGTCTTCCCTCGATACGTCTATCCGTCAATACGTCTATCCGTCGTGTCGCTTCGTAGTTGGTAGTTTGGAAGTTGGTAGTTGTTAGCTGGTAGAATGTCTCAATGCCTCGTCTTCCCCCGATACGTCTATCCGTCAATACGTCTATCCGTCTATGCCGTGTCCCTTAGTAGTTTGGCAGAATAGAATTCAATGCCCTTCGCCATCCCCCGATATACTTACCCGCCTTCCCGCTTAGCGAATAAACATCAGTCTCTTTGATGAAGTGATAAATCCTCCTGTATCATCGGCTTCGCTAACACGAACAATGTACGATCCTGTAGGGACTTCCCCTGCCGAAGTTTCTCCATTCCAGATAAAAGGCCCGCTCACAACCTTTCGGAGAAGTTCAGTCCCGAGGAGATCATAGATTTCGACTGTCGACTGAACATCGGAAGGTAGCCAGATCGTGACTTGGCCTGTTGCAGGATTTGGTTTCAATGAAAAGTTTGCGACTCCGGATGATGCGGGTATCCTGACCGCAGCATTTGCAGGCCAAACGTAATGGATCAGAAGTGTATAATTCTGCGCTTGCAACGCGTTAGCAAAGTTCACCAATAACGAGACGGGGTATACTCCGCTATCGGAGACTTCCATCCGGAAACGCAAACTATCGCTCCACGCACCGACACCAAGCGAATCGTCAAAGCAGAAGAAGTTACTTCCTCTAAATCCATCGACGCATCGTGGCCCGCTATAACCAAGTAAGGATGCGATCCTGCCCGTATCTACCAATTGTGCGTTGACTAAGTAGATCTTGCCGGCAGTTGCATTTTGAATAACAACAACATGATCGGAAATCGCAGCATGAACATCGATCTTCATCGAATCCGATGAAGGCGGAAGTTGCAGAAGAATAGTATCCCATGGAATAAGCAAGCTGCCCGATGCTCCGACTAATAGTGTATTGCAGCCAAGCCCATCAGGGCGAGTACCGCGATCCCAAATGGTAAGTTGCGTACTCAGGTTTGTTCTCAAGCACGGAGTCGGCACGGTGAAGCGATATCCCAACAGCATATCGGAATGCGCCGGGATCTGGGCCGGAAGAGTCGGAGGCTGAAAACTAAAATCGGTCAAGTCCCCTCCAGTGATCTTCATAGAATCGATGAATACAACCGAATCGGAATTATTGAAGATCGTATCAAAACCGATTTGACTGCTGCCTTCGGGGATCGGCTCGAGTTTGGGGGAATTATAGGTCAGGCACTGACGAACTAATGGTTGTCCGTTTGCAGGGGCGATATATGTTCCACAAGGCAGATTTTCCCTACTCGTTCCTCTTGGCCAGAATTCAAGATTAGAGCTATAACTGCTTGCCAGGGCCTGAGCGGGAACAGTAAACCGAACTTCAAGAGTATCGACCGAATTCGGATCGATCGTGAATGGAAACGACGGTGAGAGATACGTGAATCGATCCATATCGCCGTCGATAAATTTAGCTGAGTCGATCGTTACGAGTGTCGTTGTTCGATTATGCAGTCGAACGAGCCGAATCACCGTATCACCTTCGAACACCGATCCACAATTGATTTGTTGGTTATCAACTGCGATACACATGGTATCGGGATAAATTACAAAACCGTAGACCGGCCACAGCGCTGACTCATCTCCGGATTTTGACGTGAACGTAATATGGAGAAATCCCAGGAGTAGATTCGAATCGTTCGGATCAAGAGCTAAAGCGCAAACGGAAAAATTGAGATCTCCTACGAAACTGACTTTATGCGGCAACACAGGTGCATTGGTAATGGTAAATCCTACACTTGATTGATGCCATGGCTCCACCCAGATACCGGTGATCGTTATGCTATCGGCGATTCCTTCATTCATCCGGTTCGAGATCTGAATGTTTTGACATGCTGTGCGATTGATCTTCAAACTGTCGAAAAAAGGAATATTGAATGGCTTGTTCATTTCTAATCCGACGTCTGTCTGTAGCGTACCTCCGAGGTAAACACTGACTTTGCCGCTATCGGTAGTAACGGTTAGGAGAGCCTGGTTGGTCGAGCCTGTCGGCGAATATATGACGGGTAGCGTTATAGAACCTGAGAAATAAATCGTCTGTGGACCCAGTATCTGAAAGTTATCATATCCGCTGACGCGAATCGATGCCTTCATCGGTTTGGAAGAAGGATCGCGCCCATCGCTTATTTTGATATAACCCATTGCCGTATCTCCCATCCCGGCCGTGAGCCGCAGCGTATCGAGATTTGATGTAAGCTGATATGAGAGACCTCGTCTGGCCGAGGTAGTGACGATCATGCAAGCGACTAGTGCAACTGAAAGAATTCTTGAAAAGCGGGTAAGAAGGACGTTCTTGTTCATAGTGTTTACATTGAGGATGAATGACTCTTAGTAAATACTGCCTGAACGCGAAAGGTTGCAGGGAAAAGAGAGTCCATCTTCGATGATCGGGAAAAGCTGGTAGTTGATCGTCAGTAGCTGGTAGTTGGTAGCTAGTAGAATGTCTCAATGCCCTTCATCTTCCCCCGATACGTCTATCCGTCAATACGTCTATCCGTCCTTCCCCATTCGCCCATCCGCCCCTTTCCCCTCTCTCCGTATCTTTGCAAAATGCCCGAAAAAAACCTCATCCAACAGAACTCTCCGCCCCATTCTGCCGCGTACTTCGGCGATTTTCGGGATTTCTGGTGGAACAGGGATTTTCTTGAGCTGATGGCCAGACGCCTGCACCTGGAAAATGTTCGGACCGTACTCGATGTCGGCTGCGGCATCGGACACTGGGGGCGCCGTCTTGAAAGTGTCCTTCCACAAGAGGCAACTATTATTGGCATCGATAGGGAAGAAGAATGGATTCGCGAATGCAAGAAGCACGCAGTATCGGAAACTCCTGGAAATGGGAATTCCGAACGATTCGAGTTTCACGTCGGCGATGTCAATGCTCTGGAATTTCCCGATG
>JAUZOQ010000133.1 GCA_030706385.1 Bacteroidota bacterium | reverse complement strand
CCAAGAGGAGTACCAACCGTACCGTTACCGGTAAGAGTAGCATCCGTATTGACGGCGATCATTCCACCGAGCGATGCGATCGTGCGGGTCTCAAGTGATCCGACGTTGCTCATCACGATATCCGTCGCTGCGCTTCCGTTCGGAAGAGCGCTGAAGGTTACGGCGTTATTCGCATTCAAGGTCGTGAAAGCTGCTGTGCTTGCTGTCGTTGCGCCGATCGGTGTATTGTCGATCGTTCCGCCATTGATCGTCAGGTTATCATTGACCTGAGCGTCCGTTAAGCCGTTGCCGATGCGAACTGCATTGACGAGGCCGGCGGCCGATGAATTAACCGATGCGATAAGATTAGATCCCTGTGCATCCGTAGCCGGCAAGCTCTGTGTTGCCGTCCACGTGTTAGCATTTGCAAGGTTAAATCCAAGAGGAGTAGCGATTGTGCCATTGCCGGTAAGAGTAGCATCCGTGCTTACTCCGATAAGTCCGGTCAAAGAAGCGATCGTGCGTGTCTCGAGCGCTCCTGCATTGCTCATCACGATATCCGTCGCAGCGCTTCCGTTCGGAAGAGCGCTGAAGGTTACGGCGTTATTCGCATTCAAGGTTGTGAAGGCTGCAGAGCTGGCTGTCGTTGCGCCGATCGGTGTATTGTCGATCGTACCGCCATTGATCGTCAGGTTATCATTGACCTGAGCATCAGTAAGACCATTGCCGATATTGACGGCATTGATCGTGTTGCTGCTGGCATTGACGGCTGAGATCAGGTTATCGCCCTGAGTCGATGAGTTCGGAAGAAGCTGATCGGCTGTCCAGATGTTCGAGTTATCCAGGCTGAGGCCAAGGGGATTTCCGGATGTTCCGTCTCCGATAAGAGATGAATTCGTCATCACGGCAACATTACCCGGAGTTGTTACGAAATCTTTCGTAACGAGGGTTGTCCCGACATCTCCCGTTACTGTCGAGGCAGACGTTCCTTTGCCCGTCAGTGTCAGATCAGAAAATGTCGGGGCGGATGTGGTAGCGATCGGCTGCGGAGTCGAAAGAACGATCGACCCAGCACCGTTGGCCACGTTAACTTCATCCAGTGTTCCGGTAATCGTCGAAAGAGTATAACCGGCTCCGTTACCGATGAGCAACTCACCGTTATTCGGTGTGGAAGGTAAGCCCGTTCCGCCGTTTGCGACCGGAAGCACGTTCATGACATCGGCACCTGAAAGATCGACCGGCGAACTTGAAAGCACTCCGCCTGCGCTGTTATGAACAACGCCTGCCGGAGTGAGGCCGGTGATCGTCATGCCGGCAAATACCGGCGATGAAGTCGGTGCAATATCCTGAGGGGTAGAGAGAAGAAGCATTCCAGTCTGGCCAATGCTTCCTGTACCATTGACAAGAACTTGATTCGGTGTTCCCGTTAACTGAATGACACCCGTATTGCTGATGGTAACATCTCCGTTCGGTCCGCTGACACCGATGCCGGGTCCGGCAATCGTCGAAAGCACGCCGGTATTATCAATAACAACATCTCCGGTAGCACCACTTACGCTTATTCCCGCACCGGCGACGTTCGAGAGAACGCCCGTATTGTTGATCGTGTACGAAGCATTCGGGAAAGCGCCTGAGGAGACGAGACTGATTCCGAGTCCGGAATTCAAGATCCTGCTATTGGTAAGTCCGGCAGCAGGAGAAAATGTAAGGAAAGGCTCATTGTTGGCGGCAAAACCAAACACGATTGCCGGCAACGTCGGCTGCCAGCTATTGAGCGCAACATCCCAGACTGGTATCTGGCCGTCGAGCGTGCCTGGTGCGATCCAGCCGCTGGGGCCCAGCGGATACGGAGGCTGCGGCAACAGATAATTCACATTGCCGGTCCATCCGCCGTTAGGGGTTTGGATCGTAATGGTATTGCCATTACCGTCATCAAGCTGCAGTCCGCGCGCACCCAATATGCGTCCGGTTTGAGCTGATGCATTAGCCGCGAATAGACAAATAATCGCGATCGCCATGAAGGAGAAGAAAGTACGTCTCATTGTTGTTCTTGTTGATAAATTACACACAAACCACCATAAAAACCTGAAAGAGGCTTATCGCTATGGAAGATTCAATCTTAGGATAGGCAAAATATCCTTCAGAAATAGCTAAGATAATCATGAAATGAAAAACTATTTTCATTCACATGAAAATACGCACTTCCATTGTAAAGAGCATAAAGAGGCGTTATCTGGGGGGCAAATGATACACGCAAACTTCCTACTATCGATAAAGCAAAAACACAGGTACCTCTAGCAAGTACCATCTATCAGGCACAAATATACGAAAGAAAATTCCTAATTCAAAATATTTCACAATTCGGTGCCTTGCAGAGGGAGGTCTATGAATGGTCCGGCGGGAGAAATTCCTTCCTGTATCGCCAAAAACGCCAATTCTGACGGGGAAAAATAATTCGTAAAATAATTATTAAATCCATGAAAAAGCCGCTCTTAGAGCGGCTTTTCTTACAAAGGAGAGTTACTTTTCGCCTTTGTCTGCGAAAACCTTTTTCTTCCGAGGCGCCCGGATCGGACGTTTCTTTGCAGGAGCTTTTGGCTTCTCCTCGACGACATCGGGATAACTATAGATGTCATACTTATAATTACGAAGTACCCAGGTATTTTCGTCATGACTGACAACATAGTTCGGGATCAGCGGTATCTTTCCGCCGCCGCCAGGAGCATCGATCACATAATAAGGAATAGCCAAACCGCTTGTCCAGCCGCGAAGCTTATCCATTATTTCCAATCCTACCTTCACCGGTGTACGGAAATGATTTGCGCCCTTGGTGATATCTGCCTGATAGATATAGTAGGGGCGGACACGCATTGCCAGCAATTTCTGCATGAGTTCTTTCACGACTTCAGCATTATCGTTGACACCCTTCATGAGCACCATCTGGTTACCCACCGGGCAGCCGGCATCGGCAAGCATTTCGCAGGCCTGCTTTGCTTCAGGCGTACACTCCCACGGATGGTTAAAGTGAGTATTGACATAGATCGGATGGTATTTCTTGATCATGTCGCAAAGCTTTGGCGTCACACGCTGCGGCAGGACGCATGGGATCTTCGTTCCGAGACGGATGATCTCGACATGCGGTATCTCCCGCAATCCTTTCAAGATCTTCTCAAGCATGAAATCGGTAAGGGTCAGCGGATCGCCACCGGAAAGAATGACATCCCGGACTTCCGGGTGAGCTGCAATATAATCGAGCCCTTCCTGAATATACTTCATCGAGATCTTCGACGAATCACCGACCTTCCGTTTCCGCGTGCAGAAACGGCAGTACATCGAGCATTGGCTCGTGACCAGAAATAAGACGCGATCGGGGTAACGATGGGTGATCGAAGGCACGGGGCTCATCGCATCCTCATTGAGAGGATCATCAGGGGCATCGATATCATCGAGCTCGATCTCATCAGGCACTGCCTGTAAATAGATCGGGTCCCCCTTATAACGGATAAGCGATAGGTAGTAGGGATTGATCCGAGTCTGGAAGAACTCGTTCAGCTTTCCTGCTGCTTCGGATTTAAAGCCGAATCGTTCGATCAGTTGTGCTTCGGATTCTATGCTTCCTCGCAGAAGCTCTTGCCAATATTCCATATTGTGTTCTCTTTCTTTGCCATTGAAGGTGACATCTCACCCGTCAAGGCGATTAATGTAAGTCAAAAATAAAAACTTGAAAATCGACCGGCATTCCGATCAGCTTTGAAGTTCCGAGCTTTGACTTGAACTCAGACACGTTTGCCGAAGACGATTAAGTCGTCTCCCGGCTTATAGTAGTCGGTGATCGTGGATAAGACACGATAACCTTGTTTTGCATAGAAGGCACGGGTCCGGTCATAGGATGGCTGGCTGCTCGTTTCGGCGATCAGCAAGTATCCTTTCCGTCCTCGCACAAAATCTTCGGCGAAGAGGTCAAGCTGCTGGGCTATTCCCTTGCCGTAGAAATCCGGATGCGAAGCGATCCAGTACATGTCGTAGGTTCCAGTCGTTGCCGGAGTCGGTCCGACGATCAGAAATCCTGCCACACGACGACTCTCGTCATCTTCGAAGACAAACGAGAAGTAATCTCCCTGCTCCGGTTTCTCTATGCAAATATCAATGAGCTCTGTTGCAATTGCGATCTCATCGGAATTAAAGTTGCCTGTTGATCCGACAAGTTCGATAACGTGAGCACGATCTTTCGCTTCATACTTTCTGATCATAGCGCACGTTCACTTTCACTTTGCAACCGTTGTAACGTTCGTACAAAAAGAAAAATTACTCGTTGCACGAACTCTTCGTTACAAAACTACGAAATAAAATTTCAAAATCCAAATTTAAATCCAAATTACTTCCTGACTCTTCTCATCGCGCATCGAACAATCGCGCCGATCGTCTGCGCATGCGAGTATCCTTTCACTCCTGCTGCTCGCATGAATCCTGCGTCGCGAGAAATATCGGGATTCGGATTTGCTTCGAGTACGAAGAGCGCATTATCGCTGTCGCGCAAACGCATATCGATCCGTCCGTAATCGCTGAGCCCGACAACTGCCGCTGCCCGCAAAGCCAGCTCGCGTGCCTGCTCAGTCGTAACAACATCAAGCTCTGCCGGGCATTTCGGAATCGTTGTCTGATACAGCGGCGACTCCTCTACCCACTTGGCTTCGTAGCTGACGATGCGCGGATTACCCGCAGGCATCGTATCGAATAAGATCTCCGAGACCGGCAGCGTTTCGAATTTTCCACTTTCTCCGGCAAGCACGGCGACGTTGATCTCGCGTCCATCGATATACTCTTCGACAAGAGCAGGCTGATGAAATTCTTTGTGAACGAACGCAATTCGCTTTTCGAGAGCATCTTCATCGGCACAGATCGAATTATTATCGATACCGATACTTGCATCTTCTCGTACGGGTTTGACGATCAAAGGATACGCTAAGTTTAAGTCCTGAGGGATGAATTCTTCTTCATCAACAATGACAAAAGCCGGAGTAGGGATATCATGCGCCTTGAAGATCGCTTTCGATAGTCCTTTGTTGAGAGCAATGCCAAGTGCAATCGCCGGTGAACCCGTGTACGGAATGTCGTAGAGTTCGTAGATGCCGGCGATCGGCATTTCCAAAGAAGCTTTGCCGAGAACCGCTTCGCACAAATTGAAGATGAGATCGGGATTTTCTTTATCGAGGAAGGTGATGAGCCGGTGAATATCGTCATCGACGGAAAACACAAGCACGTCATGTCCGTCATCCTTAATTGCCTGGGCGATGACCTGGATCTCTTCGAGCACTCCGAATTCGGAAGCATCGCGAAAATCATGCTCTAACTCGACTTCGGCTCGAGACCTTGAAAGCCAGTGATCTTCCGGCTCCGTATGCTTGGGTTCATTATAGATCAGGGCGATGCGCATGGAGTCGTTAGTCGTTAGGCCTTTAGTCATTGGCGGAAAATTTTATTCCGTATCGTTTGCAGCCTGCCTTCAAGACAGCAAGCATCGTTTCATTGTAGCTCATCCCTGCCGTTCGAGCAGCTTTGGGAAAACAGGAATTATCCTCCGGGTTCGGCAGGATTCCGGGAAGCGGATTCACTTCTATAATATTTGCTTTGCCGTTTCGATCGAGCCGGACATCGATGCGCGACCAATCGCGGCAATCGAGAACCCGATACGTCTTGAGTACCGTCTCGGTAATATCCTTGCGCAGCTCATCGGTCAGATCAGCTGGGCAGGAAAAAATATCGAGAGGATTTTCCCTCACATCGTAGATCCACTTCGCTTCATACGAATAAATGCCATTGGCCTCTGCGGGAAGCTCGGTAAGCTGGATCTCCACGATAGGAAGAACGCGAGCATCATTCCCATTACCCAGAACGGCAACGGTGAATTCCCTTCCCGGCAAGAACTCTTCGATGATAGCAGGCTGATCGTACGATGAGGCGATCCGACGGATCTCCGCACGAAGCTCGGCATCGCTCGTTACAAACGAAGAGTTCTTCACTCCTTTGCTCGATCCTTCCGAAAGCGGCTTAACGACGATGGGAAATTCGGCACCGGGAAGTAACTTTGCAAGAACGGCATCCGTATCGGATGAAGTCGTAAACCGGGCAACGGGAATGCCATGGTGAGCCAGAACTTCTTTTGTACGGGCTTTGTCGAGAGCGATCGCAAGAGTGAGCGGGCCGGAGCCTGTATAAGGAATTCCAAGCATTTCCATCACGGCAGGAAATTGAGCTTCTCGTGAAGCTCCGCGCATACCTTCGGCTATATTGAAGACGATATCATACTTGCGGACCATCAGGCGAGGCAAGGCGATCTCCGGAACGGCTTCGACGATCTCACACTCGACATTCGGATTCGATGCCAGGGCGTCGCAGACGGCTTGTACGGTTTCGAGAGAATCCCATTCGGCGAATGTGTCGTCGGCAAACGGCCCTCGAGGCGAGGTGACATTCTCTTTGGGCTTGATGTTAGCAAGAAGCGCAACGCGCATAGTATCTCTGATTTCTTGTTTGTAACAAGCAAAGAATACGAAATAACATTTCTTTCGTTCCGATGTTGGATTTTTTTTAAAGATTGTTGATAAGCATGCTGCGTGAATATTATCCGGATACTGGCATTCACTGCGGTGAACTCTTTCCCCAAGATAAACTGATGAAATATTTTCTCATACTACTTTCGCTTGCATTCGTCCTCTCACACAGTTCGGATGCATTTGCGCAACGAATACGATTCAGTGAAGAGGAGCGAACGATCATCCGCCTTCAAGACGATCGCCACGGAATCGATACGATAGCTCGCTATCTCGATTCGAAGAATGAGAAGGTAGCCTGGCGAGCCGCTATCGCTCTGGCCAATATTCGCGATACTTCTGCCCGATCAGATCTCGTAAATCAACTTGCCAAAGAGCGGCGGCCATCGGTCTTTGCTGCCATTGCATTTGCTCTCGGAGTTATGGGACCGGATCTGCGCTCCTTCGAAGCGCTTCTGCAACGCATTCATCCGGCGGCGAGCCGGGTGAAGAAACTCGCCGCCGAGACGCCGGCGATGATGATCGTGTTCGATCTCCTCGCGGCGGACGAGACGGCGCTG
>JAUZOQ010000132.1 GCA_030706385.1 Bacteroidota bacterium | reverse complement strand
GATTCGGGAGCCAAAACACGAGTGTATACGAAATTCACAGTGACGAAGTAGTAGACGAGCTTCAGATCCAATTTGCATCGGTAGAAATTCATACGATCAGGTATGATCGGCAGGGAAATAATGCACAAGTTAATGCCCTTTTCCAGACAATTTTATTACAATTTTTGAGTAACTTCCGTCCCTCGAAACTGTTCTATAACATAGTCAAAGAGCTCGATTTTTTTTACGTACTATGAAGCACCCCCTCAAATCCTGCAAGAACCTGTTCTTCGCATGGGCAGTCCTGGCTCTCCTTCCGGCAATTCTCCATGCACAAAAGAAAGATAATCTAGGAAAGGAGTTCTATGTAGCATTCGCCGAGAATCAAGGCGGACAACCCTTCAACGAAGGAGAAAGCGATAATTTTTTTGCGTTATTCATAACTAGCAAGGTTGCAACGAAAGGAAAGGTCGAAGTACCAGCATTAGGCTTCAGCCAGGATTTCACTACCGTGCCCGGAACGATCACCAGTATTGAACTCCCCGACGGAAAAGGTTTAGGGGATCCGACCGTTGAACTTCGATTCGACCAGAATCAGGAAGAGCAAGTCGTGCATGGAATGGCCGTGCACATAACCTCCAACGATGAGATCGCCGTTTATGGCATGAACCACAAGCGATATTCGAGCGATGCCTTCATGGCTCTCCCTGTTGACGTTCTCGGTACGGAGTATCGGACTTTGAATTATCAAACATCAAAACCGAATCAGTTCGCTGGCGGGACGCCCGGAGAGTTTTGGGTTGTCGCCATTGCCGATACGACGAACGTCACGATCACTCCAAGAGCAACAACGCGCACAGGGAATTTTGCCGGCAATCCGATCAAGATATTCATGAATAAAGGGGACGTCTATTTGGTACAGGGCGATCCCGGTGATACGCAAAATGATCTGACCGGATCATTGGTTGAGTCGGACCAACCGATCGCTGTACTGAGCGGCCATGTACGCACGGAGATCCCACAGGGATATAAGAACTTTGACCCGGATCCGAGCAATCCGCCGAGCACTAGTCGTGACCATCTCGTCGAACAATTGCCACCTGTAAGTGCGTGGGGAGATTCGGCGCTTGTTGTGCGTTATGCTACCTCTTCACTGCCTGATCTTGTCCGCATCGTCTCTTCTGAAGATGATAACAAGATAACGGTGAATGGAACCGTCGTTGCAACATTGAACGCCGGTGGATTTTATGAGATCAGGCAACTCACGACACCGGTCTCTATCCAAGCGACGAGCCCGATCTTAGTAGGCCAGTATATGCATACCAGTGTGAACACTCTGGGCGCTAATCCCTACGGCGATCCGGCATACTCTCTCGTTTTCCCGGTTGAGCAATTTGACACATCCTACACATTCATGCTGGATGAGAATCCGACATTCTCCGGTAATTACATAAATATTGTAGCCGATCCTGCAGGTGTGAGCACCATGATGCTCGACGGCAATCCGATTACCGGACCGCCTTACAGTGCGACTTTCTTCCCGATTCCCGGCTCAAACTATGTCTATGCTCAGGTGGCATTTGATATCAGCAAGCAGGGCCAGCATAATATTTACAGCACAAAGCCCTTTGGAATAACTGTTTACGCTCTTGGTGAAGTCGATAGTTACTCCTATCCCGGAGGCACGCTTCTGAAAACGATAACTCCGTTCAGGACCGTCGATCTCATCATCGATTTCGGCGATAGAGTAATGACGGGACCTCCGTATTTGCCGGCGAATAATCATTGGGATACGACGGTATACTTGCAAAATATTTCGAGTGATCCCTATGTCATCAATGGATTCGCGCCGCGAACCGGAGATATAGGAAATTTTGCTGTTGTTGCTCCTCCTACACCGAGGACGATCGGACCTGGAGTGAGAGATTCCATGACGATTGAATTCACGACGGCTGATCCGAATATCAGGAAGCACACGAAACTCAATGCGATAACGGAACATCTTCGCGCTTACGTTGTCGATGTATTTGGAAGAGGTATCTTACCGAACGCACAGGTCTATAGTGATTCGACAGGGCGTACGCATGTGGACACACTTGATTTCGGAGTCTTAGATGCTGCAGTGGATCTCTTCAAGGATTCTTTCGTCTTCGTATTCAATAAGGGTACGGCCAACCTCATGGTGAATTCGGATGCGATCATTCCGGTGGCAGCATCCTCTATGTTCACGATACAATCAAGGACATATAAATCCTTGAATGTTACGACGCCGTACAATCTTCCACCGTTTAATCTTCTTGAATTGGACGATTCGCGAGTGATGATGGTATTGCGGTTCACTCCGACCGGGCTGGCGAATGGATACTACGAAGCCGAACTCGATATCAATACGCAGGGCCAGACGCAAAAGGTTATTTTGATAGCGCGGGTGAAAACCATTCGTAAGAGTGGAGTACTTGGCGCTACGTTCGATACGACGTTCATTTGTCAGGAGCAGTCCCGCAGTGTATTCATCGATAATCCGAATGATTTCCCCGTCACGGTAACTGGATTTACTCTTGGTGGCCCGAATGCCGGAGATTTTAATGTAGTAACGGCCATACCTTTGGTGATCCCTCCGACAAGCCGAGGAGAGATACAACTTAACTTTGCGCCGAATGCCGTCGGAGTCAGTACTGCAACGGCAATCGTCAGTTTCGATCTTCCAAAGAATTTTACAGATACTCTGACCTTCACTGCTTTTGGAGATCGGCTAAGTTCGAAGTTCTGGGCAAGAGATAATATCCATATCTTGCCTGGCGAGGAAACCGTGTTCCCGATCTATGCCAGATCGCCGATGCAGAACTTCGCTTCGCCAAGCTTTGTGTTGACGGTAAAATATGATCCGACATATATTGAGGATTATGACGTCATACAAGACAATACCCTAACGGCTCCTGGATATTTTGATATTCTTGCCGATACCGTAGGATTTACTACCTATACCTATCATACACTCGATAACAGCATCGTTACCGGAGGAAGTGATACGGAGAAGATGGCGCTTGTTTACATCAAATTCAGGTCGCATTTGAATGGCGGTGAAGATCCTGTTCATTTCCATCAGGATATTGATATCAACTACCATGTCTCATTCGACCGGAGTTCATTCCCCGATGGATGCGTTGCTTCGGTTGCTCCGACAGGAAGGATCACTCTGGATTCTACATGCGAGACAGTATACCTACTGCTCGATACGTTGCTTTATCCGCCTGATAGCTATCTGGAGCCGATCAGTCCGAATCCGGCGAGTGCGCATGCAAAATTTGTCTTTGATGTTCCGCAGGAAGATGTCGTGCATCTTGATGTGATCGATATGATGGGGAATAAGACAGCCGTTGTTCTCGATGAGATTCGAAAGCCGGGTACCTACCGAATGGAATGGGATGCCACACGGCTCAATCCCGGAATGTATTATGTCCGTCTGCTTACGGCAGGTAAAATGAAAGTAAGGAAAATGGCCATCGTGAGGTGATCTCCGAGGTTCGCGCACTGGTTGGGCGTCCTGCCCTTATTGGTTTTCTTTCATGCGCAAGCGGCATTGCTCTGGCAAGGCTTGCGAATACGCACGGTCGTCTTGAGATTGTTATGGCTACGCTGCTATTAGTTATCGCAGGAATCTCCGCGTATTTCCTATCTTTCAGATCGAGGCTCCTATCAAATATAGTCGGAACGTTTGCCGCTTTCATCTTTGGTTTTCTTTTGCTCAGTTACAGAGAATACCGGTTCGAGAACTCTGTCATTAGTAAAATGGCTGAAATCTATTCTGGTGAATCTGTGATTTACGGCAAGGTGATTTCGAGTCCCGATCAGAGTGTTTCCTCAATTTCATTTTTCCTGGAGACAGATTCGCTTTTGGTCGATTCACTTTCGATTCATGCCCATGAGAAAATATCGGTTACGATCTCAGGACGTGAAAAAGCCGATGAGAGATTCCTTCCGCAATTGGGGCAGCGTGTCAAGCTATTTGCAGATCTTGAGCATATAGAGCATGCGAAGAATCCTTATGAGATATCCTATGATATCCATTTGAAGGAAAAGGAAGACATTACTGCGCGGGCATATCTTCGTTCACCGTTCGATCTCTATAGTATCGATTCAATTCCGCACCTATCGAGAATTCAGAAAGTAGAGCAATTCTTTCAAGGGTTATTTGCGCACGCAAAAGCCACGGTTTCCTCTTCTACCGGAGACTCGCTGACAAGCGGTTTCGTGAATGCCGTTGTGCTTGGCGATAAGAGCGGACTTAGCTCCGAAACACTCGACGATTTTCAGCGAGCCGGCTTGACGCATTTGCTAGTGGTTAGCGGTTTTAATGTGAGTATCGTTGCTCTCCTGGCGTTTTATCTCCTTCGTCTTCTTGGCATTTCCTTTCGTAAGGTTCGGATCGCGCTGGCAATGCTATGCGTGCTTTTCTATTGCCTTCTGGTTGGAATGGAGCCAAGTGTTGTACGGGCATTTATCGTTATTGAGTTTCTTTTCATCGGCCGGCTCTTTGAACGAAAACCCGATATAGGTAATCTCACCGCCGGAGCTGCTTTGGTAACCATAGCGCTTCATCCCTATGACCTTTTCGATATCGGCTTTCAACTTTCTTACGGAGCTGTTTTCTCGTTAGTTTTTTTCTATCCGCCTCTTGAGAGACTATTGATATCCGAAAAAGTAAGGGAAGGGAAAACCGCGCTATGGAAAATTGTATACCGCTCATTGCAAGGAATGCTCGGCTCGCTCTCTGTCTTTATAGGACTTCTTCCCGTATTCTTGTTTCATTTTCATCGCGTGTCGATAGTCGGTCTCGGTATTAACATCTTGGGAATTCCTTTAGCGGCAGTCATTACAGTCTTCGGTTTCCTTCTTCTACCGATGTCGGTGCTTGGCAGCTGGATTGCTTCGATCTACGGCGAGTCTCTCCTATGGATGACAAAGCTCATTGCATGGCTTGCGCATTTCTCAGGCAGTTTTCAATGGTCGGTGATTCAATTGCCGAGACCTCAAACAATTTTCATCGCCTTCTATATAGTACTATTATTTTATATAACCCGGGCGCCGTTGCGTAGGAATTTCTTCGCAAGAGTTGTACTTGTCGGATCTTTTGTCTGTATGGTATTTTCGGCAAGGATACAATTCGCCTATTCTCTCGTCCGGTCAAACGATAAAGTCTCCCTGCTGTTTCTTGATGTAGGGCAAGGTGATGCGATGCTAGTCGCAACTCCGAACGGGAAGACGTATCTCGTAGATTTCGGAGGAATTACAAAAAGTAATACTGCCATCGCCGAAAGGGCGATCGAACCCCTTCTGAAGGCCGAAGGAATAACAGGATTGAGCGGTGGCTTTATAACGCATATGCATATCGATCACTATGGCGGGGCAGTCCCAATATTGGAGGGAGAATCCTGTGGAGTTCTCTATACGTCTGGTGAGCGCACATCCGGCTATGCAGCGTATCGGCTCGATAGCATCTCGCAGGCGATGCATATCCCGGTTATTCGTCTCTCTCAAGGATCCGAGTTAACTCTTGATGAAGACGTGCATCTATTTGTCCTCAATCCCGAAGCGCACAACGGGGAAACCAGTCTTCCGCTTTCATCGGAGGGAATGAATCATCACTCGCTTGCAATGAAGGTTGTATACAAGAACTCAAGCGCCCTCTTGCTGGGAGATATCGAAGCAAGCGATGAAGAGCGGCTAGTAGGGATGTACGGAGGGTTTGTGCGAAGCGACATCGTGAAGGTAGCGCATCATGGCAGCCATACGAGTTCATCGGAATCGCTTGTAAAAACTGCAAAGCCAAAGTATGCAGTTATTTCCGTCGGAAAGCACAATACCTTCGGCCATCCTTCAATTCCAATCATCAAACGTTGGATCAGGGCAGGCTCTTCGGTCGAACGAACAGATAAACAAGGAGCGATTCTCTTTCAAAGTGATGGATCGGAGTTTCGAAAAATAGACTGGCGATAAGGTATGCTACGAATGGAGCCAGTACCACTTAACGACGGGAGAAACTTGCAGGGCAGGGAATGGAATCCGGAAATGGTCTAATAATCGTGCGATGATTTCCCATGCCTTGCCCTCGATTGGCAGCCCTTTCAAATTAATATCCAAGCCGAGATAAACCTGCGAAGCAGGGATCGTGCCTTTCCGATCGGGAAGGGATTGGACTTGGAGAAGATTTTGTACACCATAACCGATTCCGATATTCAGCCATTTGGGGAATCCCTCGGGCAAGTCATGATAGATCTGGTAGCTCATCCAAAAAAATTCGCTTTCGTCGTCATCGATTATGGTATGATAGGCTCCCTCCTTATAGGCACTCGAGGGCCAGAAGCCTACTTTGTAATCGAATCGGCTCAATCCCGGAATGTATTCTTTCATTAGCGAGAAAGACGAGCCAAGGATATCGGCAACTTCATCTCCGGGCGAAAAGCCGTAATATGCCGTACTCCCATGAAATGCATCACCGATCTCAACAAGTGTTTGCGCCAGCAAAGATGATCCGAAGCCGATCCAGGCCGCAGTCTTCCTCTCCATTCCTGCTTCCGCATAACATAACTTGATGATATCGGCCGTCGTTGCCGCGTAAAATGCATGACCGAATTTATCGTTATGCATTGCATACGGCGGATCATTCGAAAAATGGAAGGGCACCTTCTCGGCATTCTTCCAGAAATCATGGTAATTATTATAGAGGGCGACTCCAATAACGATAGCCGGAGCTATTGAAGGAAGGAGGATGCTCTTCGATTGATTAGCCTCAACTCGAGGCGAGATCGTGTCGGATTGTGCGAACGCATGTTCGGCGAAGACAAAGTATAAAGCCAGCAGTATGTAGTGGCCGTATCTCCTCTTCCGCGCTGCTTTTGGCATGCTCTCTATTTGAGGACTCCGAGTTTCTTCCCGATCTTCGTAAATGCAGCAATTGCCTTATCAAGATGGGCGCGTTCATGAGCTGCAGAGATCTGAACACGTATACGCGCCTGACCTTTGGCCACAACGGGGTAGAAGAACCCGATCACGTAAATACCCTCGTCCAGGAGATCAGCCGCAAACTGTTGCGCTAGAGGAGCATCATAGAGCAT
>JAUZOQ010000131.1 GCA_030706385.1 Bacteroidota bacterium | reverse complement strand
GTTCTTTCTCTTTTAATATTCCTGTGTTTCTTCCTCGGATGATTGGAAGTACGGCGCAACGATCTTGCGCATCTTATCTTTTGCCCGTACGATCCAGTTGCGAACCGTCGTCATCGGAACTCCCATCACCTCTGCGATCTCATTATATGAGAGACCGCCATAGACTTGCAATACCAATGCTTCGCGTTGTTCTTTCGGAAGCAGATCGAGCGACATCTGCAGGATCTTCGAAGTCTCTTCCGTCTCCATCGGATTCTCGTTGAAGATGGCGTGATAATCTTCGATCGGCACGGTCACTTGTTTCTTGCTCTCCGATCGCAGGGAAAGATTGCGGGCGATGCGCAGTAAGTATGCGGGGACGTTTTCGATGACGGTTCCTTTTTCCAGAATGCCCAGGAATTTCAGGAAAGTCTCCTGCAAAATATCCTCAGCTTCCATATCGCGGTTCAGGATACGGCGAGCATACTGGTAAATACGCGAGGCATACCTGCGGTAAAGCTCCGCGAACGCTTGTTCACGGCTTTCCCCGCCTTCCCGCAGTGCCTCACATAACTCTTTGTCGCCGAAGCTCGTCATCTACTGGTTCATTGTTTAGGAAATTCAAATGCACCACTATGTAGTATTGACACAACACTGACGGCTTTGTTTCAATCTCCGAGGCGGGTAGAAGAGGCTTTGGCTCTATAAATAGGATTATTTGGTACTAATAAGATATATAAGAAATAGCTTGAAAAAAATACACGGATCCGTGATTTGGTGATTGTATTTGCTGCAAGGACTGCAGCAAAGTGTCTTTGGCGCAAGTTCAGGCTTTCCATGCCGGCCGGCATAACTCCATAGCTATCAATATCTTCTCCCTTAACGGCGGGACCGTGGGTCCGCTTGCCATGCGAACAAAAATACCAATCACTAATGAAGTATGGAATGAACTTGCGAATACAAATATACGAAATAAAAATTCGATTTGCAAATCAAAATTCGCATAAAACCGTTTCGGCAGCTAAATTATTGAAAAATAAGAAAATAAATAAAAATTCATACCCTTCAAAATGGGCTGGATTCGCGGGTTTCGAACCAAGGCTTTCAAAGTGCATGGCTTCCCATTAGAGGACTGGCCGCCTTTCGGACTCATTCCCCTCTTCAAGACGTTTTCTAAATACTCCCCACCCCCGCTTTTCATATCTTTAGATATCACCATGACTCCAAACACCGAACATCACGACGATCACGAGAAAGCTGCGCATCATTACGAAGAAGCAGCGAAGCATCACCGCCTCGCACATAAACATCATCTCGAAGATAATGCTGAAATGGCTGCTTATCATGCCTATACTGCTCAAGGCCATCACTACCAGGCCGAATACCATGCACAAGCGGCGAACCGACACCATGCGGGAAGGCACAGAGGAAGCAAATAGTTAGGAGGTCGTTAGTCTTTAGTCGTTAGTCGTTAGCAGATTATAGTCTTAAGGATCCATAGTGGTACGCTGCGCATGGATAGGTGAAAACATATGTATCCGTGAGACAATACTTCTCTCCAGAAATTTTCCTCGGCGCCCTCTCGTTTCAATCGGCAAGACCATTGCATGAATTCCCCGAACGACTTCTTCGATCCCGCTCGCGACATTCCGCGCCTGCATGAGCTTGCACGAAAGCGAATTTATCTCGGCACTTCTTCATGGAAATACGAAGGCTGGTTAGGCCAGGTGTATCACGAAGATTACCACCGCATCCTCAAAGGGATTCCCGTTCTCAATAAATCCAAATTCGATAAGGAAAGTCTCTCCGAATATGCAACAGTATTTCCTACGGTTTGCAACGATTCAATGTATTACCGGCTTCCGGAGCTGAAGCAGCTTGAAGGGATCGAAAAAAAATTGCCGCCGGATTTTAAGATGACGTTCAAATGTCCCGAAAGCGTGACGCTTCGGCAGGAGCGCTCATTCATGCGAACTGAGCCGGCGGAGAAGAACGAATATTATCTCGATCCGAAGCTCTTTGCCCAGTATGTTCTTGCGCCGATCCGCGATGTCTTTAAGGAAAAACTCGGAGCTATCATTTTCGAATTCTCACCATTCTTTTTCGAGCAAGGCTGGGGAGCAGCGAAGGAGTATGACTACGAGCACTTTGTCGCCGATCTGGACAAATTTCTCGGCGCCATTCCGGCAGGATACGAATACGCCGTTGAAGTGCGCGATCCTATCCTTATTCATCCGGGCTACGACGATTATCTTACTATGCTGCGATCACACAAAGTTGCGCACGTCATTAACGCACAGACCTGGATGCCTCCGATCGAAGAGCAGATCAAGCGTCCGGGTATTGTCACGACCGATCGGATCGTCATCCGCGCCCTAACTAAGCGCGGCGTGAAGCATGAAGCGGCCGTCAAGCGCTTCGAGCCGTACACCGAAACGCTGGAGCCTATGCCCGATATGCGCCGGGCAATTGCAGAGCTAATGATGCAGGCCGAATATAACCAATGGCTTTTCGAAGCCTATGTCAATAATCGCACCGAAGGCAATGCACCGAACACGATCCACGGAATCCTCAATGCCTACGACGAATTGAAGCGGGCAGAGGGAAAAACATGAGCGCCTGACATATTTCTGAAAAAAGATTGTAACGAATTGAGAACTCAGTTGTCTATTGTGTATGACGAGTTCACTTTTGTTATGAAAAGAAGGCTCAGGATAGCAATAGTTCTAACAATACTTGCTTCCGCATCTTCAGTCCTCGAAGCACAATGGGTTAAGACCGCTATCTCCGGTTACCCAGGTGTTCCAATTTGCATTGATGCACCAAAGAACATTTATGTGCAATACAATGATAATTCCGTCCACCAATTCCTCCGGTCGGATGATGATGGTACGACATGGAAAAATATCTATAGTCAAAACTTTGACAGTGTGAGTAATGGTGGAAGTGTTTCAACCGTAACAGAAGCCGGAGGATTTATCATCGCCGAGGTTATTAGCGGAAGTGATTACAGCGGAATATACCGCTCAGCTGATAATGCATTGTCTTGGCAGCGAGCAGACGGAGCAGGCTTTGCAGTTAGCACAATCGTCAAGTTCTATGCATTCGATAGCCTGATCATAGGCGTGGAAGGTAGTGGCGGGCTGCTTAGCTCCACTGATTATGGGAATAATTGGAGACTGATTTATCCATCCTCCTCAGGAGGTTCTGAGGACAGGCGAGTGAGCGGAGTTGTTTGGGACCAACAAATCCTTTATTTCGGAATTGCTGAGAATCACGGATTCGGGAACTGGCAAGGAAATATTTTCAGGTCTAGGGATATGGGAAATACCTGGGATACCATACACAATAGCTTCAGCGGATATGCAATCACAGCCTTCGCAATGAATAACGGATGGTTCTATGCTGAGGCCGGCCTGCTCAATCGCTCGAGGGATATCGAAAAGAACTGGCAGAATATTACCTACGATGCCTTGGCGCCAGGAATACAATTTCTTTCTTTTAGCGGTGAGAATGTATTTGCAGGTTTAGTTGTCGATTCATTCGCATCCGGCACAATCTTTTGGTCGCCAAACAACGGCGACCTGTGGCGAGACAACACAGATAATCTACACGGATACAAAATCTACAATCTCTTCGCACATGGAGAGTACGTATTTGCAGAGACCGATCACGCAGTCTGGCGTCGGCGTATTTCGGAATTCAGCAAGGTTCATTACCCAGATTTGAAGGCGCTTGGTATCTCACTCATTCCAAATCCTATGGCCGGCGTCGGAACCGTATACTTCAACCTCGTTCAATCAGCTTATGCCAAGATCGAGATTGTCAACAGCCTCGGGCAAATCATCCAAACACTTGACGACAGATTCGAAGATCAGGGCACCCACACGATCACTTTTGATCTTTCGCATTTTCCTACGGGAGAGTACTTCTGTATGTATCGGTTGGGGGATTCTTTGCTAGTAAGGTCGGTCCACCTTATTAGATAGCCGTTCCACCTCCGTTTATTTACCTTTCTCTCTCTTGAGTTAGTGCTGAATACATATCTTCTGGACTTGATTCCTGGTTCTCAGAGAATACATTCCCGGTGCAAGCGAAGAGATAATCATAATAACAACTTGTTCGAATTCTCCAGGTTGCTTTTGCAACGCGATCCTCCCAAGGATATCATGAATCTCTACTAATCCAAGTGAAGATGATGAAGAGACCGTAATCCTGTCGTATGCCGGGTTCGGATAGACAGTAATTTGTGTCCTATATTCTTCTTCTTCAACACGAAGAGGAAGTGAACCTGACAAAAACAATTCTACCGATCCACAATCGTTCGAGTCACACTCTCTCATCCGCGTTAACCACCCTGCAATATTCGGCAAGATACTACCTCTCTCTGCTTGCAAGTAAAAACCTGTTCGAGCTAACTCGTCACCACTGATATAAGCATGATAATAGTTATCCGTATAGCGGAGTTCAATACTATCAAGATGAATCCTTTCGTCGCTAAACCAGCCGCCTGAAACATCAGAAAATCCATACTCTAATAAAAAATCGCGAACAAGGTTTCTTGCAGTATCAAGAATAAAGAATATTTCCTGTTTATATGTTTCAGGTATTTTCGTACCATCCGGCTCCAAGTAGGACCGTGTGAAATAATCGATTCGTACTATTGTATCACCTGCGACAATGGAATAGCCGCTATCATTCGAGTAGTAGTCATAGGTTCTAAATCCAATATACTCCTGGCGGTGATCGATATAGAGAACACTGTCAGTGATTGGAATTCCCTTGAACGCGGCATGGAGAGCATCGATCCTAATCTGTGCACGTAATTGTACCAACGGGAACAGTACCAGAAAACCGGTGATAAAGATAGTGCAACGACACATATTATTTCGATGTCCGTAATGAGTCCCAACAATATGATAACAATTGGAGGATATCGAAGTTGCATGAAAATGCGGGACGGGAGAAGACCAAATCTCGCTAACTTAAAAAATGCAAAGGGCACGCTATGCGTGCCCTTTACATCCTTAGCTTCGATCGACGGGTGGCATCGACGAAACCAAAATTACTTCACAAATACTTTTCCTGC
Organism: Bacteroidota bacterium; assembly: GCA_030706385.1. Lineage (GTDB taxonomy): Bacteria > Bacteroidota > Ignavibacteria > Palsa-1295 > Palsa-1295 > PALSA-1296. Next base: position 2,314 of record JAUZOQ010000131.1, on the reverse strand, counting down.
CGTCATTCCCTCACCGGTTTGCAAGCGGTAGAAATACGTACCGCTATGCAGGCGCGTTGCATCCATCGTTGCGCTATGGACTCCCGAAGTCATCGGTTCGTTGAGGAGTGTCCTGATCTCTTCGCCAATTTCATTATAGAGTGCAAGGCGGACTGTGCTTTCACGATCGATACGGAAAGCAAAATGTATCTCATCGGTTGCAGGATTAGGATAAACTTCTACGGAAACCGAAGGTGCAGAACTCTCGGGCACGGCGCTTTTCACAACACGGTAGATCTCGTTCAGCACTGCAATGGTGTAATCGTTGACGCTGACATCTTTATAGATCGCATCGGAATTCATATAGACGACAAGGCTTACCGAATCGGCAGTATTCGTGAACATCGCCGACTTGAATCCGATCAGGCTTCCCGTATGACCGTAGAACGTCTTCGTGTAATATGGCGCCGACTGTGTTCCGAGTCCGTATGACGATCCGTCCGGCCATTTGTGCATCGTCATCATTTGCTTCAGAGCATTCTTGCTCACTACTTTTCCGGTGTAAAGCTGGTTCACCCATTGGATAAGATCGCCCGTCGCCGAGATCATGTTGCCAGCGCCCCAGGCACCGGTAAGCTGGCCGGTCTTATCGAGGCCATGATAATCGATCTCCGGGTTCAGCGTATCGAGCGGCGTCCAGTTATGCGCAAAAGGAATCGTTACCGAATCCACGCCTCCGAAGAATGTGCGAGTTAAGTGGAGCGGATCGATGAAATTCTTATGCAGTAGAACATTCAGCTTATCGCCGCCTGCCCGCTCGGCGATCATGCCGGCTAGCAAAAAATTCGTATTCGAATAGCGGTAGCTCGTGCCTGGCTTGAAGTTCGGCGGACCGACGAAGGTCATCAGGATAGAATCCGGAGTCCACGGAGTCGAAGGATCGTCATAGAATGCATAGAGAGCTGCATCGGTCGGATCGTCATTGAGATAGTCATAGATTCCACTTGAATGATTGAGCAGTTGCTCGATCGTGATCGCGCCGCTGACATTCGGATATTTTTTCGGAAGCCATTTGCCGATCGTATCCTTGATCGAGATCATGCCGTTATCCTGCAGCTTCATAATAAGCGCTGTGACGAAGGTCTTCGTATTGCTGGCGATCTCGAAGGCGAGATTCGTATCCATCGGAGTGGTCTCGTCATCGAAGCCGATTGCTCCGCTCCATTGCGGACGTCCCGGAACAGAGATACTGACTCCGATGCCATGCTTGGCGTCGGCCCGATCTCGTTTATACACGGCATTCATTGCCGTAATGATCCTCGTCTCCAAAGTTGTGTCGTAAAGCGGTGCTGCTGCGCCGCTGAAAAGGCCAAGAGGCAAGTGTAGATCGACTTCGCCGGGACCGCTAAGCGGACGGCTATTCAAGAATACTGAGCTGCGCTGCGCAAGCGCGCCGGCCGGAAGTACTGCGGCAAGCAGGAAAAGGATGATGGCGTTCTTCATGTTGGGGTTTGGATGAGAATGTAAGACATTGAATCAATAGAAAAAATTTCCTGGTTGGGCAGTCATGTTTGGCTAAGCCCGCCAATTCTCATTACTTGCGACATTTTCGCCAACTTATTGTTTAGTAGGCTCGTTTTCAGATGCTACGTGTCAAAATTTCATCCATTAAAAGTCAAGCAGATCAATCGGGAGACGCCGGAGGCCGTTTCGCTTGGTTTCGACGTACCCTCCGATCTCAAAGAAGACTACCGCTATAAACAAGGCCAGTATCTGACCCTGCGGTTCTATATCGATGGCGAAGAGATCCGCCGCTCGTACTCCATCTGCTCAAGTCCGTTTGAAATCGATAAGCTTGAAGTTGCGATCAAGAAGGTAAAGGGCGGAAAGGTCTCGAACTACATTAATGATGTCGTCAAACCCGGAGATACGATCGACGTCATGGTTCCGATGGGAAATTTTCATTCGGAGCTGAATGCTGCACACAAAAAACATTACGTACTCTTTGCCGGCGGTTCGGGAATCACTCCGATGATGTCGATCATGAAGGCCGTGCTTCATGCCGAGCCGCAAAGCTCGATCACGCTGCTCTATGGGAATAATGATGAGCAGTCAATAATTTTTAGGAAGCAGATCGATGAAATCGCTTCCGGCTCGGGCGGCAGGCTTGCAACAATTCACATTCTGAATTCTGCACCATCGGGGCATCCCGCACATTTGCAGGGCATCATGACGAAGGAGAAGATCCTGGATCTTCTGAAGCATTATGTCGATGTCGCGAAAGATAATGAATACTTTATTTGCGGACCGGGACCGATGATGGATAATGTCGTCG
>JAUZOQ010000130.1 GCA_030706385.1 Bacteroidota bacterium | reverse complement strand
TCGCAAATTCGATCGTATTGAAATCGTATCCGAGCGTTTCGCAAATTGTGATGCATCCTGCTTCCATTTCTTCCCGAAGAGCATCGCTTGCGGAAAATCCTGCACGGTAGCGTTCGTGATGAGGATTGCGAGGTTCGTACGGCATGATATGGACATCTTCTTTGCCAATACAATAGCAGCGGTAATATTCATCGAAGTCGATATTCTCCTGAAGCGTCATCACAAGATCTCCGGTCTCATTGTAGGCCTTGAAGAATTCTTCCGGAGTATTGACCTTATAAACGCTCTTCCATCCACCGCCGGCATGCGGCTTGAAGTATGCGGGAAAGCCGATGTAGTTGAACAGCTCTTCGAATGATAGAGGAAATTTCAAATTGCGGAAGGATTTCTCTGTTGTATCCGGCGGCATCGTCTTGCTCGGAACAAGCGCAGTTCTGGGAACATGGATCCCTGCCTTTGCGCAGATGGCATACGAAAAAAATTTCTCGTCAGCATTCATCCACAAAGGATTATTGACAACCTTCGTGCCGGCAAGCATCATGTTCTTCAGCACAGCTCGGTAGAACGGCACATCCTGTGAGATACGATCGAGCACGACATCGTAGTGCTTGGGCTCATCGCTGTGCCAAATATCGATCGAGCAGAACTCGGCTGTGACCTTATCTTTTTCTCCAAGCTGATTGATCCTTTCCCGTAAGGCCGGCGGGAAAGTCTCTTCCATTCCAAATAATAATCCGACAGTAGGCATAATCTATACAGTGTCTTAGTTTGTGTTCTTGAATTTTTGGTGTGAATCTGAATTGGGGGTAGAGATCTTTTTCTCAGAGCCGGCTCAACAGAGAATTTCGGATCGGCGTTCATTACATTCGTACCGAATTGGCGCGAAATTTGCATAGTTCTGTGTGATAGACCGATAAAAAGGACAATTCCGATTGCTCTTTTTCTTACGTTACCGACTATCTCGTGCGGTCGGGATTCGGTCTTGCGTGCATTCATCATTGCATCAGTTGTCACTGCAATCGTAATCATACTCGGCAATCGAGGGGCGAAGCTTCCTGCATCGGCTGCTTTATCCTTGTAGATGTTTGGCCGCGTCTTTGTTTCCCGATCGGTAAGAATTACGAATGCGAAAAGAGACGAACTTCTTGCTGCGGATCCGTCCGAATACGAGGGTTCATGCCCATGAAGAAAGCGGGATCAAAAAAGAAGAAGACTACCGGAGATACCGATCGCCTCAAGCTTATGGCGATCCGGGACCCACGGCAGCGTATCCCATTGCTCAATTCCATTGCGCTTGCTTCCGAACGGGGAGAGGTACATTATGCGATCGGATTGTTGCGCGAAGCACTTGCCCTCAGCCAGACACTCGGACTTCCTCTTTTTCTTGCACAAACAAATCTGAATCTGTCGCGCTGGTTAGGCAACGGAGGATTATTCGATGAAGCCTTCCGCCGTCTTGCCGATGCCAAATCCTTGTTTCGGAAATTGAAGGATAAGGATGGGTTGATGGATGTCCAACTTGTTCATGCGCTGATCCTTTTCGAAAAGCAAGAATACGAAGAAGCTTCTGCCATTTCTGCCAAAGTTTATGATGCACGAAGAGCCATCCAGTTTGCCGGCTCCGCAAGTGAACCGGTCTTGGTAAGCGCCGATCGTCTCGGAGATCAGAAGGTAACGCCGGAAAAATCCCGAAGGAATAACGAGATTAAGCTTGCTCTTGCAACGAGGATCCTGGCCGTTGCCGAAGCCTCGCGCATGGATTATGTCAAGGCGCTGTATTATCTCGATGCGAATTTCGAACTCTGGCAGCAGCTTGGGGAAAAACAGGAGTTGGCAAGCGCCCTCAGCAATGCCGGCACGATCTATGCGCGGATTCCGGATTATGCTTCGGCGATCGATTTTTTCAGGCGCTCGTTGGAGCTTTACAAATCCTCCGGCGATGAGCTGAAGAGTGTGGAAGTGCTCTCCAGGATCGGCGATATTAAACGAAAGATGGGAGATTATCCCGGAGCTTTTGCCGATCTAAAAGAAGCCTGGAAAGAGATTCGCCACCTGAAGCGGCCGGAACTGGAAGTTGATCTCTGCATATATTTTGCACGCTACTATATTGCCACCGGTGATTTTCGGCATGCCTACTCCTGGGTTGAACAATCACTGGAGACTTCGAAGAAGCGAGGTTTGCATTCTTCGAAAAGCCAGATACTCTCCTTAGCAGGTAAGACATTTTTTCTTCTTCAGAAATATGATGAGGCAATTCCCATGCTGAGGCAAGGATTGGAGCTTGCTTCAAGATCCAAAGAGCTCGAACCGGAAGTCCGATGCCTGAAGTATCTCTACCTTTGCTACAAGGAGATGGAAAAGATCGATGAAGCATTCCGGTATCTCGAACGATTCCAGCTCTCGGAATCGCGGCTCCTTCAGGCCCACTTGGCCTCGAATACACACGCCATCCAGGAGCGATTTAAGGAGCGATTGGAGCAAACGGGCGATGCGGTCTTTCGCAGCGAGAACCAGGAGTTGACAAGCGACGTCGAACGGCTCACCGAAGAGCTTGCCGGATTGATGCGGCAAGTCCGGAAAAAAGACGAAGTCCTTGTCAAATTGCGAAAAGGAAGTTCTTCGCTGCTCAATTACTCGAAAGAAACTCAGGAAGTGCTCAAGCCGATTTTACGCGAAGTAAATGAAAAACTCCGGGATTCCGATTCCGAGCATGATATTTCGCAGAAGCTCGAAGGTCTGCAATCCCATTTCATGCGTGTATTACGTCGCAAATACCCGTCACTTTCCAAAGCAGAGGAAAAGATCTGTGCACTGATCCATTTAGAGATGTCTTCCGCCGAAATCGCAACAGCGTTGAATATTTCGATCCGCACCGTTGAAAGCCACCGCCTACACATCCGCCGGAAGCTCCAACTGGATGAAAATAACACACTTCAAGAAGTTTTGAAGAAGATCTGATCTATGCCCGTGCACGTAACGATACCTCCGGAACCCGCATAAAATCAGTAGTTCATCAGTAGTGGGGCTAGGATTTGCCCCGGTATTTTTGTAACATCTTAATCTCGTTCAAAGTATTACTAATAGACAGAATAGGTTTTCTGGTCTTGGGTAAGGATTGCATATGCGTAGCTTTTTGATATCGATTGTTGTACTGTTCACTGCCACGGGAATCGGTTGGGGGCAGCCAATACTCCGACACAGCATCGGAGTAGATGCTCTCCCGCAGGATAGCGAAAGTATCTGCCCGCTCGGCGTTTACTCCACCGATTTTATTAATGCCGGCCTTTATCCCGGAGATACGGCATTCGATTTTACACTCTACGACCAATCGGGCAAACCAACTTCTCTTTCCGAGATTCTCGCCAGCGGCAAACCCGTTCTTCTTGTAAGCGGAAGTTTTACCTGCCCGGTGTTTCGGAATAATATTCAAACCATTAATAGTGTAGTCTCCTCATACGGAGATGTTCTGAATGTGTATGTCATCTATACGGCAGAGGCGCATCCGGTCATCGATACATCACCATTCGGAGATGAATTCATTAATGTCGAACAAGCAAACGAATTCGATAGTGTGCTCTACCGTCAGCCGAAAACCTATGGCGCACGCAGATCGATCGAACGTGATCTTATCAGGCGACGGACGATCAACGCGCCCATTCTCATCGATGGCCCGTGCAACCAATGGTTTAAAACCTACGGCCCTGCACCGAACATTGCCTATCTCATCGACGCTCAGGGAATTGTGCGTTCGAAGGAACCGTGGTTGAATATTCAGGGGTACTCGATCGATAACGATATTCATGAATTGCTCACCAATCAAAGATCGGATGACGCTGCCGATACCGGCATTGTCACCTTCGAGCTTACGACAAAAGATACCATCTATACGAAACCCGGAAAGATCGTCTCTCTGAATGGGAAGCTGGTGAATAATTCCGATGCCGGAGCCATCATTCATTTGCGCAGGCATAATAGCTCGAAGATGCCGGAAGGTTGGCAGACTGCCATCTGCACGAATGTTTGTCTGAGCCCCGAAGAGGATACATCGATCGTTCGAGTCTCGGCACATTCGTCGCAATCGGTGATCGTTTATTTCTACGTCGGCGAAACTTTGGGTACAGGACGTGTCTATCTTCACTTCTATAATGATAAAGTCCCTTCGGATAGCTCGACAACGCGTTTGGTGTGTATCGCGACACCTACAGAAGGTTTTCCTGTAGCATCTTCATCTGCGCAGCAGGCAGTGACGATCGTTCCGAATCCGACGACAGGAGTGTGGTCTATTCGTTCCGCTCCGCAGTACTCAACGATCCGGATCTATGATATGCTGGGCAGAGTCGTCTCCGAAATGCCGCAAGCATCGGAGTATTTCTCGCAAAACTCACCTCGCGGAGTCTACCGTCTGCAACTTCTCTCGGCATCGAAGAGCGTTCTCGCCGAATCGACGCTTATCAGGCAGTAGTTTTTCTTAGGCGTCGTTCCAAACGGAAGGGAAACCTTGAAAGTCCTCCTAAGCAGGTTCCGACTGATTATATTTGTACCGGGCTTTGCAGTAGAATAACCTGCGAGTAACCGAACTTCAATGTCTAACTTATCTTTCCGGAACATATTATCCATTCTGCTTTGCACGATTTTTTTCCTTGCTTCCTGCCGGAGTAACGATAGCGTCAAGCCGGTCGAAGGCAAGTCGCTTCGTGATTCGCTGAAGTTTTTATCCGATAGCCTTTCGAAATACAAGACTGCATCGGTACAACCGGGTGCCGGCGCAAAGAATGTCATGCCGCTGAAGCAATTATATAAGAAGCTCAAGAGCGCAGTCTTCCTGATCTACACTGTCGATAATACCGATACGGCACAAGGCTCGGGATTTTTTGTCGATAGCTCCGGAATTGCCATCAGTAACTATCACGTATTCGAATCTGCCGGCAAAGCCGTTGCCGTTACCGATGATGACAAGAAGTATCCGATCTCGCAGATCCTTGGCTATAGCGAAGAAAAAGACTATGTGATCTTTCGAGTCGGCGGCGGAGACCAGTCCTTCCCATACGTCAAGAAATGCGATAGCGCCGTGGAGATCGGCGATGATTGTTTCGCTGTGGGAAATCCGAAAGGCCTGACACAGACGCTTTCGACAGGCATCGTATCGGGCTTGCGATTCGATGGAAAGGTGATCCAGACGACGACGGCCATAACTTTCGGCAGCAGCGGAGGAGCCCTCTTCAATAGCGATGGCCAGGTGATCGGCATTACTTCGGGAGGAATGGGCGAGGGCAATTTGAATTTTGCCATCAATATCAACGAAATTCCTTTCGAGCATTTTTTGAAACGCGATTCAGCTGTCGTTCCGCCGCTGCCGAAAGATATTCAGGCCGAGATCCGCGAAAATCTCGAAGGATATTTCAAAGCTCTCTTCGATAAGGATTATGACAAGCTTGAGGATTATTTTACCGATAATCTCTTCCGGTTCTATTCGAAATTCAATATCTCCGATGCCGATGCCGTGAAGTCATTGCGCGAAGATGCGGAAAAATCGCAGATCGAATCCGGAAAGGTGAAGATCCATTGGAAGACGCTGAAGATCGAACGAAGCCTGTGGGGATACGAAGCAAAATTCAATGCAGAGTATTTTCTTGTCCGCACGGAGAAGACCAAACCCTCTCACTTCAATCTCGATATCGTCGTAGAGTTCAACAAGGACTTGCTCATTCAGAGCATGTACGAGAATATCCTTTCGAAAAAGAATTCGTAAGCTACTGCACGGTTACGGTGATCGGCTCGCTCGTTGCAGCAGCGATCTTATCTCTTCGTAATACCATACTCAGAGATGCCGGTCCGGGCTTGAGATCGGGCGGGGCGATGAAATCCAGCGTCATGCCTTCCTTAAGCAATCCGCAGCCTTCGACAAAAAGCTCCCATTTCTTTCCGCCTTGCTCGACCTGCAGGAAATCACCCATCGCAACGCGTGCCCAGTCATTGGCCATACGGCGGTGAAGTGTCGTCCATTGCTCGGGAAGCGACATCTTATCGTAGCCGACATTCATCTGCAATTCCTTGATCGCATTCGTAGGATCTAAAATCTCGGCCGGCATAAATCCCTCGCCGATTACGGTGATCTTTCCCAGAGGTGAAATATATCCTGCGGCAACTCGTTTCAATTTGCATTGCATCGTGGGTGCAACAGTGAATTTATAGGGGACGCTTGCATCGTGATCGTTGAGCAAATAGAGCGTGGCCTCACCCGGCTCAAGGCTTACCGGCACCATGTAGGTTGCGATCACGCTGTCGTTCTCAGAAAGATACGATCCGAACGATGTAAAAACCTGCTTGCCTTTTTGTTCGATGCGAAGGATGGGCACATCGGATTTAACCCAGGCAATAAGTTTTTCCGCCGTGCATTTATTACGCGAGATCGGATGCTCAGGCTCCGGATTCTCGAAAACGATGGTTGCCAGTTGGCCTGCAGCGATCTGTTTCGGAAATGAGTAGACCTTCAAGCGGCCGGCATGCGCCGTTGCAGCAACGAGCAAGAATGTAGTAACGACAGTAACTACAAATGTTTTTTGCATGATCGTATTCTCCTTTTTTTTCACGAACAACCTGATACCTTGCGTAGTCGGTGAGAGCTACGATAGATTAACACGGATAGGCTGAATCACGTTTACCTTCGGGGCAAATAAAAAAGGCGGGGAAAACCCGCCTTTTTTTCGATAGATGCAAGAAAATTATTTCGTCTTCGGAGTCGGCTGAGCCTGATCGGGCGGTGCCGATTGCGGAGCGCTGTTCTGCACCGGAGATGGCGAGACAGGAGGAGGCGTGCCTTCGCGCACAACATTCTGGATCGCATTTCCGCCCGAGGGAAGAAATACGCGATTGGCGATCATCGTAAAAAGAATAAAGGTGCCGGCGATAATGATCGTCGCCTTCATCAGAAAATCCGAGGCACGGCGAACGCCGAACATTGTTCCGACCGAGCCCGGAGCAGCCAAACCGCCTGCAAGCCCGTCGCCCTTAGCAGCTTGCGCCAGAACCACCAGCGTAAGCAGAATGCACAAAATGATGATGAAAATGACGATAATCGTGAACATATTGCGTTTTCCCTCTAAACTCCGCCGAAAAATTTCGGGGATTTGAAAACACCATAAAAGGAAAAGAATTCCATGAGGGGCGGGGGGGAAGGGGAAGTCCGAAGTCTGATGTCCGAAGTCTGATGTCGGGGAAGGGGAGCGGACCGCATTCAGTGGAACGGACTCTTAGTCCGTTCTGCGGAGCTGACTTCGTCGGACGGACTGACCCGCCGCGGCGGACGTCCCACTGGAGATAGTCCCAACGTCTACCAGCTACCAGCTAACAACTACCAGCTTTCTCATGCCAACGACTAACGACTACCCGGTCATCTCGAACGGAGCCTGACGCGAGCGCAGCGAGCGGCAGGCGTAGAGAGAGATCATTAAATAAAAATAAATCCTTAGATCTTCAAGCGAAGCGTAGGCATGACAGCGAGAGCTGC